>DXBX01000057.1 GCA_019116285.1 Candidatus Bacteroides merdigallinarum
TAAATGATTGACCACTCCACCATCGACCGCATCATGGACGCGGCGCAAATCTACGACGTCGTGTCCGACTTTGTCACCCTGCGCAAGCGCGGGGTGAACTATGTGGGCCTGTGCCCTTTCCACGACGACAAGACGCCGTCGTTCTACGTCTCGCCCGCCAAGAACCTCTGCAAGTGCTTCGCCTGCGGCAAGGGGGGCAACCCAGTGCACTTCATCATGCTGCACGAGCAACTGTCCTACCCCGATGCCCTGCGCTTCCTGGCCAAGAAGTACCACATCGAAATCCAGGAACGCGAACAGACCGCCGAAGAGAAGGCCGCACAGACCGAACGCGACAGCCTCTTCGTCGTCAACCAGTTTGCCTGCGACTACTTCCGCCACACCCTGCGCGACACGGACGAGGGGCGCAACATCGGCATGGCCTACCTGCGCAGCCGTGGCTTCCGCGACGACATCATCGAGAAGTTCCAACTGGGTTACTGCACCGAGAGCCACGATGCCTTCGCCAAGGAGGCCCTGGCCAAAGGTTACCAGAAAGACTTCCTCGTCAAGACCGGCCTCTGCTACGAGACGGACGACCACCGCCTGCGCGACCGATTCTGGGGCCGCGTCATCTTCCCCGTCCACACGCTCAGCGGCAAGGTGGTGGCCTTCGGCGGACGTGTGCTGGCCGCCGCCACCAAGGGCGTGAAAGTGAAGTACGTCAACTCGCCCGATTCGGAGATTTACCACAAAAGCAACGAACTCTATGGCATCTACCAGGCCAAGCAGGCCATCGTGAAGCAAGACCGCTGCTTCCTGGTGGAAGGCTACACGGACGTCATCTCCATGCACCAGAGCGGCGTGGAGAACGTGGTGGCCTCTTCGGGCACGGCCCTGACCACCCACCAAATCAAGCTGATACACCGCTTCACCAACAACCTCACCGTCCTCTACGACGGCGACGCCGCCGGCATCAAGGCCTCCCTGCGCGGCATCGACATGCTGCTGGAGGAGGGGATGAACATCAAGGTCTGCCTCCTGCCCGACGGCGAGGACCCCGACTCCTTCGCCCGGCAACACAACGGCACCGAGTTCCGCCAGTTCATCCAGGAGCACGAGACGGACTTCATCCGCTTCAAGACCAACCTCCTGCTGGACGATGCGGGCCGCGACCCCATCAAGCGCGCCGAACTCATCGGCAGCCTGGTGCAGAGCATCGCCGTCATCCCCGAAGCCATCGTGCGCGACGTCTATATAAAAGAATGCGCCCAACTGCTGCACGTCGAGGACCGCCTCCTGGTGAGCGAAGTGGCCAAACGCCGCGAGAAGCAGGCCGAACAACGCGCCGAGCAGCGCGAACGCGAACGCCGCCAGGCACAGGCACAAACGCAAGCCGCCCCACCATCGGCAACGGATGCCCCGGCAGACGCACCCGCCCCGCCGGATGTCCCGCCCCCCGCCGCGGAAGACCTCCCCGCCCCGGCCCCCGCCGACTACGTGTCCTTCATCCCCCAGGAAGAGAAGGAAGGCCGCGAGTTCTACCGCTACGAGCGGCTCATCCTCCAGATGGTCGTCCGCTACGGCGAGCGCGTCATGTGCAACGTCACCGACGACGAGGGCCGCGAGGTGCCCGTCACCGTCACCGAATACGTGGTGCAGGACCTGCACGAGGACGACCTGGCCTTCCACAATCCCCTGCACCGCCGGATGCTCCAAGAGGCCGCCGAACGCATCGGCACCGAGGGCTTCGTGGCCGAGCACTACTTCCTCAACCACCCCGACCCCGCCATCAGCCAGCTCAGTGCCGAGTTGGTGAGCGACCGCTACCAGCTGAGCAAGTACCACAGCAAGAACCAGCACATCGTCACGGACGAGGAACGCCTCTACGAGCTGGTGCCCCTGCTGATGGTGAACTTCAAGTATGCCATCGTCAGCGAGGAACTGACCCACCTGATGCGCGCCCTCCAGGACCCCGCCGTCCTGGCCGACAACGACCGCTGCACCGCCGTCCTGACCCGCTACAAAGAGATGCGGCAGGTGCAGAGCGTGATGGCGAAGCGGCTGGGCGACCGCGTGGTGCTGAAACTCTGATTTTTAGGCGCGGATTACGCGGATTTCACGGAATTTTCTGTGTTTGTCTTAAAATTAATCCGTGCAATCCGCGTAATCCGCGCCTAACTTTCCCCGTTAACCTAACGTTAACCTTCCGATAACCTTCCCCCTCCCCCGCCCTCCCTATCTTTGCAGTGTCAAAAGGACAGAAACAAATAACAAATAGTATAAACCCTTTTAAAACTGCAAGAATTATGAAATGCTTAGTTATGTCTTTGATCGTGATGGTGAATATGGGTATCAACCTGGGTTTTGCCACGGCTCCCGCCAATGATTTCGCCTACAACTCCGAACCCGCCGACAGCACCGGCGTCGAAACCCGCTACATCTACCGCAAGACGGACGACGGCCGCTACCTGCGCCACCACCTGAAGTACCGCTGCACCTACGATGACGCCCACCGCCTCCTGGCCCGCGAGGTCCTCCGCTGGGATGCAGACCTCCAGGACTACCGCCCCGCCTACACCCTGCGCTATGCCTACGCCGCCGATGCCACCGTCACCATCGAATGCGCCCGCTGGGATACAAGACAACAAGCCTACACCGACCTGCGCGAACGCGCCGTCTACACCCCCGATGCCCTGGGCCTCACCTACCAGTCCTACGCCTACGATGCAGAGAATGGCACCTGGGACCTGACCTGCGAACACGACGTGCAATCTCCGCTCCTGGCTGACAAGTGACCCTCTTGGCACTGCCACGACGGCGCCTTGGGACTACCTTGACGTGACGAAAAAGCCTTATTCGTCCTGCGAAAAAGCCTTATTGGTAGTACGAAAAAGCCTTATTGGTTATACGAATAAGGCTTTTTCGTCACATCAAGATACAGCCAAGACCACCCCGAGTGACTACCAAGACACCCCCTTGGCAGTGCAGGAACAAACTTTTTAAGCACCAAAACAGATGTCAAACCAAAAAACTCCGTATCTTTGGCCCTATGATTGAGAACAAGAAGTATATACACTGGATGGCAATGCTCGGCCTAGTAGTCATTATCGGGCTGCAAGGGGTGTGGCTGTATAATACATTCAATGTGTTGAAAAAAGAAATAACAAGGACGTATAACGAAATCTTTGAACAATCCACGCTGGAAGAAGCAACAACACACTTCAGAGAATTGCCTAAAGGTACAACATTCTTAGGAAAACCTCGCACTGGTAAAAAAGAGAATTTACCAGAAGCAACATACCTATTTCAGAGCTTAAGTAAATACGGAATCAATGTTAATCTCAATAACTTAGACTCCATCTATAAAGCAGCATTGGCGAAACATCATCTAGAAACGGATTTCTATATTCTGATGAATAAAACAGAAAAGAAACAACAGTGGAATGCGATAGGAACAAAAATAATTCCTCTCAGAATAGATAAATCACAAAGCGTTCAAGCTATTCTATTAAATCCATATCGCATAATACTTGCCCGCATGGGCCTCCTCCTCGCCGCCACCGCCGTGATGATGCTCTTCGTCATCTGCTGCATCGTGTGGCAGGTGAAGATATTGCGCCGCATGAGCCGCGTGCTCCGCATCCGCGAGGACTTCTCCTACGCGATGGTGCACGACATGAAGACGCCCCTCTCCAGCATCATTATGACCGTGGAGCTTCTGCATCAGGGCCGACTGGACGACAAGCCCCAGCTGCGCGAACGCTACTTCAGCATCGCCGAGGCCGAGGCCCAACACCTGTTGGCACTGACCAACAAGATACTGACCCTCTCCAAGCTGGAAAACCACCGCCTGCACCTGGTGCCCGAGCCGCTGCCCCTCCGCCCCGTGGTGGAGAAGCTGGCGGAAAGCCTCGCCCCCAAGTGCCCCAAGCCCCTGCACATCAGCTACGACCTGCAGGTAGAAACCCTCTGCGCCGATCCCGAATTCTGGCCCGAGGTGATGCAGAACCTGCTGGACAACGCCGTCAAATACACCCGCCCGGATGCCGAGGCCGTAGAGATACGCATCAGCACCCGCCCGGCAGGCCGCCACACCACCGAGCTGCGCATCCGCGACAACGGCCATGGCATCTCCCGCCGCCACCTGCGCACCATCTTCGACAAATACGAGCGCGCCTCCGCCGAACGCGGCCGGCAGCAGGAAAGTGCCCCCGCGGGCTTCGGACTCGGCCTGAGCTTCGTGCATCAGGTGGTGCGGGCACACGGCGGCACCATCCGCGCCGAGAGCGAGGAGGGGAAGTGGACGGAATTCGTCATCCGCCTGCCGGAAATGCAAGAGAAAGAAAAAGAATAAATTTGGAAAAGAATAAAGTAAGAAACTATGGTAAAGCTATTACTCGTAGAAGACGATGTGAACCTGAGCTACATCGTGCAGACCGCCTTGGAAGACCTCATCGGCGGCTATCAGGTGTTCACAGCCGCCAACGGCAAGGAAGGCCTGAAACAATGGGAGGAGCACCATCCCGACGTCATCGTCTCCGACATCGACATGCCCGTGATGAATGGCTTCGACATGGTGCGCCGCATCCGCGAGACGGACAAGACCACGCCCATCCTCTTCGGCTCGGCCCTCACCTCGCCCCGCGACGTGAAGGAGGGCTACAAACTGGGCGTGAACAACTACGTCAAGAAGCCTTTCGTGCCCGACGAGCTGGATGCCCACATACACGCCCTGCTGCAACTGACCGAAGGCCGCAAGTCCACCGACGAGACAGACCATTATCGCCTGGGCCGCTACACCCTGGACGCCCCGCACGCCACCCTCCGCGACGACACCACGGGCAACGTGGAGACAATGAGCGTCCGCGAAGCCCAGTTGCTCCAGCTGCTGGCCGAGAACAAGAACGAGACCGTCCGCCGCGAGGTCATTCTCAGCCGCCTGTGGGGCACGGAGGAGAAGGACTACTTCGCCTCCCGCAGCCTGGACGTCTTCGTCAATAAGCTGCGCAAGTTGCTGGCCGACGAGCCGCGGGTGGAAATCAAGACGGTGCGCGGCGTGGGATTAATGCTGATTATAAAGGAATAGAATATGAAGAAGATAACCATTGCAATCGACGGCTTTTCCTCCTGCGGGAAGAGCACCATGGCCAAAGACCTGGCCCGCGAGATAGGCTACATCTACATCGACAGTGGCGCCATGTACCGCGCCGTCACCCTCTACTGCCTGGAGAACGGGCTGTTCCTCGCCGACGGGCAGATAGACACCGCCCGGCTGGAGCGCGAGATGGACCACATCCGCATCTCCTTCCGCCTCAACCCGGAAACAGGCCGACCGGACACCTACCTGAACGGACAGATCGTGGAAGACCGCATCCGCACCATGGAGGTGTCGGCCCGCGTCAGCCCCGTGGCAGCCCTGCCCTTCGTGCGCCAAGCCCTCGTCGCCCAACAACAAGAGATGGGTCGCGAGAAAGGTATCGTAATGGACGGCCGCGACATCGGCACCACCGTTTTCCCTGACGCCGAACTGAAGGTGTTCGTCACCGCCTCGCCCGAAATCCGCGCCCAACGCCGCTATGACGAACTGAAGGCCAAGGGCCAGCCCGCCGACTATGCCGACATCCTGGCCAACGTGAAGCAGCGCGACGACATCGACCAGCACCGTGCCGTCAGCCCCCTGCGCCGCGCCGACGATGCCCTCTTGCTGGACAACGGCACGATGAGCATCGAGGAGCAGAAGGAATGGCTGCTGGAGCAATATAGGAGAGTCGCAGGAGAATAAATAGAAACTTAATGGGGAGATGCCCCAATGTCAAACGTGTAGGGGCGACCCTTGCGGTCGCCCTCATTTAGGGCGGGGGCAAGCCCCGCCCCTACAACGATAAATTATCATTCAATGGCAAACATCGAAATAGACAAAGGCTCCGGCTTCTGCTTCGGCGTGGTGAACGCCATCCGCAAGGCCGAGGAAGAACTGGCCAAGGGCGGCACGCTCTACTGCCTGGGCGACATCGTACACAACAGCCGCGAGGTGGAGCGTCTGGAGCGTCTGGGCCTCGTCACCATCAACCACGAGGAGTTCGGCCGTCTGCACGATGCCAAGGTGCTGCTCCGTGCCCACGGCGAACCGCCCGAGACCTACGAGACGGCACGCCGCAACCGCATCGAAATCATCGACGCCACCTGCCCCGTGGTGCTGCAACTGCAGAAGCGCATCAAGCAAGAACACAACCGCGAGGACGACCCGCAGAAGCAAATCGTCATCTACGGCAAGAGCGGCCACGCCGAGGTGCTGGGCCTGGTGGGACAGACGGCAGGACGGGCCATCGTCATCGAGAACCTGGAGGAAGCCAAGCAGCTGGATTACAGCCGCAGCATCCGCCTCTACTCGCAAACCACCAAGTCGCTGAGCGGCTTCCGCGAGGTGGTGGACTACATCCAGGCACACATCGCCCCGGGCGTGACCTTCCAATACTACGACACCATCTGCCGCCAGGTGGCCAACCGCATCCCCAACATCCGCGAATTTGCCGCCGCGCACGACCTGGTGTTCTTCGTCAGCGGCAAGAAAAGCTCCAACGGCAAGATGCTCTTCAGCGAGTGCCTCAAGGTCAATCCCAACTCGCACCTGATAGACAGCGCGGCGGAGATAGACGGATCGCTCCTGCAGAAAGCCCGCTCCATCGGCGTCTGTGGCGCCACCTCCACCCCAAAATGGCTGATGGAGGAGATAGAGCAGGCCCTGCGGGAAAAGATGTAAATGAAAAACGTAGCAACAAATTCATGTCAAAAGATAACAACGGCCCAACCTTTTTCTTATCTTTGCAACACGAAAACAGCGAATAACGCATAAAGACGACATCATTAACATCAAATTCAATACAACATGGGAGCAGTTAAATGCATAGGTATTTTGACGTCGGGTGGTGATGCCCCCGGCATGAACGCCGCCATCCGCGCCGTGACGCGTGCAGCCATCTACAACGGACTCGGTGTGAAAGGCATCTACAGAGGCTACAAAGGACTGGTGACAGGAGAAATCAAGGAATTCAAGAGCCAAAACGTGAGCAACATCATCCAGCTGGGCGGCACCATCCTAAAGACGGCCCGCTGCAAGGAGTTCACCACGCCGGAGGGTCGCCAGCAGGCCTACGACAACATGAAGAAGGAAGGCATCGACGCCTTGGTAATCATCGGCGGCGACGGTTCCCTGACGGGTGCCCGCATCTTCGCCGAGGAGTTCGACGTACCTTGCATCGGCCTGCCCGGCACCATTGACAACGACCTCTATGGCACGGACACGACCATCGGCTACGACACGGCTCTAAACACCATCCTGGACGCCGTGGACAAAATCCGCGACACGGCCACGTCTCACGAACGCCTGTTCTTCGTCGAGGTGATGGGTCGCGATGCCGGCTTCCTGGCCCTGAACGGTGCCATCGCATCGGGTGCCGAGGCTGCCATCATCCCGGAGGTCAGCACGGAGGTCGACCAGCTGGAAGAGTTCATCAAGAACGGCTTCCGCAAGTCCAAGAACAGCAGTATCGTGCTGGTGGCCGAGAGCGAACTGACGGGCGGCGCCATGCACTATGCCGAACGTGTGAAGAATGAATATCCGCAATACGACGTACGTGTCACCATCCTGGGCCACCTGCAACGCGGCGGTAGCCCCACGGCTCACGACCGCATCCTGGCCAGCCGCCTGGGCGCAGCCGCCATTGATGCCATCATGGAGGGTCAGCGCAACGTAATGATCGGCATCGACCACGACGAGGTGGTTTACGTGCCCTTCATCAAGGCCATCAAGAAGAATAAGCCCATCCAGCGCGAACTGATGAACGTCTTGAGAGAACTGTCCATCTGATCTGCCGGAAGGGAATAGACCTTTGATTTTCGGGCGCGGATTGCGCGGATTGCACGGAACTGCCACAAGCATCCATCCGTGTGAACACCGCGAAATCCGCGCTTGATTCATTTCATCAATGCCAAACTTTTACATCATCAAGAAAGGAAGAAGACTATGAGAAAGAACTTTGGAGCGAAGCCTTGGACATACCCGCAACCCGTATTCATCGTGGCTACCTACGACGAAGCCGGACAGCCGGACGCCATGAATGCCGCTTGGGGTGGCATCGACTACGACGACCAGCTCAACCTCTGCCTCAGCGCGGAGCACAAGACCGTAAAGAACCTGCTGGCCACCCGCGCCTTCACCGTCAGCATGGGCACGGCCGACCAACTCGTTGCCTGCGACTACGTGGGCATCGTGTCGGGCAACAAGGTACCGGACAAGGTGGAGCGTGCCGGATGGCATACCGTCAAATCTGAATTCGTCAACGCACCCCTCATCGAGGAACTGCCGATGGCCGTGGAGTGCGAGTTGATCTCCTACGACCCGAAGACGTGCCACTTGGTGGGCAAAATCATCAACGTCTCCGCCGACGAACGCATCCTGGATGAGAAAGGCAAGATCGACCCGGCCAAGCTGCAACCTATCGTGTTCGACCCGATACACAACCACTATCTGGTGGTCGGCGAAAAGGTGGGCAACGCCTTCAAGGACGGAGTGTCACTAAAGAAATAGGCTTTCAAACGCCGCATTATCGGAAAAGCCGCCACGAACAGGTGGCTTTTTCTGCATAAACACCATAAAATAGACGGATTATCTTGCATACTTTTCCAATAATGCGTAATTTTGCCGCGCAATTTGAGAATATTTATGCAGATGATAAAGAAGAAAGCAAACCGGCTGGATGCCATCAAGATGATAATCTCGAGCAAGGAAGTCAGCTCGCAGGAAGAACTGATACAAGCCTTGAGACAGGAAGGCTTCACCCTGACGCAAGCCACCCTGTCGCGCGACCTGAAGCAACTGAAAGTGGCCAAGGCCGCCAACACCAACGGCCGCTACGTGTATGTGCTGCCCAACGACATCCTGTACAAGCGCCCCGTCCGGCAAACCGCAGGCGAAATGCTGCGCAGCAACGGCTTCATCTCCCTGCAATTCTCGCGCAACATTGCCGTCATACGCACACGCCCCGGCTATGCCAGCAGCATCGCCTACGACATCGACAACAGCGAATGTCCGGCCATCCTGGGCACCATCGCGGGCGACGACACCATCATGCTGGTGCTGGCCGAGCATTTCACGCACGACGAGGTGAGACGTTTGCTGGAAGACGTCATACCGAACATCAAGGATTGAGGAAAATACAACTTATACATTATATATATTATAAGACAAGAAGAAATGGATGTAATGCAGATTGATGTGATGGTGGCCGACGCCTCACATGAAGTTTATGTAGACACGATACTGGACACCATCCGCGAGGCGGCCAAGAAGCGCGGCACCGGCATCGCCGAACGCACGCACGAGTATGTGGCCACCAAGATGAAGGAAGGCAAGGCCATCATCGCCCTGAATGGCACCGAATTTGCCGGATTCACCTATATAGAGAGCTGGGGCAACAAGCAATACGTGGCCACGTCCGGCCTCATCGTTCACCCCAAGTATCAGGGCATCGGCCTGGCCAAGCGCATCAAGCAGGCCTCGTTCCGCCTGGCCCGCCTGCGCTGGCCGTGGGCGAAGATATTCAGCCTGACCAGCGGCGCGGCGGTGATGAAGATGAACACCGAGCTGGGCTACGTGCCCGTCACCTTCAACGAGCTGACGGACGACGAGGCCTTTTGGAAGGGTTGCGAGGGCTGCATCAACCACGACATCCTGGTGGCCAAGAACCGCAAGTTCTGCATCTGCACGGCGATGCTGTATGACCCCAAATTACACGAAGAAGATAAAATATAAAGACTATATATAACTATGGAGCAAAAAAAGAAAGTAGTAGTCGCCTTCAGCGGCGGGCTGGACACCTCGTTCACCGTGATGTATCTGGCCAAGGAGAAAGGATATGAAGTACACGCGGCCTGCGCCAACACGGGCGGATTCAGTGCCGAGCAACTCAAGACCAACGAGGAGAACGCCTACAAGCTGGGCGCCACGAAATATGTCACCCTCGACGTGACGCACGAGTATTACGAGAAGAGCCTGAAGTACATGGTGTATGGCAACGTGCTGCGCAACGGCACCTACCCCATCTCCGTCAGCTCCGAGCGCATCTTCCAGGCACTGGCCATCGCCCGCTATGCCAACGAGATAGGCGCAGACGCCATCGCCCACGGCTCGACGGGCGCCGGCAATGACCAGGTGCGCTTCGACATGACGTTCCTCGTGATGGCACCGGGTGTGGAGATCATCACCCTGACCCGCGACATGGCCCTGAGCCGGCAGGAGGAGATTGACTACCTGAACAAGCACGGTTTTGCCGCCGACTTCGCCAAGCTGAAGTATTCCTACAACGTAGGCATCTGGGGCACGAGCATCTGCGGAGGTGAAATCCTCGACTCGGCACAAGGCTTGCCGGAGACCGCCTACTTGAAGCACTGCACCAAGGAAGGCACCGAACAACTGCGCCTGACCTTCGAGCAGGGCGAACTGAAGGCCATCAACGGCGAACGCTACGACGACCCCATCCAGGCCATCCAGAAAGTAGAAGAGATTGGAGCAGCCTACGCCATCGGACGCGACATGCACGTGGGCGACACCATCATCGGCATCAAGGGCCGCGTGGGCTTCGAGGCGGCCGCACCGATGCTGATTATCGGCGCACACAAGTTCCTGGAGAAGTACACGCTGAGCAAGTGGCAACAGTACTGGAAGGACCAGGTGGCCAACTGGTACGGCATGTTCCTGCACGAGAGCGAATACCTGGAGCCGGTGATGCGCGACATCGAGGCCATGCTCGTCTCCAGCCAGCGCAACGTCAACGGCACGGCCATCCTCGAACTGCGCCCCTACGGCTTCCACACCGTGGGCGTGGAAAGCACGGACGACCTGGTGAAGAACAAGTTCGGCGAATACGGCGAGATGCAGAAGGGCTGGACAGCCGAGGACGCCAAGGGCTTCATCAAAGTCCTCTCCACCCCGCTGCGCGCCTACTACGCCGGACACAAGGACGAACTGAACAATATCTAACCCCCTTATAATACCAAGATTATGGACAATCCGAAGAGACTGACCCGTCCCCGCCAAGACCGCAAGATGGCAGGTGTCTGCGCGGGACTGGCCAACTACCTGGGGCTGGACCCCACCGTGGTGCGCGTCATCTACGCCATTCTGAGCCTGTGTACCGCCATCGTCACCGGGCTTATCGTCTACCTGATACTGATGCTCGTCATCCCCGAAGACCCAACTAAATAACCCCGTATGATAAAGATAGGAATCATAGGCGGCGCGGGCTACACCGCCGGCGAACTCATCCGCCTGCTCATCAACCACCCGGAGGCAGAGATTGTCTTCATCAACAGCGGCAGCAATGCCGGCAACCGCGTGACCGACGTCCACGAGGGACTGTACGGCGAGACGGACCTGCGCTTCACCGACCGGCTGCCCCTAGACGAGATTGACTGCCTCTTCTTCTGCACCGCCCACGGCGACACGCGCAAGTTCATGGACAGCCACAACCTGCCGGAAGGGCTGAAGGTCATCGACCTCTCCATGGACTACCGCCTCAAGGCCGAGGGCAA
>DXBX01000058.1 GCA_019116285.1 Candidatus Bacteroides merdigallinarum
ATTCAACGCTAAGATTAAGGCTTTCCGAACACAGTTCAGAGGCGTGGGGGACATAGGATTCTTTATGTACAGACTGGCTACTCTTTATTCTTGATACGTCAGTTTCACCAACCGGAAAAATCCGCTGACCCGTATTTTCCTTCCGCACATCGCTTCTTGGTTGGCCGCCTCGATGGCCTCACCGAAGAACTCCATCTTGCACCACATATCGTATTGCAACGACCAGCGCACGAAGTCCTCCAACGTCTTGTCCCACGTGCAGCCTTGCGCCACATAGAGCACGCACGCCTTTAGGTAGGCTATCACATTGGCGCGGAAACTCAGATTTTCGTACACGCGACTTTGCGAAAGGCGGGCAAACTCGGCATTCTCCTCGCACAATTTCTTCGCCAACTTGTATGCTTCGGGGCAATCTACCAATCCCGTGGCGCGCACTAAGTTTTCGATATATGGACGCAATTCTTCGTCAAATGCAGCGTCATACGTGCCATAGACACCTACTTAACCATTAACCATTAATCACTAACCATTAACCATTATCTATCATGAGCAAGAAAGACACCTGGAAAATGATTATCCAAACCCTGATCAGCATCCTGACGGCCATCGGCACGACGCTGGGCATGGTGAGCTGCGTGGCCTAAGCCGTTATTTTCTGCAAAAAAAGCGTTTTCTGCGCCGCTCGTTGGGGATAAATCCCTATCTTTGTGGCGTTTTTTTAGAAAGCATAGAAATCAAACCAGAAGATAGACAATCAGAAAATGGCACAAGAAGACGTTTTTAAGAAAATCGTCTCGCACTGCAAGGAATACGGCTTCGTCTTCCCCAGCAGCGAGATTTACGACGGATTGGGCGCTGTGTATGACTACGGTCAGAACGGCGTGGAACTGAAGAACAACATCAAGCAATACTGGTGGCAGAGCATGGTGCTGCTGCACGAAAATATCGTCGGCATCGACTCGGCCATCTTCATGCATCCCACCATCTGGAAGGCCAGCGGCCACGTGGATGCTTTCAACGACCCCCTCATCGACAACCGCGACTCGAAGAAGCGCTACCGTGCGGACGTGCTCATCGAGGATCAGATAGCCAAGTATGACGACAAGATAGCCAAGGAAGTGGCCAAGGCCGCCAAGAAGTATGGTGATGCCTTCAACGAAGAGGAATTCCGCACCACCAATCCCCGCGTACTGGAGCACCAGCGCAAGCGCGACGCCCTGCACGAGCGTTACACCCGCGCTATGAATGCCGGTCCCGACCTGCAGGAGTTGCGCCAGATCATCGTAGACGAGGAAATCGTCTGCCCCATCAGCGGCACGAAAAACTGGACGGAGGTGCGTCAGTTCAACCTTATGTTCTCTACCGAGATGGGCAGCACGGCCGACGGTGCCATGAAGGTCTACCTCCGCCCCGAGACAGCGCAGGGTATCTTTGTCAACTACCTGAACGTGCAGAAGACGGGCCG
Source organism: Candidatus Bacteroides merdigallinarum (assembly GCA_019116285.1). Lineage (GTDB taxonomy): Bacteria > Bacteroidota > Bacteroidia > Bacteroidales > Bacteroidaceae > Bacteroides > Bacteroides merdigallinarum. Next base: position 1,466 of record DXBX01000058.1, read on the forward strand.
CATGAAAATCCCCTTCGGTATCGCGCAGATAGGCAAGGCCTTCCGCAATGAAATCGTGGCACGCCAGTTCATCTTCCGCATGCGCGAGTTCGAGCAGATGGAGATGCAGTTCTTCGTGAAGCCCGGCACTGAGCTGGAGTGGTTCAAGCAATGGAAGGAGACGCGCCTGAAGTGGCACAAGGCCCTTGGCTTCGGTGACGACCACTACCGCTACCACGACCACGAGAAGCTGGCCCACTATGCCAACGCCGCCACGGACATCGAGTTCCTGATGCCTTTCGGCTTCAAGGAGGTGGAGGGCATCCACAGCCGCACCAACTTCGACCTGTCGCAGCACGAGAAGTTCTCCGGCAAGAACATCAAGTACTTCGACCCCGAGACCAACGAGAGCTATACGCCGTATGTCATCGAGACGTCCATCGGCGTGGACCGCATGTTCCTCAGCATCATGTGCGGATCCTACCAGGAAGAGAAGCTGGAGAACGGCGAGACGCGCGTCGTGCTGAAGCTGCCCGCTGCCCTGGCACCCGTCAAGCTGGCCGTATTGCCCCTCGTCAAGAAGGACGGCCTGCCCGAGAAGGCACGCGAGATTATCAATGACCTGAAGTTCCACTTCAACTGTCAGTACGACGAGAAGGACTCCATCGGCAAGCGCTATCGTCGCCAGGACGCCATCGGCACGCCCTATTGCGTCACCGTGGACCACGACACGCTCAATGACAATTGCGTCACGCTGCGCAATCGCGACACCATGCAACAGGAGCGCGTGCCCATCAGCGAGCTGAACAATATCATCGCGGATCGTGTCAGCATCACCTCCTTGCTGAAGACCCTGTAAATAGAGGTATTAGTTTTATCCATAAAAGGGGCGCGGGTTACGCGGATTTCACGGATGTTTCCTGCTGCAAAGCGGAAGAGTCAAGTCCGCGTGAACCGGGTAATCCGCGCCTCCCATTATTCCGATGTATTCAAGTATGAAATCAACGATTTTATCCCTTCTTTCTCTCGTCTCCCTGTTCCTTTTGGCTTCGTGCGAGGAGACTACCGTGCCCGGTACATACGACAACTGGCGCGAGCGCAACGATGCCTTCCTGGACTCCATACGCACGGAGACGGGCGATAACTACCTGGTGTGGCGCAATCCCGGCACCCGTGTCACCACAGACTTGGGCGAGACTCCGATGACGCTGGGCAAGCTCTATGCCATCGAGGTGCAGGATGGCGGTACGACCGACGGCCTGCAATATACCTATGCCAAGAAGTTGGTGGACAACCCCGACGGTACGCGCCTGCTGGCCACGGACAATGTAGAGGTGTATTACTATGGCACCCTGATCAACGGCGAGGAATTTGACGGGAACTTCGAAGGCTTTGGCGCCTTGGATCAGGAAATTCCCCTGAACTCCGCGGATATGAAGTGGCCCACGGACTTCGACACGCCCGCCACGATGGAGGTAGACGGATTGATCGGAGGTGTCAAATGGGTGCTGCAACATGCCCGCACGGGCGAGCGCTGGCTCATCCATGTGCCTTATTATAGTGGCGTGGGCTATGGTGAGAGCGACAACAACTCCATTCCCGGTTGTTCCGTCCTCACGTTCGACTTCGTCATTGGCGATATCGTGGAGGACTAAGGAACAACGTGATAGCGAACCAGCCCCTCTAAGGGACTTTGCATAATCTGGCCGATGCGGATGCCTTCCAAGGCTGCCGCATCGGCCAGTATTTTTTGGTAGTGGAAGGCGATGGAGCCGCAGAAGTGCGTTTCGAATGTCTGCCAGTCATACTGCTTCACGTTACGCCGCAGGAAGTCGCGGAAACTGTTCAAGACGAGGCGATGGATGCCCTCATCGTCCAGATGTTCCGCCAGGAAAGGGGAGAAGCCTGCCAGAAAGCGGTTGGGGAAGGGGCAGCGATAGACGCGCTCGATGATATCCGCCGGAGTCAAGGCATACTTCGCCAGAAACTCCTCTTTCAAGCCGGGCGACAGTTGGTTCTTCAGCAGGCTGCCCACCAACAGGCGCCCCAATACGGCACCGCTCCCCTCGTCGCCCAGGATGAAGCCCAGGGGCGAGACGTTGGCCACGATCTTCTGTCCGTCATACAGGCATGAGTTGGAGCCCGTGCCCAGGATGCAGGCGATGCCCGCCCGGTGTCCGCAGAGACTCCGGGCTGCCCCCAGCATGTCCGAGCCGACTTCTATCCTTGCTCCGGGCAGGGCTTGTGCCAAGGCTTCTTCCACGACGGCAATCCGGGTGGGGATACACCCCGCTCCGTAGAAATGGATGGCCGTCGGGCGCACGTCGCCTAGCCGGTGGCCCAAGTCCTGTAACTCGCCGGCCAGTTCTTCCTCTGTCTGGAGGACAGGGTTCAGTCCCTTGGTCCGGAGCCGGAGGAGAGGCGTACCGTTTTCGGTCAGGCACCAGTCGGTCTTGGTGGAACCGCTGTCTGCAATCAGCACCTTCATGGCTCTTGCGGCTGGAGGGGTTCGGTACATTCGTCCACGAGGTAGGCGATGGAGACGTAGGGGATGCCGCTGCTGGTGGTCAGTCCGATTTCGCACGTGCGGCTGTTGCTGTAGCCTATCTGGATGTGGGCGGCCTCTATCTGCGGGCGAAGCTTGCGCAGGGCGTAGGCGTTCAGTTCCGGATGTGTGAAGCCCCGGTCGCCGGCGAAGGCGCAACACCCGACTCCTTCGGGCACCAGGACTTGGCCCGTCGTGCAGAGTCGCGCCAGCTTGACCAGCGTATCGGCCAGTCCCATTTCGCGCGTGGAGCACGTGATGTGCACGGCCACGGGGCGGTCGGTGGGCGTAAACTTCAGGTACGGGCGCAGGAAGGTGTAGATGAATTCCGCCGGTTCGTAGAGCTTCATCTTGTGGATGGTCTGGCGCATGCGGTGCAGGCAGGGGCTTTGGTCGCAGAGGACGGGGTAGCGGCCTTCCTCACTGGCCCGCCACAAGGCTGCCTCCAGTTCGGCGCTCTTGCGGTCGGCGATGTCCGGCATGCCCTTACTCTCCCAGATGGTGCCGCAACACAGCTGATCCATCCGCTCGGGGAAGATGACTTCATACCCTGCCTTGTGCAAGAGGCTCATCATCTTGCTGACCAGCGGCTGCTCGACGGGCGACTTGCGGGCCAGGCCCATCGTCTGATTGATGCAGCTGGGGAAGTAGACCACTTTCCGAGGGCTTCCGTTTTTAATTCTTAATTCTTCATTTTTCATTTTGAAAGCCTTCGGCATGGCCGGCGTCCATTGCGGGATGTGCAGCAGGTTGTGAAGGCCGCGGGTCAGTCGGGTCATGGCCGTAGTGCCCAGGACGGCATGGGCGGTGTCGGCCAGGGTGAGGACGGGGCGCAGGGTGCTCTCGATGCCGGAAAGGTGGCGGGCGACAAAGTCTCCCGTCTTATAGCCTAAACTTTGGGGCGGCAATAGCTGCTGGCGGACGTAGTGGGTCAGGTCGCCGGTGTTGATACCCATGGGGCAGGACAGGGAGCAGAGGCCGTCGCCCGCGCAGGTCTGGTTGCCGGGATAGTAGTACTGCTTGGCCAGCAGGGCCAGGCGTTCGGGGTCTTCACCGCTCTGGCGCAGGCGGGCTATCTCACGCTGGATGACAATGCGTTGGCGCGAAGAGAGCGTGAAGCCGCACGACACGCAGTTGACCTCGCAGAAGCCGCATTCGATACATTTGTCCACCCGCTTCAGCTTCGTTTTTAATTCTTCATTTTTAATTTTTACTTCTCCATCAAACAGGAGCGGCAGGGGCTTGAAGTGCTTCAGGTGGCATTGCGGGTCGTCGTTGAAGATGACGCCGGGGTTCAGCAGGCCATTGGGGTCGAAGATGCGCTTCACCTCCTCCATGCACTCGTAGGCCTTGTCGCCCCATTCGTAGCGGACATAGGGTGCCATGTTGCGGCCCGTGCCGTGCTCTGCCTTCAGGGAGCCGTCGTACTTGTCCACCACCAGGGATTTGACGTCCTCCATCAGGTCGGCGTATCGCTTCACCTCCGCGTCGGTGGAGAAGCTTTGGTTGAGGATGAAGTGGTAGTTCCCTTCCAGGGCATGGCCGTAGATGCAGGCATCGTCGTAGCCATGGCGGGCGATGAGCTGCTGCAGGTCGGCCGTGGCTTCGGGCAGGTCGTCGATGTGGAAGGCCACGTCTTCGATAAGGCAGGTGGTGCCCGGCCGGCGCGTACCGCCCACGGAGGGGAAGATGCCCGAGCGGATGGCCCAATACTTGTCATACTCCGCCGGATCGTCCGTGAAGCGTACGGGGATGTAGGTGGAGAAGGCGGAAAGTGCCTCGGTGATGCGGCCAATGTTCTGCGCAAGCTCTTCCTTTGTGCTGCCTTTGGTCTCGGTCAGGACGGCGGTCAGGCCCGAAGCGTCGGCCACCTCGCCTTTATACCTCACATACGTTGCATCGTCCACGGATGACAGGCTCTTGTAGTCCAGCAGTTCGGCGCTTTTCACCAGCCACTCTCCGCGGCCGTTTACCAGTTTTTTCAAGGCCACCACGGCGCGGCAGGCCTCGCGGATGGTGGTGAAGTAGAGCATCGCGCTGGCCTTGTGGGGATAGTCATATTCCGTCTTCATCGTCACCTGCGAGAGGAAGGCCAGGGTGCCTTCGCTGCCTACCATGAGGTGGGCGATGATGTCGAACGGGTCTTCGAAGCGCACGAAGGGCAGCAGGTTGAGTCCCGTGACGTTCTTGATGGCGTATTTGTAGCGGATGCGCTCTGCCAGTTCCTCATCCGTGCGGATGGCGTCGCGCAGGGCGCAGAGGCGTTGTAGGAACTCGCGGTGGGTCACTTCGAACGAGGCGCGGCTGACGGGGTCGCCCGTGTCGAGCACGCTGCCGTCGGCCAGGACAATCCGCGCGGAGAGCATCATCTTGTCGCTGTTGGCATGTGTGCCGCAGTTCATGCCCGACGCGTTGTTCATCACGATGCCGCCCACCATGGCACTCTTGACAGAGGCGGGGTCGGGGGCAAACTTGCGCCCGTAGGGGGCCAGCAGTTCGTTGACGCGCTGCCCGATGAGGCCGGGCTGGAGCGTGATTTGCTCGTGGTCGGGGCTGATGCTGTATTGCTCCCAGTGCTTGTCGGCCACGATGAGGACGGAGTCACTGATGGCTTGTCCGGACAGGCTGGTGCCCGCCGCGCGGAAGGTGACGGGCACGCCGTGGCGCGTGGCCAGGCGGAGCAGTTGGGACACTTCGTCCTCGTCCTTCGAGCGGATGACGATTTGAGGGATGAGACGGTAGAAGCCGGCGTCCGTGCCCCAGGCCAGGCGGCGCAGTTCGTCGGTATAGATACGCTCCTGCGGAATGAACGTCGCTGCATCGCGCAGGAAAAGCGTGTACTTGTCTTGCTTGGTTGTTGTCATAAATTACATCATGAATTAGCGGGCGTAAAAGTACACAATTTCATCAGTGCAGACAAGGGGAAGCGGCATCTATTTTTGTCCGTGTTCGCGGGAGCCGACGCTCGTGCTCGCGGGTACCGGCGAGCGTGTTCGCAGGTACCGACGAGCGCGCTCGGCAATATACCGGTGTGCGGCGGTGGGAGGCTCAACGTTTCCGGATGAGCAGGCAGAGTCCGGCGACGGTCAGCAGGGCGTTGATCAGCAGCAGTTCGAAGCTGATCTGGTAGCCGCCGAACCAGGCCTCGCTGTGGCTCTTCAGCACGTAGCAGAGCAGGGGAGAGACCACTGCCACGAGCGGCACCCAGCGGTCGCGCACGGGCCTCCGGCAGGCCAGGCCGAAGATGAACATGCCCAGGATGGGACCGTAGGTGTATGAGGCCAGGCTGTACACGGCGTTGATGGCGCTGTCATCGTTCAGCTCGTAGAAGACCACGATGACGATGACCATCAGCAGCGACATCACCACGTGCACCAGCTTGCGCGTCAGGGTCAGGTCGCGTTCGTCCTGTTTCTGGTCGGCCTGCAGGATATCGACGGTGAACGAGGTGGTCAGCGCCGTCAGTGCCGAGCCGGCTGCGGAGTAGGCCGCGGCAATCAGTCCGATGATGAACACGATGCCGACGAACAGCGGGAATTCCTTGCTCCACGCCACCCGTCCGAACAGCGCGTCGCCCGTGGCTCCTTCCGGCAGCCGCGCGTCGGCGTACATGTAGAGCAGGGTACCCAACACGAGGAAGAGGCCGATGACGAAGATCTGTATGAAGGCACTCACCACCATGTTCTTCTGCGAGTCACGGAAGTCCCGGCAGCTCAGCGTGCGCTGCATCAGGTCTTGGTCCAACCCGGTGGTGGCGATGACCATGAAGATGCCGGCGATGAACTGCTTCCAGAAGTAGCGTCCGTCGTTGGGGTCGTCCAGAAAGAATACGCGGCTGGTGGGGTGGGCGGCCACGGCACCGGGCAGTTCCGTCAATCCCAGTCCCAGGCTATGGGCGATAAAGCCGATGCAAAGCACCACGGACAGCACCAGGCACACCGTCTTCAGCGCATCCGTCCAGATGAGTGACTGCACGCCCCCTTGGAAGGAATAGAGCCAGATGAGCGCCACGGTCAGTACCACGTTCACCGTGAAGGGCACGCCCAGCGGCTCGAACACCAGCGTCTGCAACACCACGCACACCACGAAGAAGCGCACCGAGGCTCCCAGCATCTTCGACACGAAGAAGAACCACGCTCCCGTGCGGTAGGTGGCCAGTCCGAAGCGGTGCTCCAGGTAGCCGTAGATACTCACGAGGTTCATCCGGTAGAACGTGGGTATCAGCACCCACGCCACCAGCACCAGCCCCACGAAGAACCCCAGCACCATCTGCATGTAGGCATAATCGCCTGTCTGCACTGCGCCCGGTACGGAGATGAACGTCACGCCGGAGATGCTGGCGCCTATCATGGCCACCATCACCATCAGCCACGAGGACTTGCGTCCGCCCGTGAAGAAACTTTGGTTGTCGGCTTTGCGGCCCGTCAGCCACGAGATAAGAAACAAGAGGGCGAAGTAGCCCGCGAGGGTGAGGAGTATAATCCAAGCAGTCATGGCAATTAAAAGTTAAGAATGAGAAATGTAAAGCGAGCGGGCGCCGCATACAGCTCCCCGTTTTACATTTTACATTATACATTATTCATTATATAGCAGATAAGGTTTCCGTTGCGCCTTGAACCGCGCCACGTCGTCCTGCCACGTGGCTTCAATCTCGTCGGCGCTCTTGCCTTGCACAATCATGCGGCGCACGTAGCCCACGCCCATCAGCTTTTCGAAGAAGGAGGTGAAAAACTTGTCGCCCATCCCGAGGTTGCGGTAAGCGTCGATGAGATAGCTCAGGTCGATGCCTTTCGTCCGCAGGGTGGCTTCGTCCAAGGTGCTGAGATTGACGCCGTGGCAGAGCTTGTCGCGTTGCGGGGGATTCTTGGCACCGGGCCGGCTGCGGGGGGTGAAGGTATAGTCATAGCCCGTCATCCGCGGGTGGCCGTACACTTGGAAAGGCAGATCCGTGCCGCGCCCCAGGCTGACGGGAGTCGCCTCGAAATAGCAGAGGGAGGCGTAGAGATAGACCGCCTTCATCGTGGGCAGGTTGGGCGACGGGGGGATGGGCAGGCGATATTCCGTCCGGTGCGTGTAGTTCAGGCACGGGATGACGGTGACGTCGCACGTCCGCCCTTGGGGCAGCCAGCCTTCGCCGTTCACCATCCGGGCCAGCTCGCCCAGCGTCATGCCGTGCACGGTAGGGATGGGCAGCCAGCCCACGGCCGACTTGTATTTCATGTCGAGTATGGGGCCGTCCACGTAGTGCCCGTTGGGGTTGGGGCGGTCGAGGATGAGCATCTGTTTGTCATACTCTGCGCAGGCATCCATCAGCCGGCACATTGAGGCGTAGTAGGTGTAGTAGCGCAGTCCCACGTCCTGGATGTCCACGATGAGCAGGTCGAACTGCTGCATTGAGGCGGCCGAAGGTTTGCCCAGTTTGCCGTCGTAGAGGGAGAGGATGGGCACGCCCGTCTGCGGATCTACCGAACTGTTGACGTGCTCGCCGGCGTCGGCCTGTCCGCGGAAGCCGTGTTCGGGCGAGAAGATGGCGGTCACGTCGAAATGATTTTCCAATAGGATGTCCAGCAGGTGGCGGTCGCCTATCATGCCCGTGTGGTTGCTGAAGATGGCGATGCGCTTGCCCTCCAGCAGGGGGAAGTATTGGTCGGTGCGCTCATCGCCGGGGATGACACGCGCCTGCGCCGTGCCGAGCAGGACGGCGCAAAGCAGCAGGACGGAGATGGAAAGGAGTCTTTTATGCATAATGGTAGGGGCGGGACTTGTCCCCGCCCATGTTGCTAATATAAGGTGTCAGAGTAAATGCAGTTCATTGATGAATATGAAAGCGATTCCGATGGGAGCCACAAACTTCAAGAGGAAGATGACCAGACCGTAAATCTGCAGGCGCAGCGTGCCGCGGTTGGTCAGCTCCTCATGTACAATCTGTTTATCCAGGAACCATCCCGTGAATAGCGAGATGAAGAATCCGCCCAGCGGAAGCATCAGCTTGGCCGTTACGAAGTCGAAGAGGTCGAACAGCGTCATGCCGAACAGGGTATATCCCTTGCCGAGTCCCAGGGACAGCGAACAGAGCGTGCCCAGTACGATGCAGCCTCCCGTCACCAGCCGGGCTGCCTTCCCGCGGGACATGTTGAACTCCTCGTGCAGGTAGGCCGTTACCACTTCGTGCAGGGAAATGGTGGATGTCAGGGCAGCCAGCGCCAGCAGGACGTAGAACATCGTGGCCAACAAGGCGGCCAGGAAAGGAACATTGCCGAAGGCTTGCTGGAAGACGTTGGGCAGGGTGACAAACAGCAGGCCGGGGCCGGAGTCGGGCTGGATGCCTACGGCGAAGGCCGCGGGGAAGATGATGAAGCCCGCCAGAATGGCCACGCAAGTATCAATGATGGCTACGCTGAAGGCGGTGCGCGGCAGGTTGGTGTCCGGTTTGAAGTACGAGGCATAAGTACAGAGGCAGCCCATGCCCAGGCTGAGCGAGAAGAACGCTTGCCCCATGGCGGCCAGCAGTACGTCTCCATCTACCTTGCTGAAGTCCGGCTTCAGCAGGAACTCAAGGCCGCGTCCGGCTCCGGGCAGCAGGATGGCGCAGACGGCCAGGATGAGCAGCAGTATGAAGAGGGCGGGCATCATTACCTTGGATGAACGTTCTATGCCTTTTTCTACACCCTTGACGATGATGAGGTGCGTGATGACCAAAAAGGCTACGGTCCATACGACGGGCACCCAGGGATTGCTGACGAAATCGTTGTAGAAACCGACGAATTCGGACGGACTCTTGCCGGCAAAGTTGCCTGCGGCAGCATCGACGATGTACTCCAGCGTCCAGCCGGCCACCACGGAGTAGTAGCTCAGGATGAGGAATCCTGCCAGGACACCCATCCGTCCCACCCAGCGCCACGGGGTGCCGGGGGCCAGCTTCTGATAGGCGCGGGCAGTGTTGGAGCGGGAGTGGCGGCCGATAAGGAACTCGGCCATCATAATGGGCGCGCCAAACAGCAGGACACAGCCCAGGTAGGTGAAGATAAAGGCGGCACCGCCATATTCGCCGGTCATGTAGGGGAAGCGCCAGATGTTTCCCAATCCTACCGCCGAGCCCGCGGAAGCGAGGATGACGCCCAGTTTAGTGCCAAAGTTGGCTCTCTTGTCAGTTGTCATGTTCTTGTGGCTTTTCTTACGAATAGTTATAAAAGTTGATACTTTCGTGCAAATGTAGGAAAACTTCCGTACTTTTGGGGCGAAATTGTAATTTATTTGTGTCTATGCTTTACTTTATAAGAAAATATCCCGTGTCGTTGCTGATTATCCTGGCCGTGATTTACCTCTCTTTTTTCCGGCCGCCCAGCACGGATCTCAACACGATTCCCTATATAGATAAGGTAGTGCACGTGTGCATGTACTTCGGCATGTCCGGCATGTTGTGGCTGGAGTTCTTGTGGGCGCACCGCCGCGAACAGGCGCCGTTGTGGCACGCCTGGGTGGGCGCCTTGCTCTGTCCCGTCCTGTTCAGCGGGGTGGTGGAACTCTTGCAGGCCTATTGCACCACCTACCGTGGAGGTGACTGGCTGGACTTCGCCGCCAACACGGCGGGGGCACTCCTGGCGTCGGGTGTGGCGCAGGCGGTGCGCAAGAAACTGTTCACCCGCTCTTAATCCTGTTCAAGCGCTTCCGCCACCGTATTCAGCCGGATGCCGTTCGACCCCTTTATCAGAATGGTCTTGCCCGAGGGGCGGTGTGCGTGTAGCTCTGCGATGAGGGCCGGCGCATCCGGATAGGTGGGATAGCGGTGGCGTGTGGCGGCAAACTCGCTGCCGACCAGCACCACGTCCTCGAAGCCGCAGGCCTCCAGATGATCCACCACCTCCTGGTGCAGGGCGGTGCTGTCGGGTCCCAATTCGCGCATGTCTCCCAGTATCAGCATCTTGTGGCCGGCCTGCATCTTGCAGAAGTTGTCGATGGCTGCACGCATACTGGTAGGATTGGCGTTGTAGGCGTCTACGATGAGCGTGTTCTCTGCCGTCTGCACCAGTTGCGAGCGGTTGTTGCGGGGGATATACGCCTCCAAGGCCTGGTCAATCTGTGCAGGCGTGACGTGGAAGAAGTGTCCCACTGCAATGGCGGCCAGCACGTTAGGCAAGTTGTACTCTCCGATAAGGTGCGTCTGCACGGCGTGGTATTCCGTCTCCCCCTCTGCTTCCCATTGCAGGGCCAGGTAGGGCGAGTTGCCTGTCATCCGGCCGCTGATGTATAAATCTGCTTCCGTGCCGTAGCACACCTGTTTCAGGTCGTGCGCCATTTCTTTCAGATACGGGTTGTCGTCGTGCACGAAGACTGTGGCACCGTCTTTCTGCCGCAGGAAGTCGAACAGCTCACCCTTGGTGCGGATAACGCCCTCGAAGGAGCCGAAGCCCTCCAGATGCGCCCGGCCGACGTTGGTGATGAGGCCGTAGTCCGGCTCGGCGATGTCCACCAGTTCGCGGATGTCGCCGGGGTGGCTGGCACCCATCTCGACGACGGCCAGCTGATGTTCGGGGCGCAGGCCCAGTAGGGTCAGGGGCACGCCGATGGCGTTGTTCAGGTTGCCTTGCGTGTAGTGCAGGTTGTATTTTTGGGACAGGACGGCGGCGGTCAGTTCCTTGGTCGTAGTCTTTCCGTTGGTGCCGGTGATGCCGAGGATGGGCGTGCCCAATGCGCGGCGGTGGTGGCGTGCCAAGTCTTGCAGGGCCTTCAGCGTGTCGTCCACCAGGAGGTAGCGTGCATCGCCTTCGGGCAGATACGCGGGATTATCGATGACGGCGCAGGCGCAGCCGGCCTCCAGGGCTTGGGCAGCGTAGGCGTTTCCGTCGAATGTCTCGCCCCGGAGGGCGATGAACAGGGAGCCTGCTTTGCAGCGGCGGCTGTCGGTGGTGACGCCTGTGCTGTGCAGGAATATCCGGTAGAGGGTAGTGATGTCTGTCATAGTTGTCTGAGTGATAAACCGGCGCAAAGGTAGATATAAATAGTGATATGTGGGCCGGTGCGGGCTGAAAAAAAGGCTGCCTTGCCCTCGTGCCTTCCCCTGCCATTCCTGCAACGCTTTTGCAGTGTTACTGCACATATCTCTGCAGTGTCACTGCAAGACCTTTGCAGTAGTGCTGCACGTATCTTTGCAGTAAGTCCGTCCCCGTAGCACCCTTTATTCGCGCATCCTTCCGCCGTCGGACTGCGATTTGAGCGCTTCTTGCGAAAAAAAGCGGTGTATAGGCGTAGGGTAGTGCTTTTTTCCTTACTTTTGCAGGGGTAAAGCAAGAAAGAAGAAATGATGCAGACAAGCTATACAATCAATGTGAACGGCGCGCTGATGGATCTCTCCATTCCCCGCGTGATGGGCATCGTCAACGTGACGCCCGACTCCTTCTTTGCCGGAAGCCGCACGCAGACCGAGGCCGATGTAGCGCATCGCGTGGAGCAACTCCTGGCGGAGGGGGCCGATATCCTGGACATTGGCGGCTACTCGTCCCGCCCCGGCGCGGCCGATGTCTCGCCGGAAGAAGAACGTGACCGCCTGCGCCTCGGCCTGACGGTCATCCGTCGCATCTGTCCCGATGCCGTGGTGTCCGTCGACACCTTCCGGGCAGACGTGGCGCGGATGTGCGTCGAGGAGTACGGTGCGGCGATAATCAATGATATATCCGGCGGCGAGCTGGACGCGGAGATGTTTCCCACCGTGGCGCGCCTGGGCGTTCCTTACGTCCTGATGCACATGCAGGGTACGCCGCAGACCATGCAGGACAAACCCCACTACGAGGACGTCTTGCGCGAGGTCTTCCTCTACTTCGCCCGCAAGGTGCAGCAGCTGCGCGACCTGGGCCAGAAGGACATCATTCTCGACCCCGGCTTCGGCTTTGGCAAGACGCTGGAGGACAATTACGCCTTGCTGGCCCATATGGACGAATTCCCGTCCGTTTTCGGCCTGCCTGTCCTGGCCGGCATCTCGCGTAAGTCGATGATTACAAAAGTACTGGATGTCACGCCCGCCGAGGCCCTGAACGGTACCACCGTGCTCAACACCCTTTGCCTGACGAAGGGCGCCTCCATCCTCCGCGTGCACGATGTCCGTCCTGCCGTGGAGGCCGTCCGCCTGGTGCGGGCCATGCAGGCGCAAGTTTTCATTCATAATTCTTAATTCTTAATTCCCAATTTCCCCGTGTTCTTCGCATTTGGCATAAAAGACTTCATCGACATCCTGCTGGTGGCTCTGCTGCTGTACTATACGTACAAGCTGATGAAGGCCTCCGGCTCCCTCAACGTGTTCATAGGCATCCTGGTGTTCATCCTCATCTGGCTGGTGGTGTCGCAGGTGCTGGAGATGAAACTCCTGGGATCCATCTTCGACAAGCTGGTCAGCGTCGGCGTGCTGGCTCTCATCATCCTCTTCCAAGAGGAAATACGCCGTTTCCTGTTGACGCTGGGCTCGCACCGGCATATCAAGAAGTTCGTTAATTTCTTTACGGGCAACAAACAGGCCGATGTCACCCACGAGGACATCATGCCCATCGTGATGGCTTGCGTCAGTATGAGCCGGCAGAAGGTGGGCGCGCTGATTGTCATCGAGCACGACATGCCGCTGGACGATGTGGTGCGCACGGGCGATGTCATCGACGCGAATATCAACCAGCGGCTCATCGAGAACATCTTCTTCAAGAACAGCCCGCTGCACGACGGGGCGATGGTCATCAGCAAGAAGCGCATCAAGGCCGCGGGCTGCATCCTGCCCGTGTCCCACAACCTGGACATCCCCAAGGAACTGGGCTTGCGCCACCGCGCCGCATTGGGCATCTCGCAGGTGTGCGACGCCCATGCCATCATTGTTTCCGAGGAGACAGGCGGTATCTCCGTGGCCTATAAGGGGCAGTTCCACCTGCGCCTCACGGCCGAGGGATTGGAGAGCCTGCTGACGAAACAGTAATCAGCCCGACGGATTTACAACAGCCCCAGCCATCGCAAGAGGGTGGGCGTCAACAGCGCCGTGAAGATGCCGTTCAGCGTCAGTCCCAGGCTGGCGAAGGCGCCATACTTGCTGCTGACGTCCATGGCGGTGGAGGTGCCGACGGCATGGGCGGCCGTGCCCATGGAGAGGCCCTGGGCCATCGGGCTGCCCACGTGGGTCAGCTTCAGGGTCTTGAAGCCCAGGATGCCGCCCAAGAGTCCCACGCAAACCACGACTGCCGCCGTCAGCGACGGGATGCCGCCCAGCGACTGCGTGACTTCCATCGCGATGGGAGTCGTCACCGACTTGGGGGCCAGCGACCAGATGATTTCCTCCGACGCACCCATCCACTTGGCAATGAGCACCACAGACACGACGCCCACCACGCAGCCCGCCAGCTGGCTGAGCAGGATGGGCAAGAGCTGTTTCTTGATGGTCTCCAACTGGAGGTAGAGGGGCACGCCCAAGGCTACTACGGCAGGCTTCAGCCAGAACTCGATGAGGTGGCCGCCCTCGCTATAGGTCTCATAACTGATGCCGGCCACTTTCAGGAAGATGATAAGCACGGCGATGGCCAGGAGGATGGGGTTGAGCAGCATCAATCCCGTTTTCTTTTGGAGCTGCTTGGCCAGGAAGAACACGGCGAACGTGACAGCCAGCAGAAAGAATTCGTTTTCCAGGAAGGACATAAGAGCAGGTGTTTAAGGGGTTATTTGATTTTGCGTGCCAGCTGGTGTACCCAGCCCGTCACGACCAGTACCAGGAGCGTGCTGATCACGGTGGCCGTCACGATGGGCCAGAATTCGGCCCGGATGATGTCGAAGTAGAGCATCAGCGCCACGCCGGGCGGCACGAAGAAGAATCCGAGGTTGGCAACGAGGAAGTCGGACATGCCCTGCACCCAGTGCAGCTTGATCCAACCCAACTTGAGGAACAGGGTGAGCAGCAGCATCCCGATGATGCTGGACGGCAGCTTGACGCCGGTCAGCCAGACCACCAGCTCGCCCAGCGCGAGGCATCCGAAGAGGATGGCACATTGACGAATCATAATCTCTTAGGTTTCAATCTACAATAAAACGGGTTATCTCTGAAAAACGGGCGCAAAGGTACGCATTTTTTCCGTCGGTTGTTACGTGTCGGAGCGGTTTTTTCGGGGGATTTCCTCGCCGGTACCGACGAGCACGAGCGTCGGCTCTCGCGAACACGAGCGCCGGTACCGGCGAGCGCGGACGGCCATATACCCGTGGACGGGCGCTGATTTTTAATCCTCTTTTTTACTTAGTTAGTCAGCGTATCCGACCGAATAGGCGCGTAAAACGAAAAAAAAGCGGCGTGGCGCGTGCGGAATATGAAAATAATTCTCTACATTTGTCCTCACATAGGAACATTCAGATTCCTGTATGCGAATAATTAACCTTTAAAATGAGAACGAATATGAGAAAAGGATTCTTTATCACGGTATTGACAGCCATCGCCCTGATGTTTGTCGTTAATGTGAACGCCCAGCAGAAGGCTACGGGTGAAGCACGCGAAGCTTTGCTGAAGCACGAAAAAGTGTTGGATAAGGACTTGAAGAAGAAAGCCATCAAGGAAGCCCGCAAGGAGGCTAAGGCCTTGAAAAAAGAAGGATTCCGTACGCCGGTCGGCAAGCTACCCCTGGAAAAGCAGATTGAGGCCGCTTGGGAAAAACAGGCCGAGCTGGACATGGAGGGCAACCCCTACTGGTATGTGGCTTCGTCCCGTATCATCGGTGGAAACCAGTCCGCTGCAGTCCTCCAGGCTACGAATGCCGCCAAGATTGACATCGCCGGCCAGATCCAGACCAAGGTGACGCAGCTCATCGAAGAGAAGACGGCCAACGACGACATGGGTCAGGAAGAGGCAGCCAGCCTGAAGAGCATGGTGGCCACCAGCAAGAGCATCATCTCCGGCACGCTGGGTCGCACGGTGCCCTTGGTAGAGGTGTACCGCACGTTGCCCAACAAGAATGTGGAAGTGATGGTAACCATCGGCTGCACGGCACAGATGGCTAACGAGGCTGCCGTGAAGGCCATCCGCAAGGCTTTGGCCGACAAGTCGGAAGAACTGGCCAAGGAATTGGACAAACTCGGTTATCAATAAATCAGGAGCAATAGCAGCTGAATGAGACAATACAGTCTGATTAAGTGGGTATTTCTCTTGTGGATAGTCGCTCTGGCCGCCCCCGCCTTTGCGCAGAAGACCGTCAAGGTCCGCAACGTGCAAGGGCGCTGGCAGGTGAGCGACAATGTTACCCTGAAAGAGGCCGAGGAACGTGCGCTGAACGAGGCCAAGAAAGAGGCCCTGCGGCGTGCGGGGGTGATGGAGAATGTATGGTCCGTCTTCGGGCAGATCACCCAGGAGAACGGGACCGAGTTTGAGGAGGCCTATTCGCAAATGAATGTGCTGGCCATCGGCGGTATGTTGAACATCACCAAGCAGGAGGTGGAGGAAGTGTGGGACACGGATACCCGAAGCCTCTTCAAGGTGGTGACCATCGACGCCGAAGTGAAGAAGCAGGACGATACGGACAACACGTATGCGCTGGACGTGAAGGGAGTAGAACCGCTGTACGAGTCGGGCGAATCCCTGCATTGTACGTTGCGTGTGTTCGGCACGGATTCCTACCTGAAGTTCTTCTGGTTCGACAGTACCGGCGGCTCGCTGATTTACCCCAATGAATACGAGCCGGACCGATTGCTGGAGGCCGGAAAGGAATACCAGCTCCCCTTCGACGGACGCTTTGATTATCAGATGATCAAGCAGCAGGAAGGAAGCGAGAAGGTGAACCTGATGTGGGTGGTCACCAAGGAAAACATCCCGTTCACGGGTGAGGTCACCTACCAGAATGTCCTGAAGTGGATTTACGCGATCCCCAACAGCCAGCGTTGCGCCCATTATGATATGGTGATGATTAAATAAGAATAGCGACATGGATAAGATGAAAAGCGCGGTGGTGATTGGCCTGGCGTTGATATGGCCGGGAATGATGACCTTCGCGCAAGACTTGGAAAAGGAATTTGAAAGCTTCGCCAAGCAGCAGGAGCAGGCTTACGACGCGTTCAAGAGCAAGGCGGATGCCGACTATGAGTCTTTCTTGAGGGCCGCATGGGAAGCCTACGACGCCTTTGCGCCCGAACCTGCACCCGTCCGCCCCGAACCGCCCAAGCCGGCGACGTTCGACCCGAAGAAGCCCGATATGCCCCCCGTGGACATCAAGCCGGGTGATCTGAAGGTGCCCCAGGCACCGGTGCCGGGCGTGGGCGACAAGGTGCCCGTGAAGTATCCCGGCCTGCCCGACATGGCCAACAAGCCTGCGCCGGGTGTCTATGTGCCCGGACAACCCTATACGCCGGTTATCGTGGTGCCCCCCACGGTGAAACCCGGACGGACGGTCTATCGCACACCGATAGCTTTCTACGGGTCGGAGTTCGAGCTGGCCACAGATGCCATCGAGGGACTTTCGCTGGCCGGTATCCAGGAAGCCAATGTGGCCGATGCCTGGAAAGAACTGTGTACCAAGGATTATGAGCAGTTTGTCAACGACTGCATGACGCTCAAGAAAGAGAAGAACCTGACAGACTGGGCCTATCTTTCGCTGAGCAAGCGGATTGGCGAGCAATTGTACGGCACAAACCGTCCCAATGACGTGGCCTTCCTGCAGATGTTCCTGCTGAACAAGTCCGGGTACAAGGTCCGCCTGGCCAAGATTGACGACCAGCTGAAGCTGCTGGTGGCTCCGGCAGGCACGATTTATGGCACGCCCTACCTGCGCCTCAACGGCGACAAGTATTACGTGTTCGAGCCTGTGCCCGAAGCCTCCATGCGCATCTATACCTATAAGCAGGACTTTGCCGACGCCAAGAACCTGGTTTGTCTGAACATTGACGGCATCCCCTCGCTGGAGATGTCGGAGGAAACGCGCACCTTCACCTCGGCCGACGGCAAGGTGAGCGTGCAGACGGTGGTCAATAAGAACCTGATGGACTTCTACCGCGACTATCCGCAGTGCGACGTGGTGATTCACTATAAAGCCCCGATGAGCGAGGACTTGCGCGAATCCCTGTACGCCCAGTTGCGCAAGGCCATTGAAGGCAAGTCGCAGGTGGAGGCAGCCAATATCCTGCTGACCTTCGTGCAGACGTCCTTCCAGTACATGACGGACGGCGACCAGTTCGGGTACGAGAAGCCGTTCTTCCCGGACGAGACGTTCTACTATCCGTATTGCGACTGCGAGGACCGCGCGATGCTCTACTCTACGCTGGTGCACGACCTGCTAGGGCTGGAGACCATCCTGCTGGACTATCCCAACCATATTGCTTCGGCTGTGCGCTTCACGGAAGAGGTGCCCGGCGATGCCGTGGTGCTGGCCGATGGTACACGCTACGTGGTTTGCGACCCGACCTACATCGGTGCGCCGGTGGGCAGTTGTATGGACCAGTATAAGACCGTAGGGCCTCAAGTCATCTTCTGATTGTTAAATATTCCAATAATGGCAGAGCGGGACGCAACATTGCGCCCCGTTTTGCTATCTGTATATATCAAAATTGTGTACTTTTGCAGAGCGGACCAAGGCTTGTCCGCGAGGCATAGACTAACGAACTACACATATTATAACTATCATGCAGAGGTTAATTAACGAAATCGTTGAGCGCGCCAAAGCAAACCGCCAACGCATTGTCCTTCCGGAAGGCACGGAAGAACGCACATTGAAAGCTGCCAACCAAGTATTGACCGACGGAGTTGCCGACCTGATCTTGCTGGGCAATCCCGATGAAATCCATGCTTGCGCCAAAGAGTGGGGCTTGGGTAACATTGACAAGGCCACCATTATCGACCCGGAGAACAATCCCAAGAAAGAAGAATACGCCCAATTGCTGTGCGAGTTGCGCAAGAAGAAGGGCATGACCATCGAAGAGGCCCGCGAACTGGTGCTCAATCCCTTGTACCTGGGCTGTCTGATGATTAAGAACGGCGATGCCGACGGCCAGTTGGCCGGTGCCCGCAATACGACGGGTAATGTGTTGCGTCCCGCCTTGCAGATTATCAAGACTGCTCCGGGCATCACCTGCGTATCCGGCGCCATGTTGCTCCTGACCCATGCGCCCGAGTATGGCAAGAACGGCATCCTGGTGATGGGAGACGTGGCCGTAACGCCCGTGCCCGATGCCCATCAGCTGGCCGAGATTGCCATCAGCACGGCACGTACGGCGCAGGCTGTGGTCGGCATCGACCCGAAGGTGGCTTTGCTGAGCTTCTCCACGAAGGGATCGGCCAAGCACGAGGTGGTGGACAAAGTGGTAGAGGCCTTGAAGGTGGCCAAAGAGATGGCTCCGGATATCGCCATCGACGGTGAACTGCAGGCAGACGCGGCTCTCGTGCCCGAGGTCGGTGCCAGCAAGGCTCCCGGTTCGGCTATTGCCGGACATGCCAACGTATTGGTGGTTCCGTCGCTCGAAGTGGGCAACATCTCCTACAAGCTTGTGCAGCGTCTGGGCCATGCCGACGCCATCGGCCCCATCCTGCAAGGCATAGCCCGTCCGGTGAATGACCTGTCCCGCGGTTGCTCCATCGAGGATGTCTACCGCATGATAGCCATCACGGCCAACCAGGCCATCGCCGCCAAGAACCAAAAGTAGTACACTATAATCTGATAGACATGAAAGTATTAGTATTGAACTGCGGCAGTTCGTCCATCAAGTACAAGTTGTTCGACATGGACCACAAGGCCGTCATTGCCCAAGGAGGCATCGAGAAAATCGGTTTGAAGG
>DXBX01000059.1 GCA_019116285.1 Candidatus Bacteroides merdigallinarum
ACAAATGCCACTACGGAGGGCGTCGTACGCTTGCCTTCGCTGTTGGCGATTACTACGGGTTCGTTGCCTTCGAATACGGCCACACACGAGTTTGTAGTACCTAAGTCAATACCAATAATCTTTCCCATAATCTTATTCTTTTTTATTTGTTATTATTCCGGTTCATTCTGTCCGCCCGGAGGCAGACATCGGACTTAGGACAAACGGCGTGCCAAAAACTCCGGAGCAAGTCATGCCTAGGATTTTGTCAGAACGACTGCCAATATGGCAGAGGAATAGACCTCCCGTTTTCATAAAACAAGGAATAAACACGATAAACGGGAATTTCTGACACACAGACAGAACACGATAACTGCATTTCGAGTCAACCTATACTAAGAATAAGGCTAAAGGTAGTCAACCTTATCTACAAAGCTACACACCATTCCGACCGCGGCATCCAATACGCCAGCAACGATTATACCAGGCGTCTGAAGGAGTGCGGCATCCGCATCAGCATGACTGAAAGCGGGAACCCTAAAGACAACGCCGTGGCGGAGCGGGTAAACGGCACAATAAAGAACGAACTGTTAGGGGGGATGTGCTTTCACGGCATCTCCCAAGTGCGGTCTGCGGTAAAGGCAGCGGTCGACTTCTACAACAATGAACGCCCCCACTGGAGCCTGGATGGAATGACCCCGTCCGAAGCTTCACAGTGTAGCGGGGAACTGAAGAAAAGATGGATCAGCTACCGGGAAAAGGCAATCAAACGCCAAAGGCAGTCACAGATAAGCGGACTGCAGACTTCCGGATAGCCCTGTTTTTCCGCATAAATGCTCGGACAAGAAAATAAAAGCTTATATTTGCCGTGAAAAGAAAAGGTAAACCCTGTTTATGAAAAAGCACAAATAGGGTAAACCCTGTTTATTAATAGTAATAATTCGAGTCAACCTATACTAAGAATAAGGCTAAAGGTAGTCAACCTTATCTACAAAGCTACACCCCCTTATTTCTAAACGAAGAAAAAACGGACTTGAAACGGAGGAGAAAGAGAGAGATATAAAAGAGGAATAAGAGAGAAGACACGGCTGAACCCACACTTTTTCTGACAACACTTTGCCACACCGACAAGTTTTCGTACCTTTGCACCCACGAAGCAGTCGGCCGGCCTGTCGCTTGCGCAGTTTGTGCAGGAGGAAAGTCCGGGCAACACAGAGCATCCCACTTCCTAACAGAAAGCTGTCCGCGAGGGTGGAGTAACGCAGAAGAAAATAACCGCCTCCGGAGGTATCATCTCCCTCCGGCGGTAAGGGTGAGAAGGCGGGGTAAGAGCCCACCGGCCTTGTGGCGACACAAGGGCCGTGCGTCTTGGGAGTTGTAAGGTCATGTAAACCGGCGTCCATGAGGGTTGCTCGCCCCATGTCGGAGGGTAGACCGCTAAAGCCGTCTGGTGACAGGCGGACGAGATAAATGACAGGCATCCCGTGCTGGCACGGGACACAGAACCCGGCTTACAGGCCGGCTGCTTTTTTTAATTGAGAATTGAGAATGAAGAATTAAGAAATTGAGAATTGAGAATCGGCACCCAGCGAAAGAGATTCATCTTTTCTCATTTTTAATTTTTAATTATTATGCTGCGCATCAAAGCCCTTTGGAAATTCCTGACGTACGACATCTGGCGCATCACGGAGGACGAGGTCACGAAGACCACCTTCTCGGTCTACAACGTCATCAAGAGCGTCTACCTCTGCATCAACCGCTTCACGCAGGACCGGCTGGTCAACAAAGCCTCGGCCCTGACCTACAGCACACTCCTTGCCATCGTGCCCATCCTGGCCATCGTCTTCGCCATCGCCCGGGGCTTCGGGTTCGACGACATCATCCGCGAGCAGATCATAACGACTTTCGGAGGGCAGACGGAGGCGGTGAACGTCATCCTGCAGTTTGTCAACTCCTACCTGTCGGAGACCAAGAGCGGCATCTTCATCGGAGTGGGTCTCATCTTGCTGTTCTGGACGGTGCTGAATCTGGTGAACAGCCTGGAGGTGACCTTCAACCGCATCTGGCAGGTGAAGAAGGCACGCAGCATGTACCGCAAGATTACGGACTACTCGTCCATGCTGTTGCTCATCCCCTTGCTGCTGGTGGTGTCCGGCGGTCTCTCCATCTACATGAGCACGGCCTTGAAGCACGTGGAGGACTATGCGCTGCTGGCTCCGCTGGGCAAGTTCCTGGTGCGGCTGATTCCCTTCGCCCTGACCTGGTTCATGTTCACGGGGCTGTACATTTTCATGCCCAATACGAAGGTAAAGTTCCGCCACGCCCTGGTGGCCGGCATCTTGACGGGTTCTGCCCATCAGGCGTTGCAGTTCCTCTACATCAGCGGACAGTTGTGGATGTCGCGCTACAATGCCATCTACGGCAGCTTCGCCGCCCTGCCGCTGTTTCTGCTGTGGCTCCAGATCTCGTGGACCATCTGCCTCTTCGGCGCCCAGCTGACCTATGCCAGCCAGAACATCCGCAACTTCAGCTTCGACAAGGACACGCGCAACATCAGCCACCGCTACCGCGAGTTCGTGTCCATCCTGGTCATGTCGCTCATCACCAAGCGTTTCGCCCGCAATGAGCCTCCCTACAACGCCGAGGCCATCTCCGAGGAGTGCCAGATTCCCATCCAGTTGACCCAACGCACACTCTACGAGTTGCAGGAGATCAACCTCATCCACGAGGTGGCCAGCGACGAGAAGGGTGAAGACATCGCCTACCAGCCCTCCATGGACATCCACCAACTGAACGTGGCCGTTCTGCTGGACCGCTTGGACACGCACGGCTCGGAGGACTTCAAGATAGACAAGGACAAGACCTACAACGACGAATGGGTCGTGCTGATGAAGGCCAAGGAGGAGTATTACAAGAGCGCGGGAAACGTGCTGCTGAAAGACCTCTAATCACCGCCAAACAGCTTCCGATAATCCCGCTCCGCCGCCGGCTTCACCCAATTCTCGGGGATGAACTTCCATTGCTCCAGGCTCTCCGGCGTGATGACTTGCCGCCGCTCAATGTACTGCATCAGGTAGTAGCGCAGATCCTTGTCGGTGGAGAAAAGGATGCGGTCCTTCAGCTTCTCCTGCGGAATGCCGGCCCCCTTGGTCAGCAACTCCCCTCCCCCATTACCGCGATAGGAATTGACCGCCACGCGATACATCTTGTTCTCATCGAAAGGCGTCCCGTCGGCCATGCTCAGGATGGTGACCTTCTGTCCCGCAGGACGGGTGACATCCACCGTATAGATAATGCCGGCCGCCGAATCGAAGTTATAGCTGGGATTGCGGAAGAACGAGCGCTCCTCGGCTCCCTGCTGCTGTCCCGAAGGCTCGCGCAAGAGCAACAAGTCATTCTCCGGTGCCTGCATCCGGTTGGTCCAGAGGGCATAGGACATCTCCAGCGCATCGCGCACTTCCCGTCCGGAGAGGGACATCGTGTAGAGCATGTTCTCGTATTTATAGAGGTTGAACATATCACTAACGTGAATGTCGCCCTCCTCTATCCGCGCATCAAACGACAGCGGTGCCGCCAGCGAAATCTCCGCCTTCCCAATCTCCAGTTGCAACCGATGAATCAGGTCCACGAACGCCGAAGGCCCGAAGTAGGCAGGACGGGTAGAGATGGCTTGCGTAAAACGGCCTATCCGCTTGGATACAAAGGCCTGGATGGTATCATACTGTGCCGAAAAATGGGCCATGAAATCCTCGTCCGGCTCCAAAGTGCTGACATCCGTCAGACGGCTTTCCACTCGCTTGCCCTTCACCTTACCGTCCTGCAAGGTCAGCGTCACCTCTACGTCGCCCACAGTGACCGCATTGTTGGCGGGATTGACTACCCACACGGAATCCCCCGCAGCATTGGCTGTCCGGAAGCAGGCACGCACATGGTCGTGTCCTATCAGCACCACATCAAAACCAGGCACATTGCACGCCACCTCCACCGAGGCATTGTCCCGGTACTTGCCGCCCATCAGCACAGCTTTCTTGCCCGAATGGAAGAGTCCTATGACCAGGTCAGGCTTTTCGCGCTCCCGGATGATGGGTATCCATTGCCGTGCCGTAGCCTCCATGTCCTCAAAAGAAAGGCCCGGCCAAAGGTTTTCGGAGAGCCACATCGGAATGGCAGGAGTAATCATGCCCAACACGGCTATCCGCACACCTTCGCGCTCCAACACAATGTAGGGCTTGAAATGGGGCTTACCCGTAGACGCATCTATCACATTGGCACCCAAGACAGGGAAACGGCAATCTCCGGCCCAACGGTCGAAGACTGCCCGCCCGGTCTCGATGTCGTGGTTGCCCACGTTGCCGGCATCGTAATCCATGAAGTTCAGCATCTCCGCCGTCAAGTGGGAAGACACCGTATCCATATAATTATAGTAATAGGCCGAGGGTTGCCCTTGGAGGATATCCCCATTGTCCAGCAACAGCAGATTGTCCCCATACTTCTGCCTCTCTTGCCGCACGTAGGTCTGCACCCGTGCCAGGCTTCCCGAAGCCGGCTGCCTCCGGATGAAGTCGTAGGGATAGAAATTGCCATGCACATCCGAAGTTTCTATAATCTTCAGCTTGACAACTTTGTCTTGCGCGATGGCTCCACTCCATAGCCCCAAGAGCAAAAGCGCAGAAATCAACCACTTTTTCAACATATCAGCCTTCTTCTTTAGAGCCAATCCACGTCCTTCAAACGGGGATGATGTTTGTCCTTCTCGCTCAATATCACATCCTTTGCGGGGATTCTCCAGTCAATGCCCAGGTCAGGATCATCCCATGCCACGGCTCCTTCGCTGGCTGGCGCATAGAAGTTATCGCACTTGTATTGGAACACCACTTCCTCGCTCAGCACGCTGAAACCATGCAGGAAGCCCTGCGGAATGAAGAACTGGCGATGATTCTCTCCCGTCAATTCCACAGCCACATGTTGTCCGAAGGTGGGAGACCCCTTGCGGATGTCCACTGCCACGTCCAACACGGCACCTTTCACCACCCGCACCAGCTTGCTCTGCGTATAGGGCGGCTTCTGATAATGCAATCCCCGTACCACGCCGTAAGAAGACTTGCTTTCATTGTCCTGCACAAACACTACCTTCGCCACCTTCTCCTCGAATTCCCGTTGGTTGAAAGACTCGAAGAAATAGCCCCGTGCATCCTCAAACAAGCGAGGCTCCAGAATAAACACACCTTCTATGGAAGTTTTGATTACATTCATATCGTACAAGTTCTAAGGATTCATACTAAAATAATTCATCACCAATGTCTTTCCGGATAAAGATCGTTCCACCACTCCGGACTATCCTGCAACCAGCGGGCAAACCAGGCCATGATGGAGTTATGCCAGAGTACACGCTTCTCATAATCACTGATAAAGTGATTTTCACCGTCCACGGTAATGAACTCCACGGGCTTACCCAAAATCTTCAAGGCATTGTAGAGCTGAATGCTCTCGCCAATGGGGACATTGGTATCCACCGTACCGTGCAGCAAGAGAAGAGGCGTCTTGATTTTATCCGCGTTGAACAAGGCACCGTGCTTGGTGAACAGCTCGGGCTTGCTCCAAGGATAGCTTTCAGCCGCAGCCACCGAGTTGTAGGAATAACCCCAGTAACCCTCGCCCCAATAGCTCGTCACATTGCTGATGCCGGCATGGGAAGCGGCAGCTGCAAAGAGATCAGTCTTGGTCTGAAGATACATGGTCATAAAGCCACCGTAGGAAGCGCCCAGACAACCGATGCGCTTGGCATCCACAAACGGATGGGCTTCACAGAATTTCTTTGTACCCTCGATAATCTCATCGGCCGTCCAATCACCCCAGGCATTGACATGACGCGCGGAGAATTCCTGTCCGTAACCAATGGCGCCACTGGGATTGATGACATAAACCACATAGTCGCGCGAAGCAAAGAGTTGGGGACTGTAAGGTGAAGTCATGCCGCGCGTAGTGGGCGTAGTACCACCATAGTAGTAAACAATGAGAGGATATTTCTTCTGCGGATCGAACGAAGGAGGCAGGCACATCATACCTTCAATCTCAGTACCATCGGCCGCGGTGAAATTCCAGGGTTGCATCTCACCCAATTCTATCTCCTCCAAATGCGCCTGCATCGGATTGGCCAGCAGAGTGGACTTGCCCTTCTTCCGGTCGTACAAATAAGCTACCCCTGCACTGGTATTGCCACTGCCGACATAGGCCATCAATGCAGCATGGTCATCAGGCACGGAGAAATTGTTGATGACATCCTGCTCCAAAGCCAGCATCTCGAACGAAGCTTTCTTGGGGTCATAGCGATAAATGTGCTGACAATCCTTGTCGGTGGTATTGAAGTAGATGCAACCGTCAGCGCGATTCCACACTCCGTTGATGATGGTCGGATTGAAGTCACGGGTGATAGGAGTCACTTCCTTGGTCGACAAGTTCATCAGGAAAGCCTGCACATCGAAGTCATTGGCAATGGGCAGGTTGCCGCAATTCTTGCCGATGCCGCCAAAAGCAGAAGGACTACCCGTCAAGAGCAGTTGCGTACCGTCCGGCGAATAGGAAGCACCGTTGACATATGCATCCCATTTCACCAATGTATCGGCCTGCAAGGTAGCCAAATCCAGTTGGAAAACGGAGGTCAAGGAGAAAGGACATTTTGTGATATTAGGTTTATGGGCCGTGCAAAGCAACTTGGTTCCATCCGGCGAGATATCATTCAGGTAAACACTGTGGCTACCATAAGTCAGACGCTCGGACAAGCCGGTGGCCAAATCATATTTCACCAAGTAATAGCGGTTGCGCGAACCGGGGATACGGTCATCGGGATGCAACAGACGCTTCAGCGGGCCATTGACTTTCTCTCCCTCATCCGTTTTCGTATAAATCAGGTAATCTTCATTGGGCGACCAAGTGAAATAGCCTTCGGGAATATCCCGGCGCACCACGGTTTCTTTTCCCGTAGCCGGGTCGTAAAGAAGGAGGTCATTGCCTTCGCGGCCCGTCACCGTATAATACAAGCGGCTTCCCTTGGACATCCAGCGCATATTTTCATCAGCATTGGGCAGAATCAGACGCCCCGACTTCACTTCGGTCAATTCGGTGTGAGTGCGTGAACGCTTCAAGTCATAGCTGTCGCTATAGCGGGTCAAGAGATATTTCCCGTCCGGCGAGAGGGAAACCGAACGGACACGGCTACCGAAATTCGTATCGAACAGCGAAAGACGACGCTTCAGGTCGGGAGCAATGCGACAAGCAACCTTGGCAAAATCTTTCTCTTTCTCCCACTCACACTTCAAGACCGGCTGTGCCTTGTCCTCCGCGGTGGAAAGCAGCTTGATGGCTACTTCGTAATCGGCTTCCGGCTCCAAGCGCAAATCTATCACCACAGGTTGCACTTGAGAGAGGCTGTCCTCCACCGTAGTTTTCGTCCGCTTGGACACGCCATTGACAAAGACTTCAAACCGTGCAGGAGAGGTCACTTTCAACTTCCCTTTCATAAAACGCTCGGCCCGCATACGGGTGGAAAACACATAGAGCAAGTTATCGGCCACGGGCTTCTCCACCGTAATATATCCTGCGGTATCAGCCGATATGCGCCCGGCATTCTCCATCTCCAAGGGAATGTCTGTTTTCAACAATTCGGCAGCACCAAATTTCTCACCCTGCTGGTTAATGCTGTCGCCTTGCAAAGGCATCCGCACCATCCATGCAGGACGCATAGAATATTCCGTTACTTTTTCTTGCGAACGGACAGTCAACCCCAAAAGCAACAGGGCTGAGGCAAGTATAATCTTTTTCATTGGGATAAATCTGTTGTTAAGAAATCAAAGCCATTCCACAAATTTCCGGGCGGCAAAGGTGCTTCCACGTCAATCAGCTGCTTGGAAACAGGATGAATGAACCGGATGCGACGGGCATGCAGGCAGATGCTTCCATCCGGATTGGAGCGGGGAGCACCATACTTCAAGTCGCCCTTGATGGGGCAGCCCATCTTGGCCAACTGACAACGTATCTGATGGTGGCGTCCTGTCTTCAAGTCCACCTCCAGCAGATAATAGTTCTGCGAGCGGCCAATGAGGCGATAGTGCAGGATGGCTTTCTTGCTTCCCGGACGCTCCGCATCGTAGGCATAGCTCTTATTTTGCCGCTCGTTGCGCACCAGATAGTGCACCAACTCGTCCTCGTCCTTGGGGGGACGCTCCTTCACCACCGCCCAGTAGGTCTTCTTCACCTCGCTGCCCTTGAACATCTCGTTCAGGCGTGACAAGGCTTTGCTGGTCTTGGCAAATACAACAAGACCGCTCACGGGGCGATCCAGCCGATGGGTAACACCGATGAAGACATTGCCGGGCTTGGCATATTTCTCTTTCAGGTATTGCTTCACAATCTCCGACAGAGGTGTGTCGCCCGTCTTGTCTCCCTGGACTATCTCGGAAGCGGTCTTATTGACAATAATAATGTGGTTGTCTTCGTAAAGGACAGTCATGAGGTTGAAATTACATGTTCATGCCGCCGTCTACCTGGATGACCTGACCGGAAACGTAGGATGACATATCCGATGCCAGGAAGGTAGCGATATTGGCCACGTCTTCGGGCGTACCACCACGGCGCAAGGGTATGCGCTTGGCCCATTCTGCCTTCACCTCATCAGAGAGAGCATCAGTCATGGCGGTGATGATGAAGCCCGGAGCAATAGCGTTGGCGCGAATGCCACGTGAACCCAATTCCTGGGCAATGGACTTGGCCAAAGCAATCAAACCGGCCTTGGAAGCTGCATAGTTGGACTGGCCGGCATTACCATGCACGCCCACTACGGAAGCCATGTTGATGATGCTACCGCTGCGCTGACGCATCATGATGGGGGTGCAGGCATGGATGAAGTTGAAGGCAGACTTCAAGTTCACGTTCAACACCATATCCCACTGCTGCTCGCTCATGCGCATCATCAGTCCGTCGCGCGTGATACCGGCATTGTTCACCAGGATATCGATGCGACCGAAATCTGCATGAATCTGCTCTACCACCTTGGCGGTATCCTCAAAATTGGCAGCATTCGATGCATAGCCTTTGGCCTTGACACCGAGAGCGGCGATTTCTTTCTCTGTCTGCTGGGCATTCTCGTCAATCACCAGATCCGTGAATGCTACATTAGCTCCTTCCGAAGCAAATTTCAATGCAATAGCCTTGCCGATGCCGCGGGCTGCGCCCGTTACGATGGCAACTTTTCCGTCTAATAATCCCATAGTCGTTTTTATATTTTTATATATTAAATAAGTTACAAATTCATTCCCAAAGCCCGAAGCACCAGCCTTCGCACGTAGACATCCAGCGTGCCGTCATCCAAATCCGAACCGACATGCCCCCGTATGTAAGGCGCTTCAATGCCCTTGATGCAATAATAAAGCAGCTCGCCCGTCATGTCCACATCGTCGATGCGGAAAAGGCCAGCCTCCATGCCTTCGCGCAACACGCCCTTGAACAACTGTACCTGGTTGGCGTCAAAGCGCTTGCGCACAGTCTCCACCCTCCAAGTGTCGCGGAAAAAGTCCGCGCGAAGCGTACCATTGCGATAGACCACCTCTTTCACCGTATCCAGATGGGTGTAAATCATCTCCATCAGTTTCTCATCGGCGGAAATGTTCTTCTCCGACACCCGCCTCATGGTATCCGACAGGATGTCCAACTCCGTCTCCACCACGGCCAGGTAGATGTCCTCCTTGCTCTTGAAGTAGGTGTAGAGCGTCCTGCGCCCCTTCTGAGAAGCCACGGCGATGTCATTCATCGTGGTATTCTCCACCCCCATCTTCGCGAACAACTGGCGGGCGACATCCACTAACTTTGCTCTTGTCTTGGATACGGTCATTGGTCTTCGGACTTACACTCTGCTAATAATTTGAGCAAAAGTACGGCTTTTCATTGAAACAAACAAATAGTGAGGCAATCTTTGCGGGCGTTTGAGGAAAATTTGGAGAAAAGACGGGCTTTGTTTAACTTTGACCCCTGCATACCAAAACATTGTCCTCTTATGAATCTGACAAGAACAAATTTACTGCTCCCGGCCTTCATATTCGTATGGATGCTTTCCGCCTGCCACACGACGGAGCCACACTCCCATGCCGTCCTCGTGCCCCATCCTCTTTCGAGCGAAAAAGGCAACGGCTCATTCCGCTTCACCGAAAACACGGTATTGGCCATCCCCGATGACCACGAACGAAGGATAGCCGAAAACTTCGCCGCTCTTTTCACCCGCAGTGCCGGCTTCACTCCTTCCGTAAAGACCGGTCAGGAAGGCGACATCGTCTTCACGCCGGACAGCACCCTGAAAGCTGAAGCCTACACCTTGCGCGTTACCCCGGAGCGCATTGATATCACTGCCGCCGACGCCCGAGGCTACTTCTATGCCCTGCAAAGCCTGCGTCTGATGCTTCCCCCCACCCTCGAAGGCAACGCACAGACAGCAGAAGAATGGGCCATACCGGCCATCACCATCCAAGACGAACCGCGCTTCGGCTACCGCGGCTATATGCTGGACGTGGCCCGCTACTTCCTGCCCAAGGAAGACGTGCTGCGCCTGATAGACTGCATCGCCCTGCTGAAAATCAACCGCCTGCACCTGCATCTGACCGATGACAACGGCTGGCGCCTGGAAATCAAGAAATATCCGCGTCTGACCGAAGTAGGCGCCTGGCGGGTAGACAGGGGCAACCTCACCTTCCCCGAACGGCGCAATCCCCAACCCGGCGAACCTACCCCCGTCGGCGGATTCTACACCCAAGAAGACATGAAGGAAATCATCCGCTATGCCGCCGAACGTCAGATTGAAATTATCCCTGAGATTGACATACCTGCCCACTCCAACGCTGCCCTGGCTTCCTATCCGGAGTATGCCTGCCCCACGGTGAAGGATTTCATCGGCGTCATCCCCGGTATGGGAGGCAACAACTCCGAAATCATCTTCTGCGCAGGGAATGACCAGACATACACCTTCCTGCAAGACATATTGGACGAGGTAACAGCCCTCTTTCCCTCCCGCTATGTCCATCTGGGTGGCGATGAAGCACGCAAGACTCATTGGAAGAAATGCCCCTTGTGTCAGGCCCGCATCCGCCGCAAACACCTGCCCGATGAAGAAGCCCTGCAAGGCTATTTCATGGGCCGCATGGCCGACTATGTGCGCGGCAAAGGAAAGGAAGTGATCGGATGGGATGAATTGACCAACAGCAAATTGCCCGACGAATCCATCATCTTGGGCTGGCAAGGATTCGGCCATGCTGCTTTGAAAGCCGCCGCACAAGGCCACCGCTTCATCATGTCTCCTGCCCGCATCCTCTACCTCATCCGCTATCAAGGCCCGCAGTGGTTCGAGCCGGTGACTTACTTCGGCAACAACACGCTGAAAGGCGTCTACGACTACGAGCCTGTACAACCCGACTGGAAACCTGAATACGAATCCTTACTGATGGGTGTACAAGCCAGCTTGTGGACAGAATTCTGCAACCAACCCGAAGATGTGTTCTACCTCACCTTCCCCCGCCTGGCCGCCTTGGCCGAGACAGCCTGGTCGCCCAAAGGACAAAAAGACTGGCCGCTCTTCCTGCAAGGACTGGACAACTACCTGGCGCACCTGACGCAGATGGGCATCACGACCGCCCGCTCAATGTTCAACATCCAGCACACGGTATTGCCCACCACAGACGGCACACTGGAAGTTGCCTTGGAGTGCGAACGCCCGGATGTGGAAATACGCTACACCACAGACGGAAATCCGCCCGCCGCCTCCTCCGCTTTGTACGAAGGAAAACTGCAGATTGACAAAGACATGACCCTCAAGGCCGCCACCTTCTCC
The DNA here is from genome assembly GCA_019116285.1 of Candidatus Bacteroides merdigallinarum. Taxonomy (GTDB): domain Bacteria; phylum Bacteroidota; class Bacteroidia; order Bacteroidales; family Bacteroidaceae; genus Bacteroides; species Bacteroides merdigallinarum. The sequence goes on from DXBX01000059.1 coordinate 11,846, forward strand.
GGCAACCGACAGATGGGCGAAACACTCACCCTGCCCCTGACATGGAACCTGGCAACCGCCAAACCCCTGGCTGCAGGCCCGAAAACAGCATCCATCGTAGTGAACGGATTGCGGGGCAGCTTGAAGCAAACAGACTTTGAGTGGTACACCGGCGATCTGGGCAAAGATTTCTCCCTCACCATAGACCTGCAACAAACCACCGACATCAGCCAATGCAGCGCAGGATGCCTCACCAACTATGGCATGGGCGCACACAAACCCCGACGGATGCGAGTGGAAATCTCCGAGGATAACCAAACCTTCACCGAAGTCGGCCAACTGACATACACCGATACGGACATCTTTCAAGAAGGCAACTTCATCGAAGACCTGACATTGGACACTCCCGATGCGAAGGGCCGATACGTGCGCTTCACCTTTGAGACGCCGGGCAATTGCCCCGCCAACCATGTGCGGCCGGGTCAACCCTCCAGGGTATATATAGACGAAATTATCATCCGATAAACAAGTCAGGCGCGAATAACGGGAAACTTCCCGCATCCGCGCCTGATTCATTCTCATTTCGCTGTTCCTTACTTCTTGTAATTATACACTTTCAAGTTCGTGAGACTACCTTTGAAGTCACCCGCTTTCTCCAACGGGAATACCAAGGTAGGCACTATGCGGATATCGCCCTTGTGCTCCTTGTTATGATAGATGGTGCGGGTGTTCAACTGACCGACCACCTTTCCGTTCACCTTCAGCACCGTCGAGGTACTGTCACCCACGACAGCTACCTGCACTTTCTCGCCGGGGAAGAACTGATAATCGAACGTATAAAGATAACCGTCGCGGGCAAAACCTAACTTCTGACTGATGGGATCAGACAAATAGAATACGGCATTTTCCGAGCGGAAGAGTTCCGTACCCGGCTTCTCGTCGGCGGCCACCAGGTCAAACTCTACGGTATAGTCATAGCCTACTTCGGGAAGAGGCAAGGTATCACCCGGTTTCACCGATGCCTGCTCCATAATCAGTGAATGGGGTACACCCCACTTGCCCAGTTGATTCACACCGGGAGCTTCGCTCAGCGTCTGACTCTTTTGGATAAATTCATCGTAAGGCACCGTCACATGGATACCATCCCACATCTTGGCGGAAAGCGTCTGCAAGGCGGGGAAAGCGCGATGATGGATATCCTTCACCGAAATGCCATTGCCCACATGGTCATTCCATACAGCAAACATTCCTCCCAAGATGGCCGGATCCTTCTCTTCAAAAACCACATTGGCCACGTGAGCAGGCGTCCACTTCTCGTACAAGTGCTTCGTATTCAGATAATCATAGTAATAGCCGGCAGCAGGCACGATATACAGAAGTCCGTCCGGCATACTGATGAGTTTGTAGCCTTGCTTCACCATCTCCTTCGGATCGGCATAGCCATTATACCACAAGTTCATGATGACATTTTCCGACTTTACCGGCGTCTCTCCCTTGGCGTGCGTCAGAGCACCCCACATGCAAACCTGCTTGCCGAATCCTTCCACATATTTAATATAGTGGTCGGTGAAAGCGCGGAATTGCTCCACCACTTTAGGATCCTTATTGGAGTATTCATCCGTACCGATATTGACGCGGGGACCTACGAACACAGGATTCTCCCCTTCCAGATACTCCTTGAAGAGGCCATCCATAAAGGTGTACACCTCCGGATTGGACAAATCGAAGTGATCCATGCCGTATTCCTTGCTGCCCAATTCGGGTTTGTAATGGCTGAAAGCCAAGACGTGTGCAGGCGCATCAATCTCCGGAATAACCTCCACGAAATGCTCGGCGGCTTCTACCTGGAAATCACGGAATTCGTCCTTCGTATAATGTCCGTCGCGAGCTGTCAGGCCGGGATAGGTATCACACTCCAGACGGAAAGCGGCGTAGGTCTTATCCCAATCATTTTCAAAATATTGCTTGAAACCATTGTCGTTCAAGTGAATCTGGAAGGTATTCATCTTATAATAGGCCATCACCTTGGCAAAGTCTCTCAAATAATCCATCGGAATGAACTTGCGTCCACAATCCAACATGAAACCGCGCACGGCATAATCCGGCCAGTCCGTTATCGTTCCTTGAGGCAGGGTGCGATTCTCCTGCTGCTCGCTCATCTGCAGCAAGGTGCGGGTGGCCCAATAAACGCCCACAGTCTCCGGAGCAGACACCACCACCTGTCCGCCTATACGGATGGTATATCCCTCCTTACCCAGTTTCTTATCCGGCTTCAGCCGCAGGAAGAAATCCCCCTTGCGGGCTTTGCCTACCAATGTTTGGAGTTGCACGCCGAAAAGTGCTTCATAGTCATCGGCAAAGTTTTGCGCCACCGGCAGCAAGGCTTCATCATCGCAAACGATGCGCGTCTGGGAAGACGGTGCAAAGTCGCCTTTCTGCCCCTTCCACTCCTTCAGTTCGGGGATGACAAAGGGTTTCGGATTCTGCGCGTTCAACAAGATGCCGGCCCACAAAAACAAGCCGACCAAACATACAATTCTTCGAGTCAACATGGAATGTCTCATGCTATTCTATTTTTGAGGTTTATAATTTGAAATTCATTTTGAAACGATAAAAGTAGGAGGTTTCAGACACATTTCCTGCAAAAGCTCCTTTCTTTTAAGGATTATTAAGCGAGTCGACTCATCGTCGTTACTCCTCCCTACCTCCTCCTAGTCTATATACAGGGACTTGGTAAGGAGCAGGTAGGGAGGAGGCAGGACTTTGAAGCGACTTTGTCTTGTGGAAGAACAGAGGCATGAGCAAAAATATGTGTGTTTTAAGGCATAATCTTCCCGATAAATTGGCGTTTCTTCAGAAAATCGTTATATTTGCACACGAGTAGCCAGACGGTTGCTCAAGAACTCTTTTATTAATTTATAAATCGATGGTGAGCCATGAAAAAAATCAATCAACTGGCCGCAACAGCATTGCTGCTGACCGCTCTTTCGTTGCAAGGATGTTCCCAACGGAATGAAGAGTACTACGTGAAACACATAGAGTTTCCCGCAGAAGCTACATTGGAACAAAAAGTAGACATGGCAGCTCGCCTTGTCCCCACGCCTCAGCAGATGGAGTGGCAACAGATGGAGCTGACTGCCTTCCTGCACTTCGGTATCAACACTTTCACCGACCGGGAATGGGGAGACGGTACGGAAGATCCCGCCTTGTTCAATCCCACTGAACTGAATGCCGAGCAATGGGTGCAGTCGCTGAAGGAAGCAGGCTTCCGGATGGTTATTCTGACGGCCAAACACCACGACGGCTTCTGCCTATGGCCCACTAAAACCACGAAACACAGCGTGGCCTCGTCCAAGTGGAAAGACGGCAAAGGCGATGTGGTGAAAGAGCTGCGCGACGCTTGTACGAAATATGACATGAAGTTCGGCGTCTACCTCTCGCCGTGGGACCGCAATGCGGAAAGCTACGGAGACTCCCCCCGATACAATCAATTCTTTATCGAACAACTGACCGAGTTGCTGACCAATTATGGCGAAGTACACGAAGTGTGGTTTGACGGCGCCTGCGCAGAAGGTCCCAACGGCAAGAAGCAAGTCTACGACTGGGATGCCTTCTACAAGACCATCCAAACGCTGCAACCCAAAGCTGTCATGGCCATCATGGGAGATGATGTGCGCTGGGTAGGCAATGAACGTGGTTTAGGGCGTGAAACTGAATGGAGTGCAACGGTGTTGGCGCCGGGCATCTACACACGCTCCGACAGCGTGAATACGGCACTGGGCGTAGGCTCCACCTCGAAAGACTTGGGCAGTCGCGAAGTACTGGCCAAGGCCAACGAACTGTTCTGGTATCCGTCGGAAGTAGACGTATCCATCCGCCCGGGGTGGTTCTACCACGCAGATCAAGACAACCAGGTGAAGAGTCTGAAACACCTGATGGACATCTACTGCCAATCCGTAGGATACAACTCTGTCCTCCTGCTGAACATTCCTCCCGATCGACGAGGCCTCATCCACGAAAACGACGTGAAGCGCCTGAAAGAATTTGCAGCATACCGCAACCGTACCTTTGCCGACAACCTGGTGGCAGACGGACAAGTGCTGTGGACAGCTGCCGCAGGCGAAAGTCGTGAATACACGCTGAAAGAAGGCGCGACCGTCAACCTCGTTGTATTGCAAGAAGACATCAGCAAGGGGCAGCGTGTGGAAGAATTTGAAGTGGAAGGTTTGGTGGACGGTCAATGGCAATCCCTGGGTAAGGGTACGACCGTGGGCTACAAGCGAATCCTGCGCATTCCCGACACCCAAGCTGCGCAACTGCGCGTGAAGCTGCTCTCCACCCGTCTGAAAGCCAACATCTGCAACGTGGCCGCCTATCATGCTGCTCCGTTAGTCGACATGCAGGATGAAGCGCAATGGAACAACCTGCCGCGCGAATCGTGGAAAACAATCGCACAACAACCCTTGACCATCGACTTAGGTCAGACGACGCTCCTGAAAGCGTTCACGTATGCTCCGCTGAACGGCGAAGCCAAACCTACCATGGCCTTCAAATATACCTTCAGCATCAGCACGGACGGCAAGCAATGGACGGAGGTGCCTACGTCGGGCGAGTTCAGCAACATCATGCACAACCCTGTACCACAGACGGTTACTTTTGAGAACCGAGTAAGAGCGCGCTTCATCAAGCTGGAAGCTCGAACGACCGACGGACAAGCGGCAGAAGTGAGCGCGGAGGAAATAGGCGTAACCCGGCTGATACCTCCTCCTGCGCCCAAAATCAAATCTTCTGCCGACTGATAAACAACAATTACATCTAACATTACATATTTTTCACCGATGAAGAATATCTCTTATTTCATGCTCCTATGCTTGCTGACATGTTCCATGAGCATCGCACAGGCGCAAATCAAGTTTGCCGCAGACAAACTGTACAACATCGTACCTGCCGGACAAACCGACAAAACCATCAGCTATAAGGCTGATGCAGGCCAAGCTACGCTGGTTTCCCTCGACGAGAAAGACCAACGACAGCAATGGAGTATTACTGATCTGTCCGGAAGCTTCCGCTTCATCACTCCGTTTGAAAACAAGGCGCTGCACGCCACATCTGCCAAATCCCTGGGAATCACCGAAAACAACGGTTCGGATGAATCCCAGCTCTGGACGTTGCAGAAGCAAGGCAAAGCCTACCGGATTATACCCTCCAACAGCATGGATCTGATGCTGATCTGCGACGAGGCAGGCAACCTCCGCCTGGTGTCCAAAGAAGAGGGCGCCCAAGCATCGGAAGCGCTGTTCCTCATCAGGAAAAGTCCTATCCCCATGCCTGACCGGGCAGAGCAAATGATGACCGACCGCTCCAAGAATTATTGGGAAAACGAAACTATCTTTGCCGAAAACAAAGAAGCGGGACATGCCACCTACATCCCCTACGCTTCCGAGCAGGAGATGCTGGCAGACAAAGATTTCTACGCCACTCCGTGGACCGATGTGCAAAGCTCGCGATACCACTTGCTGAACGGCCAGTGGTCTTTCCAACTGGTATCCGAACCTTCGCAGCGCCCGCTGGACTTCTACAAAGAAGATTACGACGTGAGCGGATGGGATAAGATTCCCGTACCTTCCAACTGGGAAATGCAGGGATACGACCATCCTATCTATGACAATGTGGAGTATCCGCACGCCAATACGCCCCCCTTCATCAACGCACGCAAAGGATTCAACGACGGAGGCAAGAACTACGGCATCAATCCCGTAGGATCCTACGTGCGCTTCTTCAACCTGCCCGAAGGTTGGGAGACGCGCCGCACGTTCATTCACTTCGGAGGCATCTACAGCGCCGCTTTTGTCTACCTGAACGGACAATACGTGGGCTATTCGCAAGGATCGAACAATGTGGCCGAATTTGACCTGACGCCCTACCTGCGCACCGGCCGGAACCGCCTGGCCGTACAAGTATTCCGCTGGAGCGACGGCTCCTACCTGGAGTGCCAGGATATGTTCCGCATGAGCGGCATCTTCCGCGACGTCTATCTGTACAGCACGCCAAAGACCTCTGTGAGAGACCATTACATCACCTCCCGCCTGGATGCCGCATCGGGCTACAAGGATGGCACAATGAATGTCGCCTTGACCTTGGACAACCGCGACGGACTGAAAGGAGAAAAGGACATCGCCGTCAAGCTGTTTGACCCGAATGGGAAAATGATCTATGAAATCAAGAAGAATCTGGCCTATACGCCCGAACAAAAAGAGCTCAAAGCCAAACTGAGCTTTACCCTCAAAGGACTCCAGCCATGGACAGCCGAAACGCCCAACCTCTACACCGTGCGCATCATCCAGAGCGAAAACGGGCAGGAAGAGATGGCTTTCTCCACCAAATATGGTTTCCGCGACATCCAAATCCGAGGAGCGCTGGTCTACATCAACGGGAAACGCGTCTTCTTCAAAGGTGTCAACCGACATGACACGCACCCCGTGTACGGACGCGCCGTCACCACCGAATCCATGTTGCGCGATGTGCTCCTGATGAAGCAGAACAACATCAACACCATCCGCACGTCGCACTACCCCAATGCAGCCAAGATGTATGCCATGTTCGACTATTACGGCCTCTACACCATGGACGAAGCCGACCTGGAGAACCACGCCAACCAAAGCATCAGCGACATGCCCTCGTGGATACCGTCGTTCGTCGACCGCATCGACCGCATGATCCTGCGCGACCGCAACCACCCCAGCGTCATCTTCTGGAGCCTGGGCAACGAAGCGGGCGGAGGCAGCAACTTCCAGGCATGTTATGATGCCGCCCGACAGTTGGACAGCCGCCCCATACACTATGAAGGCACCCGCGACGGCAAGGAATACGGCGGCAACCGCTTCAGCGACCTGTACAGCAAGATGTACCCCAACATGAAATGGATGGACAAATACGTCAACAGCTTCGACAAACCGATGTTCATCTGCGAATACGCCCACGCCATGGGCAATGCCATCGGCAACCTGCGCGAGTATTGGGAAAGCATCGAAAACAGCTCGTCCACCATCGGCGGCGCCATCTGGGACTGGGTGGACCAGGCCATCTACGACCCGCACGAGATGAAGCAGGGCATCCGCCGCCTGCACACCGGCTACGACTATCCGGGCCCCCACCAGGGCAACTTCTGCTCCAACGGCATCCTGCTGCCCACCCGCGAGGAATCGCCCAAGCTGAAGGAGGTCAAAGCCGCCCATCAGTTCGTGAAATTCCGCTACATGGGCACCAACGAGGACAAGAGCGAAGCATGGATACAGCTGAAGAACACGTACGACTTCATTTCCCTGGACGGATTCTACGTGCGCTGGCAGCTGCTGAAAGACGGCTATCCGCTGCCCGCCGACAGCCTGCTGCTGGAGGGCGTGCAACCCGATGACAGCACGTTGGTGGCCTTGGCGCTGCACGGCGCCGACCTGGCGCAAGCAGAGCGGGACGGCACCGAAATCCTGCTCAACCTCGAAGTCAGACAGCAGTCGCCCACCCGCTGGGCAGCCGCCGGACACAGCGTCGCCCTGCAACAATATGCACTGACGGCGCGAGCTCCCCTGCCCGCGCTCGACGCTGCGCGCAAACCCAAGCTGAACATCGCGGAGACGGAGACGCAGCTCATCATCCGCAACGCGCAGATCGAAGCCATCTTCGAGCGGAAAACCGGGCGCATCACCTCACTGACCATGGACGGACAGCGCGTCATCGCCCCCGGACAAGGTTTCATCTACGACAACCACCGCTACATCGAAAACGACAAGTTCGAGAAAGTCGCCAACGGCCTGGAGGCGGAAGGCACCTGCGCGGTGGAGAAAGACGGCAACAAAGTCATCGTCACCACCACACGCGGCGGCTCGCTGTGCGGCACACATATTATATATACCTTCTACCCGGACGGCACGATGGACGTGCACGCGACGTTTGATCCGCAGACAGCCAACCTCCGGCGCGCAGGCTTGGTGTGCGGCATCGACTCTGCGCTGAGCCGCGTGGCCTACTATGCGCACGGTCCGTGGGAGAACCTGGCCGACCGCCTGGACGGATGCCCCGTGGGGCGCTACACGACCACCGTGGACGACATGCTCTGGCCCTACGTCAAACCCCAGTCCACCGGCAGCCGCGAAGGCCTGCGCGAACTGACGCTGACTGACGCCCAAGGCCGCGGCATACGCATCGAGACGCAGGGAGAAGTCTCCTTCTCCGCCCTGCGCTACACCGACGAGGATCTGATGAAGGCGCCCCACACGTGGGAGCTGACGCCGCGCCCCTACATCGTGCTCCACCTCGATGCCTACCTGATGGGTACCGGCAATGCCAGTTGCGGAGCCGACTGCGGCCCGCTGCCTGCGTACAAGGTGCCTCAAAAGGAACTGACCTACACGCTGCGCATCAGCCCTGTCAGATAAAGGCAGACGCCCGAGCGCAACGGGAAAGGAAAATTAACATAGATATAAACAATTAGTTATCAATCACTTTGCAAGAGGCATAAGACAATGAACGAAAAATAATACGGCGAACACTTGCATTTTATGGGCAAAACCCCTACCTTTGCACCCGAAAACGAAAAGCAACATCGCGGAGTGGAGCAGTTGGTAGCTCGTTGGGCTCATAACCCAAAGGTCGTAAGTTCGAGTCTTGCCTCCGCAACAAAAGAGAGGGATAACCTGCAAAACACGGGCAAGTTATCCCTTTATTTTTATTTCTCAGTTGTCAAAACAACAATTGTCAATTGTCAACTGTCAACTGCCAACTGAGAAACCGACAATCGCTAATTGTCAATTGTCAACTGTCATTTATTTGTCAATTCTCAATTTTCAATTCTCAATGTAATTGTCAACTGTCAACATCAAACTATCAAACGGCAAACTTTCATTTTCATTTACATTTCATTTCGCATTTTTACCGTCGGATGGTAAAAAGGGGCAACAAAAAGAGGGCGTATCATGGCTGATACACCCTCTCTTTTTTTTGTTGCTATGGCCGGAGGAATCAGACGATACCCTGCGCCATCATCGCGCTGGCCACCTTCATGAAGCCGGCGATGTTCGCACCCTTCACGTAGTTGATGTAGCCGTCGGGTTCGGTGCCATACTTCACGCAATTCTCGTGGATATTCTCCATGATGTAGTGGAGCTTGTTGTCCACCTCCTCGGCGCTCCAGCTGAGGCGCTCGGAGTTCTGCGTCATCTCCAGACCGCTCACCGACACGCCGCCTGCATTGGCCGCCTTGCCCGGAGCATAGAGGATCTTCGCCTCCTGGAAGACGCGGATCGCCTCGGGCGTGGAAGGCATGTTGGCGCCCTCGCTCACGGCTATCACACCGTTGGCCACCAGCTTCTTGGCATCCTCGCCGTCAATCTCGTTCTGCGTCGCGCTGGGCAGGGCGATGTCCGCCTTCTCGCCCCACGGACGGGCACCCTCGACGTACTTCACGCCCGGATACTGCTCGGCATACTCGCGGATGCGGCCGCGGTAGAGGTTCTTCAGCTCCATGATGTAGTCCAGCTTCTCGCGGTCGATGCCGTCCGGGTCATAGACGTACCCGTCCGAATCGCTCATGGTCAGCACCTTGCCGCCCAGCTGCAGCACCTTCTCGGCCGTGTACTGCGCCACGTTGCCCGAGCCGCTGATCAGCACCGTCTTGCCCTTCACGTCCAGGCCGCGCGTCTTCAGCATCTCCTGCAGGAAGTAGACATTGCCGTAGCCCGTTGCCTCCGGACGGATCAGCGAACCGCCAAACTCGCGGCCCTTGCCCGTCAGCACGCCGCTGAACTCGCGCGTCAGCTTCTTGTACATGCCGAACATGAAGCCCACCTCGCGGCCTCCCACGCCGATGTCGCCCGCCGGAACGTCCACGTCCGGACCGATATGGCGCCACAGCTCCAACATGAAGGCCTGGCAGAAACGCATCACCTCGGCGTTCGACTTGCCTCGCGGCGAGAAGTCCGAACCGCCCTTACCGCCGCCCATGGGCAGGGTGGTCAGCGAGTTCTTGAAAGTCTGCTCGAAGGCGAGGAACTTCAGGATACCCAGGTTGACCGACGCGTGGAAGCGGATGCCGCCCTTGTAGGGGCCGATGGCGTTGTTGTGCTGCACGCGGTAGCCCATGTTCGTGCGGACGTTGCCCTGGTCGTCTGTCCACGTCACGCGGAACTGATACACGCGATCGGGGATGCAGAGACGTTCAATCAAATTTACCTTGTCAAATTCCGGATGCTTGTTATACTCCTCCTCGATGGTGGAGAGCACCTCTTCTACCGCCTGGTGATACTCCGGTTCGCCGGGGAACCGTCTCTTCAGGTCTTCCAATACCTTAGCTGCATTCATACTTGTAGTTTTATTATTACATTTGTAGGTTATCTCACAGTTTTATCTTCGTTTTGTTATCGAATCATCGATTACGGCGGCAAATGTACGCATAATTTCGATACCTGCAAACAAAAATCAAGAAAAATGCAGCTAAAACCATAAATTTGTTGCAAAAGTGCCCCGCCGGGGCTACAAATCGTAGCATTTTCCATCCGGCAGGGCTGTTTCCCGACAATGCGGTCCACATCTTATTATATATCAGCATCAATTCATGCAGCTCACCATGCCCAGCGTGGTGCCGATGGCCGTCAGTATGCTGATCAGCGTCTGAAGAATCATCTTCCAAGTGTCTCGTTTGCTCATAGTTGATTAGTGGTTAGTGGTTAATAATTGATTTTTTAGACGCGGATTATGCGGATTATGCGGATTATTAATTTACGGGATGATCGGATTTATTAATTTATGAAATCCGCTAAATCCGCATAATCCGCGTCTAAAGAATAGCAAGCGCTTTATCCGTAGGTGCCCTCCTCACCCTCATCCTCGCCGCCCGGCTCGGTCGGTTCAGGCTCCTCGGTGCCCGTGCCCTCCTGCTCCTGCAGCGCGGCGTCATACGGCACCCACTCGATGTCGGACGGCACCAGCGTCCGCGTGGCCGTGCTCCCCTTGGTCATGGCGCCCTCGCGCTGCGGCACGAACTGCACCCTCACGGCGCGCACCTGCTTCTGGAAGTCGAAATCCTCCTCCGCCTCCACGCCCTTGCTGTCCAGCGTATAGCGGAACGAACCCAGGCCGTCCAGGCGCACCGACTTGCCCTGCGCCATATAGTCGGCCATCACGCCCGGCAGCTCGCCCAACACCGCCATCACGTCCGCATACGTCACCGTACACATCTGGCTCAATCGCTTCGCCACCTTCTTCACGGGCACCGGCTGGCCCATCACCACGGCGCTGGGATACCACACGCCGAACTTCTTGTTGTAAACTTTTCTGTAGAAACTCATGGTTAGAAAATTAAAAATTAAAAATTGAAAATTAAAAATTGAAACGCTGGAAATGGGAGTCGAAAAGCGAAGCATGCAAACGGTGTGCACGGTCGTTTTTCATTTTTCATTTTTCATTTTTCATTCTTCCATTTTTTCATTCTTCATTCTCCATTCTCCATTTCCTATTGCATTGTCTCGGCCTCGACGCAACAAAGGTAAGGGGAATGTTTGAGGTGGCCAAACGCCGGTGCGCGGTTGGGGGCGAAATTTGGGGCGATTTTCGGCGGGGGAACATTTCTGTTTTGATAATCAGGAAGTTATACTAAACCAATGCCTTGTTTGATAGTGGATGGACCGACCGTCTCAATTATCTCAATTGACAATTGACGAAAAGAGATTTTAGGCGGAAGAAAGAAGAAGAATAGGTATATAATATACTTAATATATATATAATATATATTATATATATATTACTCTGTATATATAGGCATCAGTCGAAGGTAAAAACCATTTTGGGTAATTGTCAATTGAGATAATTGAGACGGTCGGGACGGAGTTGCAGTTATTCACCAAACCCGGTTCAAAACTTTTTTTGCCCTAATGTTTGGATAGCTGGAGAGAAAGAACTACCTTCGCAATCCCCCGGCATTAACCCCCCGGAGTTTTGAAGCCATGGAGACTCCCGACCACTCCACCACCCCGCCCCCTTTCGCCCGCCTCATGGAGGCCGCCTGCGAACTGAACACCCTCAACGACGAACTGCGCTCGGAAAACGCGCAACTGAAAGGCGAAGTCAACACCCTGCGCCACGAACTGGACGAAGCCCGGAAACGCACGGCCTACCTCCAAGGACGGCTGGACGAGGCGGAGAAGGCCCATGCCGGACAGCACGTGGAAAACAACTTCTACAACGACCGCACCACCCAGATACGCGACAGCGGACTGGACGGCACCCACTTCCACATGCAGGTATTGAAAAACCCCGAACAAATTTGACACATAACCGTTTCACTCACAATAAAACATTTTAACTGTATGGACCAAGAAAAGACCTCGGTGATCAACCACTACCACAACCAGGGCGGCATCTACCTCCAGAACTGCCACATGACCAACATCACGTTCCAGACCATCAATCCCGCGCCGGAAGCACCCGCACCCGCATCGGAAGCACCCGCCTCCGACACCCCCACCGTTCTCCCCTCCTGCCTCACCACGCCCGCGGCGCACGACCTGCTGCAACGACTGGTCCGCGCCGGCCTCCTGGACGAGGCGTGGCAACCCGTCGGCCTGAGCATCGCCCGCCGCGGCGTGCTGGCCTCGCTGCTGGCGCAGCGCCTGGGCATCGCGCAGACGTGGAAGACGTTCGGCGAGCTGTGGGGGATGAAGGGGGAGACGCTGCGCAGGAAGTACAACGACGGTATGGAACAGAAACAGATGGGGGAGTTCATCAAAAATGTCAAACAGACAATAGAGATTTAGAACGGCAGGTCATACCCTTCGTTTACGCTCTCATGCAGTTGCAAAGTTTTACCATCTTCGGCGAAAGCGATATCCTTGATTTTGCGTCGATAGTTGGCAAATGTTTTGATATTTTCAATTTCCAGTTTCCGCTCACGGCTCATGTCGAGATACTCCCTTTCCCGGTCGATGCCCAGAAAACGCCGCCCCGTCAGGTTGGCGGCAATGCCCGTGGTGCTGCTGCCCGTGAAGGGGTCGAGCACCCAGGCGCCGGGGCATGTGGAGGCCAGCAGGGTGCGCACCACCACGGCCAAAGGCTTCTGACAGGGGTGCTTGCCGCATGACTTCTCCCACGGCGCAATGGCGGGCAGGCGCCACACGTCGCCCATCTGCTTGCCGTCGTTGATGCGCTTCATCAGGTCGTAGTTGTAATAGTGCGGCTTCTTCGCCGACTTCCTTGCCCAGATGATGTATTCGGCGGAAAAGGTGAAGTAGCGGCATGAGATGTTGGGCGGCGGATTGGTCTTTGCCCAGGTGATGACGTTCAAGATTTTATACCCCAAATCAGTCAGTTGGTTGGCTACGGAGAAGATGTTATGATACGTCCCGCTCACCCAAATGGTGCCGTTGTCTTTCAATTTATCCCGACACGCAGCCAACCATTCGCGGTTGAAGGCGTGGATGCTTTCGGGTGTCCTGCCTTTATCCCATTCCCCTTTATCCACGCACACCACCCGTCCGCTCTGCACGCTGATGCCTCCGTTGGAGAGGAAATAAGGCGGGTCGGCAAAAATCATGTCAAACTTGAAATCAAACTGATCCAAGAGCTCAATGCAATCGCCGTGCAGGAGGGTGAAGGCGCGGTCGGAGGAGCGGAAGTAGGGGGTAATCATTTAATACTCTGAATGAAATCTTTTATCGTCGCCAAATTATATACACTGGGGATTGCATAATACGCTTCCTCCAGTTTGTTTCGAGCACTTTTCCACCCTACCCCATCGGTTATCCAAACAAATTCATAATTGTCAAACTGGTTGATCTTAGGTGCAAGCTCTGAATACGCCCGGGCTACTTCATTGAGTTTTGAACCACCACCGCTATAAAAATTTACTTCTATCAAATAAGTTTTATTCGTAGCCTCTATCACAAAATCAAATCGCTTGCGATCTTCTCCCAGACATTTCATCTCCTCAAACTCGGTAGAATATACCTCCCGACGAAATTCTACCCCGTTCTCTTGAAACAAATCTGCCACTCTATTACCCATGATGTCTCCGCTTCGGTTCTTGCGGGCATTGGTATCAAGTCCGGTCTCTACACCAAAAACATAGTCTACCAGATTGGTTACACGTTTGTCTTGAAAAATTTGTTTCAATCCTGTATCTTCCAAATATTCAACAACTCCTGCCGGAGTCTTGAAGAAATTCTCTATCAACTGTATTTGTCCGTTTCGTGCGATAGCCTTCTTTTTGTCGCTGGTTCGAACGGCTATCAGGATGTCAAGCACGCTGAATACTTTCGGATTTTCATCCCACAAAGCAAACACAGCTTTCTCCATGTCCTCTTTTCCTATCAAATAATTTAATTGGTTAAGTTTCATGGAGATAGCATCCACATTAGCCGCTATTTTATCAAAATCAGAGAAGAAATCCAATGTGGCATTCGTCTCAATGAGTTGCGACATAAATATCCTAAACTGTTCTTCTGTATGTACTTTGTTCATATTTATCCGAATTGAAACTGAATAGACTCTTTTCTTTTCCCCATGCTATTGTATCCGTATAATTCCGTATCAGCAATTCCGTCAGCTTGCCGCGCTTCTCCGGATTGGCATTGATCGAACGCGTGGCATACACCCGCTCGATGACATAATCTTTGTACAAATCGTCAAAGAAGGTATCGTCAGGATTACGCCCCTTGCAATCGGAGTTGCTGAGCATCATCAGGCAATTTTTGGCGGACAGACGATCGAAGTATTTCTTCAAACGTATCTGCTCGGCATCATTGAAAGCCTCCTTGGCATAGGAATTAAAACTGGAGGTGGCATCCAAAGGACGATAAGGCGGATCGAAATAAACGAACGTGTTTTCTGATACATACGGTTCGGTTTGTTCAAAATCTCCACTGATAATCTCCACTTTCTGAAGGAGTTCGCTATCTACACGGATGGTCTCTGCATCGCAGATTGTCGGATTTTTATATCTGCCGAAAGGTACGTTGAATTCCCCCTTGGAGTTCACCCTGTACAATCCGTTGAAACACGTGCGATTCAAGAAAATCAGCCACGCCGTATTGTCCACATCGCTCATGCCTCCAGCGTTGAAGCGCTTCCGGGCAGTCAGAAAAAACTCTTTTCTCTTTTCTTCTTCACTGATACCCAGATAATCACGCTCTACCTGAGAAAGGAACTGAATCAACGCCTCCGGCTCATCTCTCACGGTTTTATAGGCCCGAATCAAGTCAGGATTCAAGTCGTTGATGACCGCCCGGCGGATGTTGCCAAACTTCTGAAGCATGTAGAAGAGCATGGCACCGCCTCCGATAAAGGGTTCTATGTAGGTGACAGCCTCCATCCCGGCAAGTTCGCGAGGCAGCAACCGCTCGAAAGTGGGGATAAGTTGTCCCTTGCCGCCTACCCACTTGATGAATGGTTTGGCTGATTTTGAAAGGTATGTCTGTATAGGCATAATTTCTACACGATAGTTTTTTGAAGTACAAATATAGAGCTTTTATTTCTGAATCCACATTGATCTGCCACATTTATTTTTCAACTCTCTTATTTTCATTAGTTTACCATACATCGTGCCGGGTACGCGTGACCGTCGCGTGACAGATTAGTTCCACACATATCCCTTAACTTTGCTCCCGCAATCCTCGGAAAACAAGACTCCCGTTTCCGAGCGGTTGCGGGAGTTTTTTTATGTCAAACAATTTAATGCAAGAATGAATCATGCAACGAATTTTGAAAGTAGTGAAATGCGGTGAATGCTTCACCGTGAAGAGCGAAAAGGCGGAGAACGGCTGCCTCTACAAGCGTCACATCGTCCTGCAGGAGCCGGGCGGGAAGTATGCGGACCAGTACGCCGCCGCACTGCTGGGCAACGACGCGCTGTGCACCTTCTACGAGGGAAACCTGGTGCTGGCCAACCTGCGATTCCAGACGAGGGAGTACAACGGACAGACGTTCCAGGATGTGACGGTGACGGAAATTATTAAAATTGAGAATTGAGAGTTGAGAATTAGGAAATGTAAAATGTAAAATGTAAAATGTAAATGAGGAATGACAGTTGACAATTGACAATTAAATTGAGAATTAGGAATTGAAAATTTAGGAATTTAAAAACGGAAAATTATGAATATTACATTGCAAATAGCTGACAGCACTTATCAACGTCTTATCGCCGGAAATACCCGCCTGCGCGGCAGCATCGGCCTCATCAGTCCCACGGAGGGAAACTTCAACGAGCACGCCAAGTACTCGCCGCAACCGGGCAACAAGTATATCAAACTGCGCCACGGATCGGCCTCGGTGGGCACGACGCAGGTGCGCATGTCCCTGCGCATCAAGCTGGACGAGACGAACATCGTGCCGGCACAGGCCATCGAGGAGGAAAGCCGCCTGGCCAGCAACTTCGTGGATAATGTGTTCGGAGGCGGATGGGAATGAGCGAAATTGGAATTTAACGAATCCTTTGAAACGATGGTAACTTAATTCTCCTCCTCCGGGGAGGAGGAGTACCCGAAGGGGGAGGTGGTAGCGGCAGCAACCAACGCTAACAAGCATACAAATCTTTAAAATCATTGGCAGTGTATGTCTGCCGCTACCACCCCGGCCGTTGGCCACCCCTCCTCCCCGGAGGAGGGGAATTCAGATACCACCGTTTCAATCATCCCGATAAATCAATCATTTTAACACAAACAATTATGAGTTTCGGAATATCAAACAACGTTAGAAGCCGGGCGGTGCGCACCTGCACGCCGGAGCTGTTTTGGAAAGCTGTGCGCTCGGAGTATGTGGCGCGGGTATGTGCGGGCATCGCGGATGCCTGGGAGCAATGGAAGCGCGGGGAGCTGTCGCGCGAGGAGTATGAGGAGGTAAAGAATCGTGAGAAGCGGCGGTTACCAGTGTTTACATTCCACGCCACGTTCACGGGCGGACGGAGGCTGAACGCGGAGGCGGTGCCGTCGGGCTTGTGCCTGTATGACATCGACCACCTGGAGGCGCCGCGCGAGTATTTCGCACACGTGGTGGAGGAGCGGGTCCGGGAGCTGGGCATCGTCTTGGCGCACGTGACGCCGTCGAAGGAGGGTCTGCGCTTCGTCTTTATCATTCCTGCCGGCATGTCGCTCGCGGAGGCGCAAGAGTGGATGTCGCGTCAGCTGAATGACCCGAATTATGACCGGAGTGTGAAGGACCTGGCACGCAGTTCGTTCGCCGTGCCGGAGGAGTATTTTCTTTACATCGACGAGGAGGGGTTGTTTAATGAAAAAT
>DXBX01000060.1 GCA_019116285.1 Candidatus Bacteroides merdigallinarum
CGTTTGATTATTATTGTCTTACCACTAAATCCAACGTGACAATGAGTGAAATGATAACCAAGAACCATGCGCTGGTCGCCCAGTTCGGCGACACGCTTGACCGTCTGCTGGACGGCATCGAGAATCTCGTGGCAAACAGCCGTCCGACATTGGGCGGCGAACGCTTCCTGACGGACAGGGAGGTGTCGGCACGGCTGAAAGTGAGCCGCCGCACCTTGCAGGACTACCGCAACAACGGGATGATTGCTTACTATCAGTTGGGTGGAAAGATTCTCTACAAGGAATCGGACATCGAAAAGATGCTTGCCGCCAATTACCGCGAAGCATTCAGGCGTGTCGGCACATAATGCCTGCCGTCCCATGATGAAGAAGCCGACAACGGAGAATTTGCCTTTCCTGCCTGTTGTCGGCTGTTCTTCCTTTCACCTTTTCTAATTGTTCACTCTCAAACCATTATATGGAGAGAGCGAAAAGAAAAGGTTTATCGGCTTGCTATTGCGGCTCGTAGTCAGGCATTCCACAACGAACCGTCTGAAAGCCATACATTCCCTGCTCCGCAGCTTGAAAGCGACGGCGACCACCATTTCAAGGCTGAACACATCATAGCTTATCCTTCCGTCCTGCCTGACATGGCGCACCGTTTCTTCCTCCGACAGTTCCTTGTTCTTGTAGATGGCAGCAATGACCTTGCGGACATAGCAACCGAACACATTGAACGCATCGGACATTTCCTGCTGCGTCATCCATACGGGAGCGGTCGGCATAGCGACCGCCCCGTTTTCCGTGATTGTGATGATTCCGCGTTCCATATTCATTACCCTATTTGCCCATTATCAAAGTCTGTTTCTTTTGGCAATTCTTGCCTTTTGTACCATTTGCCTGTTCCGTACATCATTCTGACCGCCATCAGGTTGTCCATGTCCTTTGAAATTTTCTTGTCCGTAACCTCCGCGTACCGCTGGGTTGTTCTTATACCGGAGTGGCCCATCATCTTGGCGATGCTTTCGATGGGTATTCCCTCCGAAATCAAAAATGTTCCGAAGGAGTGTCTGGCTTGATGGTAGGACAAGTTTTCTTCCCTTCCTATCGCAACGCCCAATTCGTGTATTTCGAACCACATCTCGTCACGGCTCGGAAGCGGAAAGACGGGCTTGGTGTCGTCCGTGGTGTTGTAGAGGTCGAGTATCTGTTCCGCTATCGGGTGCAGGGGGATGAACGCCTCCACGTTGGTCTTCTTGCGGCTGATGCGGATGTAACGCCTGCCGTCCGCCGTTATACCGATATGGTGCGGATGGAGCAGCATGATGTCCACATACGCCAATCCCGTGAAGGTTGAAAACAAAAATGCCCTGCGCCCAAGTTCCTGCAACGGGTCGAGCATGGGTGTTTCAAGGATGGCTTTCAGTTCCGCACGGCTGATGTGCCTGTGCTTCGGCGCGGGCTTCTTCTCGTATTCCATGTCCTCCAACGGGTTGGCACGGAGTATCTCGTAGTCCACGGCGAGGTACACCAGCTTGCTCAGCCAGCACAGGCACTTGTTGATTTGCTGTGCGCTGAAATTCTTGTTGCGTTTCATGAAAGCCTTGTAGGAACTGCCGAACTCCTCCGTAATGTCGCTGAACTCGATGTCCTCCTTGCCCAACGATGTGAGATAGTCTTTCAGGTATTTCTGGTAATATCCCGAATGGCGGTAGGTGGACGTGGAGTTTATTTCCTTTGAACGAGCAAACAGCCGTTCAAGCTCCCTTTCGCCCATCTGCAGCAGTCTGGTGGGGATGACGGCTTTCCTTGCCAACGTGTTCTTCAGTATCTCTGCGCTCACCACGTTCTGTTTCTTTAACGAATCCTCATAGGCAAGTTCAACGGACTTCTTGAACTCCTGCAAGCGGTTGTTCTCGCGGACGGTACGGATGGTTCCCTTGCTGCTGTTCCAGTCCTCCGGTCTGCAATAGATGCCGGTGGTTATCGTGGAACTCTTGCCGTCTATGGTGATGCGGCAGAAGACGGCGGTCGTGCCGTCAGCCTTTACTTTGTTACGGTTGATGTACGGTAATATGGAAAATGTACTGCGCATGGCTGTAATGTTTTTATTAGTTAGAGAACAAGTTTTAAGTCTTTGGTCGCCTCAATGTATTTGTCCATGTCCTCAAAGAGCTTCTTCGGGGTGACACGGGCATAAACTTGGGTGGTGGTTATATCGGAGTGCCCCAGCATCCGGCTGATGGTTTCAATCGGCACTCCGGCTTCCAGCGTAATCAGCGAGGCGAAGGAGTGGCGTGCCTGATGGTAGCACAAGGTGCTGCTCACCCCTGCGAGGACGGCAAGGGATTTCATGTGCCGGCGGAGGTTCGGATGGTATACCATCGGGAACAGCGTCGGGCGGTTGTCGTCATGGTATTTCTCAATTAGGGCGAGGGCTTCCGGCAGCAGTTTCACGCTCGCCCGAAGCTCGTTCTTCTGGCGGCGGTATTTCAGCCAAAGGCATCCCTCGTCATCGGTGTACAGATTGTTCCTTGTGACGCTCACCGCATCCGCATAGGCGGTTCCGGTATAGCAGGCAAACAGGAAAAGGTCACGCACAAGGATATGCGTGGTGCGCCATGCGGGTATCTCCACATCGCGTATCTTTTCAAAGTCCTCACGGCTCAATGCCCTCGGTGTACGCTCTGTCTTTTGCGGTAAGGTGAAATTTGCAAAAAAGCATCTTTCCGCATACCCTTCCTTGTAGGCGATGCGGCAGACTTTTTTCAAGATAGCAAGATAGTGGCGCACGGTGTCCACCGCCAAGCCTTTCACGTCCATGACATAATTCTGGTAATCGTGGATGAACTGTTCGGAAAGCTGCCCGAAAGCGATGTCCTTCGTCTTGAACTGCCACTCGATGAACTCGCCCAATGTCCTTCTCATGTAGTAATAGCCGGGATAGGTTCCTTTGGCACGGTCGATGCCTATACGGGCTTTCAAGTCCTCGCAGATGCGGTCGGTCATCCTCAGCAGGGTCATCTGCGTATCCATACTGCCTTGGAACAAGTCCTTGACCGCCGTTGCGTCAAAGTCCTGCCTACGCTCCACCAACGTATCAAATGCCGCATTGACCGCAAGCAGCAGCTTGTCCAGTTTAGCGTTGGTTTCCACCGCTTCGCGGCTCTTGCCGTCCAGACGGCTTTCCCGTGCGTTCCACAACTCCGGCTTGCACGACAGCTTGCATCCGAACTGAACCATCGTGCGGTTCACTGTGATACGACCCATTATCGGGGCGTTGCCCGACTTGTCCGTTCCGCTCTTTTTCAGGTAGAGCAGCACCTTGAATTTTTCAACTTTCATACGCTTACTGTTTTTGTCGCAAAATTAACTTATGAGTAAGCGTCCATTGATTTGCAGAACGGTGCGTATCGGCGCAATCGGCACGGGCTTGCAACAATTTCATTTTCCGAGTGTTACCTGTCCCTGCTTCGGTAACTGACGACTAACGGCTTGGTAACTGAAATGGCTCAATATTCCTCACTCCGTTGCGTTTCCGGCATTTGGCAGAATAATGAAAAACCGCTCATTTCAAACTGGTTACGTTTTGTTGTTACCTGTTTGCTGGTGGCTGCTTTGTGGGTTCTGTTCCACTTGCACACCTGCACTCTTGCCTTGCAGTGCTTGATTCAGACTGACAGCAGGTGTTTCTTCCAACTTGTCGGCCGAAACAGAAGATATGGAGCCTGTTATATCCTTTTTCTTGGCTGTTCCATAGCCTATTACCACCACTTCGTCTAACGCAATTTTGTCTTCCTGCATGAAAATGTTGACATTAGACTTCATCTTTTCCACGGCTACTACCTGCTCGGCAAATCCCAAATAGCTAAATACAAGTTTTTCTTTTTTATCTACTTCTATAGAAAACTTGCCATACAAATCACTCACTGTTCCTTTGCTCTCATTAGACAAGGTGTGAATACTTACTCCAATCAACGGGTCTCCGCTCTCATCGAATACGGTACCTGTAACTTTCACGGTCTGGGCTGACAATCCTCCAGATAGGATTATTCCCAACAAGATTAACAAGTAATTTCTCATGATAAAAACAGATTAAAATTAATACTCAAATTAATATCGTCTATCGTCTATGCCAATAGCCCGCAATAATGCAAAGAAATTCTCCATCGGCGTATCCAGCTGCACATGATGCGTTGGAGCGCACAACCATCCACCTCCTTTCCCTATTGAATTTTTTAACCACATATATTCGTTCTCTATGTCTTCAGGAGTACCCATCGGCAAGGTTGACTGCACGGCAATTCCCCCAAAGAAGCAAAGCTTATCGCCATATTTCTCCTGCAATATCTCCGGAGACATGCATTCTGTCTGAATAGGATTCAATACATCCAGTCCGATTTCCATCAGCCCTGGTATGATATCATAATTGCAACCATCCGTATGGTATGCCACTTTAATCTGCGGATTAATCGCTTTCACAGCACTGATGATACCTGCCATCCTAGGTTTGAAAAACTCTTTCCACAATTCAGGGTCTATCATCAAGGAAGATTGTGCACCCATATCATCGCCCAACCATATCATATCCACCCCTAACCGGGCCATATTGCAAGCCACTTTCTTATGGTAATTGCAAGTCTCATCCAATAAATGATTGACTAAATCAGGATTTATATAGAAATCGGTCATCAAAACATCCAAACCTCTTAAAGCCCATGCAGACTCAAACATCGTACAATGTACCCGTCCTATGATATAATATTCATCCCCATACTCCTTGACAAGACGCTCTACATGAGTATACAATTCAGGCCTATCCGGATCAGGAGCCTTATACTTAAGAGCAGCTTCATCATCATTCCTCAATGGATTCTCGGCTATATTAGTATAATGACCTACTCCATATTTCGTCTCATACGCATCTATTTTCCATTTGACGCCCCATTCATCCGTATAAGGCTCCGGCTTCAAATAATAATTTGTAAACCATCCTACTCCTGCCTGCAAAGCGTCTTGACCTGTCAATAACTCCAAGTCATAACCATACCATTGTCTGTGATGTGGCTCTGTAAACATGGCAGGCAGTTTGAATGCCTCCCTCAACCTATCGGCAAATTCTGGCGTAAATGTTGCCTGAAACGGAGGACGATCCGTTTCTTCGTGATTAAACGCCTTAATGACTCTTTCACGGTGTTTCATAAGTATATCAATTAATGTTTTTTGCAAAAATAGCTGCTTATTTTGTCTTCCCGTTCACCCATTTTTGCTAAAACTGATAGTATATTTGCAGAAAATTCTTTTTTGAATAATATTATGAATAACATTGCCATAGAAAACGTCATCAAGCCCAACGACTCGTCGTTTTGTGCGGTAGCTTATGCTAATGCGTATTTTGCTGCGCCGCTGCACATACATCCTGAATACGAACTGATTCTGATAGAGCAAGGAACGGGGTTGACATTTGTAGGAGACACTGTACACAAAATGTCTTGCGGAGACTTTATGCTGCTAGGAAAGAACCTCCCTCATTTATGGCTGAGTGCGGATGAATATTATGAAAAAGATACAAAACTCATCAGCAGTTCTGTTTACTCACAATTCAGCGCGAATATTTTCCCTACAGAATGTGAAAAGATTCCGGAATTCACTCCTATATATAACCTGCTTATGAAGTCTCAAAGAGGATTGATATTTACGGGATCCATGCAACAGGAAATCCAAAATGAATTTCGACAGCTTCCTCATCATAAACACTTCAAGAAGCTCATTGAACTCTACAAAATCTTATATGAACTGTCTCAATGCGAATATAGGTATCTGACTAGCGAACACTATAAAAATAATGAACTAGCAACAGAAAACGATGCCATTATCAAAAAAGCCTATGAATACATCAACACGCACTATCAAGAAAACATCGCTTTGACGGATATTGCCCAATATGTAGGAATGAACCCAAGTGCCTTATGCAGATATTACAAAAAACATACAGGCAAGACTCTATTTGAATATTTATCGGGAATGCGCATTTCTTACGCAGCCAAGCTATTAATGAATAAACATCTCAATATCAGTCAAATTGCCTATGATTGCGGATATAATAATTTGTCTAATTTCAACAAGCAGTTTAAAGCCATAATAGGAAAGACTCCGACTGAATATTGCAAATTGATAAGAAAAGACTAATCGTCTCCATCCATAGGAAAAAACAAATGACTGCAAAACAAATCCTGGAAACAAGGATGGGATTCCAATGTGCAATAATGAGACTTTTGAAGAATGGATTTCCAATCTTGCTCTGTACTATCAAACAAGAACATCCTTGCCCCTAATAAAGCGGCATTATTCAACTTCACAACCTTCGTCCGCATCTTGTCATCCAAGAGACCTACATGGATAGCCTTATCTATATCCAGATAGCTTCCTAATCCCCCCGTTATGTAAACATGTTCGATATCATCAAGAGAAAGTTCCATCTCTGTCAGAAGTATTTCCAAACCCGTACGAATAGCGGACTTTGCCAACTGGAACTCACGTATATCTTTGTCCGTCAGGCCGACAGTTTCACATAAAGGCAAATATTTCCCTCCATCCCTCACAGCACCCGAACCGTCAATGTAACTTTGCTTAAGAAACAAATCTATAGCATCTATCAAACCACTTCCACATATCCCGACAGGGGAAACATTCCCTATCACCTTCACCTGACAGTTTTCCGTTACTTGATAAATGGCACCGGTCGCTGCCTTCATCCCTTGCGATATATTAATTCCTTCGAATGCCGGTCCTGCCGCTGTCGAGGTGCACATGATCCGCTCCTTGTTACCAACAACAATCTCCCCGTTAGTACCCAAATCCATCAGCACCTGAAAACAATCCTGCTTATGCATCTGAACTGCCTCTATTCCAGCAAGAATATCGCTCCCGACGAAATGGCTCATATTCGGAAAAAAACGTATGCTGCAATCCGTTCCGAGCGGCCAATGCAAACTATCACTCCTCAATATCTGCATATCATTTGCTGGCGACTGAAACGGATACACAGACAGCGGACGCACATCCAACGCACAAAACAAATGATGCATGACACTATTCCCCACTAAAACGATTTTACGCACATTATGTCCATGTCCAGGCAATAACTCTCTGATTAAATCGCCTATGGCATCCCTAGACAGCCAGGAAAGACGAGAAGCCTGCTCCCCAGAAGCCAAAGCATAAGAAATGCGGGATATGATATCCGCACCATATTGTCTTTGAGGGTTCAAAGAAGTCGCAACAGACTTAATTTTTCCATTTCTCAAATCCATAAGTTGGGCAACAAGAGTTGTGGAACCTACATCCACAGCTATTCCATCTCCCTCTTCCGGCTCAATGGGAAAAGGAGTCTGATCGGTCTGGATAATATACTGGAATTGCTCCACATAGATAGTAACATCTTCTGTTATTCGGCTTAAACAAGCCAAACGCCAATCTGTATTTAATCTCTTCTTATTCAGCAAAGCGACGTGCGAATCACTCATTTCTATATTCCCGGATAATATTCTCACCTTGCAGTTGCCGCAAAAGCCACGGCCTCCACACGGAAATTCAACACCCCAATCAATCAGCACGTCACGCAAAGGGGTATTATGAACGACCTCCAATTCCTTATGAATAGGCTCCAAACAAACTTTATGCTTCATTACTTCCATTTTATCTGACCCTTATAGGAACATTGCTTCAAATTACAACAAAGACATTTGTTTCTCACACAACGCAAATCAGGTCCAAAACCCATCATGAAACTGATGGATTTCAGAGGCTTCATCAAATAGGAAGCGGTCAACTGCACAGGGCAAGAACTTTCGGGTAATAAAGACAACAATTTCCCTTGCTCTTCCAAATTCCAAGCACAATCGCCTGGAGAAAAATCCGTACTGGATTTCCAAGTATAAGGTGCTGCCTCTTCCAAATAAAGTTTTTCCTTCACTGCATCCTCCAATTTTCCTATCGCGATATTGGCGATTGCATCACAAAGATAAGCTTTCAACAAATCCCCTTCCGATTTAAACTTACCACATAAATCTATAATTGGCTGCCCCAACGAACAAACAACAACAGCCATCTTGCGACTACCCTTAAGCATGGAAACAATCCTATGCCCACATCCGATATAAACACCCTCTATGCAAAGGCCTTCTTCATCAAATTCTATTGCGTCCGAAACAACTGAAACAGCAATATAATCCAAGACTTTATTGGCAGCATTGACCACATCAGAAATGACATTATTATCCACGACATTTGACATGTAAGGCATACAAGCCAATACATCTTCACCTGTAATAGCCACCGTAAAATTATCTTTCATTACTTTCCTCATACCCCTTTTTCTAACAATACAAAGAACGCTATTTATAGGCACATATCAAAGGCCCAAATTTGCCAATTCTAATAGTATATTTGCCTACCTTTAGAATTCTCCGCTTTCATTTTTAGCCATCCGTGAATCAAATACCATTTTTTATGCTTACATTTGTCACATCATATTAAAAGACAATCTATGGACAACTACATCCACGAACTCCGCCTGAAGGTGCGCGACTACGAGTGCGACCTGCAAGGCATCGTCAACAACGCCAACTACCAACACTACTTGGAACACGCCCGGCACGAGTTCCTGCTCTCAACGGGTGCCGGATTCGCCGAACTGCACCGCCAAGGCATCGACCCCGTCGTGGCGCGCATCACGATGTCCTTCAAGACACCGCTGCGCAGCGGTGACGAATTCCTCTGCAAGTTATCCCTGCGCAAGGAGGGCATCAAGTACGTTTTCTATCAGGACATCTACCGCGCCGCCGACAACCGGCTGGTGCTGAAAGGCGTCGTAGAAGCTGTCTGCGTGGTGAACGGCCGACTGAGCACCAGCCCGCTCTTCGACCAACTGTTCGCCCCTTATCTGAAAGAAAAAGAAGCCTAAAGACGAACGCCATGAACAACACCGACGAACGTATTTGCAGCATCGCCCTTACCCTTTGCACGGGTATCGGCGCCCTGACAGCCCACCGGCTGGTACAAGCCATCGGCAGTGCCGCCGACGTCTTTGCCCGCCGCCAAGAGCTACCCCACATCTGCCCCGACATCCAGCCCGCCGCCCTGAAAGCCCTCGACACCCCGGGCATCTTTGCCCGTGCCGAGCAGGAACTGGCCTTTGCCGAGAAGCACGGCATCGCCTGCCTCACCCTCGGCGACGAACGCTACCCCACCCGCCTCCGCGAATGCGAGGACGCCCCGCTCTTCCTCTTCTACCGCGGACAGGCCAATCTGAACAGCCTCCGTGTAGTCAGCATGGTGGGCACCCGCCGCGCCACGGATTATGGCCGGCAGTGGTGCGACGAGTTTGTGCGCGACCTCTCCGCCCGCTGTCCCGACCTGCTGGTGGTCAGCGGACTGGCCTACGGCATCGACATCGCCGCCCACCGCGCCGCCCTGGCCCACGGCGTGCCCACTGTCGCCGTACTGGCCCACGGCCTGGACCGCATCTACCCCGCCGTCCACCGCAAGACGGCTACCGACATGCTGGCCCAAGGCGGCCTGCTGACCGAATTCCTGACCGGCACGGAGCCGGAACGCTACAACTTCCTCAGCCGCAACCGCATCGTGGCGGGCATGGCCGACGCCGTCATCGTCGTGGAATCGGGAAGCAAAGGCGGCTCGCTCATCACCGCCTCGCTGGCCGAGAGCTACCAACGCGACTGCTTCGCCGTGCCGGGCCGCACCACCGACGAACACTCGGCGGGGTGCAACCGGCTCATCCGCGACAACAAGGCCGCCCTGCTGCAAAGCGCCGAAGACTTCGTGCAAGCCATGAACTGGAGCACGGCCCGTGCGGCCTCCGCCCCCGTGCAGCGCAGCCTCTTCCAGGAACTGACGGACGAAGAGAGCCGCATCGTCCAACTGCTGGGGCGGCAAGGCGACCGGGACGTCAACACGCTGGTCGTGGAGAGCGGCATCCCCTTCAGCCGGCTGAGCGCCCTCCTCTTCGAGATGGAACTGAAGGGCATCATAAAAGCCCAGACAGGCAACGTGTATCACCTGCTGGGCTGACTTCCAACTCAATCAATTATTCGGTTTCAATCGTCGCGACGCTCCTCAAGGATGGTGCCGTCGTCCGCCACGTAGAGGTTCCACTCGCTGCGGTCCTTCACCGCCTCCACCTCATACCAGTTGCGGTCGGGCGTCTCCACCCGCTCGAACTCGCGGTCTGTGATGCGATAGCCTGCGGCCTCCACTGCCGCGCGGACGGCATCGGGCAGCTCGCGCGTTTCCCACTCGGTGCGCACCCACTCGTTGCTGCCGTTGAAGCGTACCTCCTTCACCACGCCGTCATGGCGGATGTCAATCTCCAGGTAGCCGTCGTCATAATCCCGCTCCAGGATGACCGCACCGGGGTATTGCTGGTTGAGGAAGGTTTCCACGTCGCCCTCCACCGGCACGCCGCCACCCGTCTGGCCGCCGCCCAACTCCGGACGTTCCAATGTGCCGTCGGCACGGACAAAGAGCTTACGGTCGTCATCGTAGCGCGTCTCCAGTTCGAAGCAGAAGTAGGTGGTCTCCGTACCATTGGCGTTCACCACGTACATTTCCACATCATCCACCCGGGCACCCTGCTGCATCAGGTCCGAAGCCTCCACTGCGTCCTTCACCACGGCGGGAATCAGCTCGCTGTTGTAGCGCAGGTCGGCCTTGTAGTACAGCCACTCGCCGCCACGGGTAAAGAACGCCTCGTATTTACGCCGTTCGTAGATGAACTCCACCTCCAGGCCGCCATCGTCCGTGTCCAGGTCCACCAGCCGGTAGCCGGGGAAACGCTGATTCAGCCAGCTCTCTAACGTGTCGTCCGGCGACTGGGGCAGGTACTCGCCGTAATTCTTCTCGGGTGCGGCATCCAGGATTTCCTTCACCAACACGCCCTCGGCGGTATAAAACAGATCCACTTCGGATTCGCCGCGCTCCGCCTCGATGATATAGATGGTTTCCGTGCCGTCGCACCGCTCCAGCACTTCCACCTCACGGTCCACGCGCCACTCCGACCCGCTTTGGCCGTATTCGGTAGCGTCAAAGGCATCGCGCACGGCGGCAGGCAGTCGTTCGAACGGAATCTCATACTTGGTCATGCCCCAACGGCCGTCGCGCTCGTACCATGCCCGGTTGCCGGCCACGCCGCCTTCCGAGAAACTGGCCGTGTAATAATCGCCCTCTTGCGTCCATGTCACCCCTTCTGCATCGGGATAATCGGAATTGAACTGGGCTAAGACACTCTCAGGCACATCCCCGGTGCCGGGAGGAGGAACGGGGGACTGATTGTCATCGTCCGAACAAGCGGCCAATGACCCCATCAGCGCCATTGACAATAAACATAAGGATAAAAACTTCTTCATAGTTACTTGCTTTTATGGGTTAATAATCTTTGATGTTTCCGTGTGCAAAGTAAAAACAGGATTCTGGAAAGAAACTGGAATATTCTGGAGAAATACACATTTTCTTTCCTTCGGATTCCCATGAATACCTGCCTGTGTCTTGACCCGTCTGCTCGCGGGTACCGACGAACGGGAGCGGGGATACCGACGCTCGTGCTCGCGGGTACCGACGAGCGGGAGCGGCAACTATCCGCCATCCGCGCGCAGGTGAAAGAAAGGAGCCGCCCGCCTGTCATTCTCCAAAAAAGCCCTATCTTTGCACATTGTAAATACGAATAATCTATGCACCTCTCCGACGAGACCCTCCGCTTTGTCCGCCTGCACGCCACCGACGATGTGCGTGCCCTGGCCCTGCACACCCGTCCCCAACCCGGCGTGGACCTGCCCGCCGCCCTCACCCAGATAGCCGGCCTGCAGACCCTCCGGGCCAAGGTCCCGACGTGGGCTGCCACCGACGGCATCCTCTGCCCGCCCCGCCTCTCGCTGGAGCAATGCTCGTCCGAGGCCACGGCCCGCTACAAGGCACAAATAGTGGCCGCACAGGACGTTCCCCGCCGACATCTCGCCGACCTGACGGGCGGACTGGGCATCGACTGTTCCTTCCTGGCAAGCCTGTTCACCGAGGCAGACTATGTGGAACGGCAGGAGATTCTTTGCCAACTGGCGGCGCACAACCTGCCCCTGCTGGGCCTGTCCCACGTCCGCATACACTGTGCCGACGGTCCCGCCTTCCTGGAGACGATGCCGGAGGTCGACTGGCTCTTCCTGGACCCCGCGCGGCGCGACAGCCACGGCGGACGCACCGTCGCCCTGGCCGACTGCGAGCCGGACGTGTCCCTGCTGGAAGACCGCCTGCTGGGCAAGGCAGCGCATGTCCTGCTGAAGCTCTCCCCCATGCTGGACCTGACGCTGGCCCTGCACACCCTGCGCCACGTACGCGAGGCGCACGTGGTGGCCGTGGACAATGAATGCAAAGAGTTGCTGCTGGTATTGGAACGGAATAGCACGACCGCGCCGGACGACATCCCCGTCGCCTGCGCCAACCTGGACACTACGGGCGCGACAGACCGGATATTCACCTTCACCCGCCGGCAGGAACAGGCCGCGCCCTGTCCCCTGGCCGACGCTCCCCTTGACCGACTCTACGAGCCGAACGCCGCCCTGCTGAAAGCCGGCGCCTTCCGCAGCCTGGCCGATGCCTACGGACTGGAGAAGCTGCACCCCAGCAGCCACCTCTATACGTCCCGAAGTCCCGTTGCGGACTTTCCCGGACGCACGTTCCGCGTAGAAGGCTGGTGCGGCCTGGGCAAGCGGGAAACCAAGGCGTTGCTGGCCGACCTCCGCCAGGCCAACCTGAGCGTGCGCAACTTCCCGGACACCGTGGCCGGACTGCGCAAACGCCTGCACCTGTCCGAAGGCGGCGACACCTATCTCTTCGCCACCACCCTGGCCGACGGGCGGAAGGTGCTGATACGGGGTAAAAAGGCCTGAGCCGCCGCTCAGAACGACAGTTTCATCGTCGCGCGGATGCCGTGCTTCTGGATGTCCGGATTGCCCCGGTAGTTCAATCGCCACACATAGTCCAGACGCAGGAAGTTGAAGATGTTCTCAATGCCCACGCTGGCCTCCATGTAGGGGGCACGGCCCATCCGTTGCGTGAATTCCGGGAAGGCATACAGCCCCTCTCCCTGCTTGGCTGGGTCGTTCTTGTCCGTCAGGTGGCCCCACAGGCCGCGGAAGCAGAACACCTCGCGCCAGCGCAACTTCTTGAGCAGCGGAATGCGGTTCAGGAGGACGCCGTTCATGTAGTAGGTCAGGTCCCAGGACAGATACTCGTCATTGATGAACTCCAGCGCGTTCATGTTGGTGTAGGTCTCCGGCTGGATGGTATAAGTCGTGTTGGCATTGGGCAGGATGAGCAGCGGATAGGGCACACGCGTCCATACTTTACCGCCCTTCAGGATGGCGTCCACGTAGCCGAAGGCGGAGAACCAGAAGCGCTTCTGCATGCCGACCTCCGTGCGTTGCAGGTTGTAAGACGAGCCCAGGAAACCCCGGCGCGCCATCGTGTGACTGAGGTTGAAGATGAGGGCGTCGTAGGTAATGGGGATGCGTTGCGTGCGGGTCTGATAGAACTTCTCGCCATAACCGTAACGGAACTTCAGCTCCAGAGCCGTCAGGTCGTAATGGCCCACGGGCGTCAGTGTGCCGTCCGCGCCGATGCGGTGGAAGGGTGCCCAGGGCGTGGCCTCTTCGCGCAGGTTTCGGACGACGGCACCATAGGAGATGCCGTTATAATGCTCGCGCGTATAGGTCAGCTCGGCCCGGCGCAGGTAGGTGGCGATATGGTCCTTCTTGCGCTTGATAGCCAGCATTACGTTGTCCTTGCTCGTGTACATGTAGTTCTGGCCCAGTTTGTTGAGGTCGTACATATACTCCAGGCGCAAAGAGTGGATAGGGAAGTCCAGCCGGAAGTCGCGCCGGTCGTTGAACGAGTATTCCACCAGTCCGTCATACTTCATCTTGCGGTCCTTCGTGCCGTAGGCGGCATAGCCCTCGAAGAACCACCGCTTATGGAAATTCGGGGTGGTTCCGCCGCCCACACGCAGACGGACGCCCTCCATGGCATTCCCGTTGATGGTGCTGTTCATGGGCCCCAGGTCGAACTTGTTCTTCTCCGGGTTCTTGTTGGTGGGGATGTAGCCGGACACAAGCGTAGTCACCACCCGCTCCGCGAAGTAGAAGATGGGCACGGAGCGCAGTTTCTTCATCAGCTTGTCCACACCGTTAGGATTCTTCTTCCGGGCATCCTCCGGGCGGTTCTCCGCCCAGAAGTCGTCGGGACGGCGGTAGGCACCCTGCTGCTCCACGAGGGGGGCGGGCTGGTCGAAGAGGGCGGCATCTTCGGCGGCAGGCGGTTCGAAGGAGGGATGGCTGTATATGTTGAGCCGCTGGGCATACAGTCCCTTGGACTTCTCCGTCAGCTTGAAGTTGACACGGATGTCGTCCTTGGTGATGAGCCGCGTACTGTCCGCAGTGCGTTCAAACTCCTGCTCGATGGTCATGCGGGATACGAAGTTCAGGTTGATGTCCTTGGCCACATTGAGTACGGCACGCCGGACAAAGTACGTAGAGTCCAGCGCGACGTAGAGGTGGCCCGTGAAGCCGAACGATTCGGAGTTGAAGGGCACGAATCCCAGGTCCATGCAGGGCCGGCCCGCCACCTGCACCGTGTCCAGCAGGTAGTACTTGTAGAACGCCGGGCCCAGGGTGGACAGCGGGCTGACAAACCGCTGGAGGAACAAGGGGATATTGTTCTGAAAGATATCCACTTCGCGGAAAGCCTCGTTGAGGAACTGCTGGATACCCTCGCGCGAGAAAACCTCGTCCACACCGGCCGCCTTGCTGCCCACCAGCAGGCGCCGCTCGGTCTTGGGGTCGCGGCGGTAGAAGACGCGCTCCATCCGCTCGCGCTCGCTGACAGGCAGGATGGTGGTGCCCGCCTCGAGGGTATCGATGAACTCGCGCACAAAATCGAATTTACCGGGTTTATCCCCTTCCTTGCGCACCTTGGGCGTATATTCGTTCACGGCGAAAACCATGCGCTGGTAGTGGTCGTAGCTGTAATAGTCGCGGCTGCGGGGGTCGTGGGCGTCGCGGCGGGCAATGACTTTCTTCACAAAGTCCACGGCGGGGTTGCCACGGCGGCGGTAGCGTTCGCGTCCGGGACGGATGACCACCTCCTCCAGGTCGATGGCGGAGGGGCGCAGGCGGATATTCAGCGTACCGCTCCGTCCGGCCCGGACCGTCACGCGGCGGGTGTCGTAGCCCATGTAGGAAATCTCCAGCACGCCGGTTGTCCGGGGCGACGGCAAGGCATACCGCCCGTCCAGGTCGGTCTTGGTGCCCGACGACGTGCCCTGCCACATCAGCGAGGCATAGGGCAGCGGCTCGCCGGTGAGGGAGTCGGTCACGGTGCCGCGCAAGGCAGTCCGCTGGGCGGAGGCCGTCACAGCCAATAGCAGGCTCAGGATAAACAGTATAGTTTTTTCTTTCAACATCAGACAATCGTTAAGTTTCTACCATTCAGCGTTTTCCATCCGGATTAGAAGGTCATCTCCACGGGGATACCGACGCTCCTGTCCGCGGGTACTGACGAGCGCGCTCGCCGGTACCCGGGAACACGCTCGCGGGAGCCGACGAACAGGCGGGACCCTGTCCCCCCGTTCTACTCCGCCAGGAACTGCTGTT
Organism: Candidatus Bacteroides merdigallinarum; assembly: GCA_019116285.1. Classification (GTDB taxonomy): domain Bacteria; phylum Bacteroidota; class Bacteroidia; order Bacteroidales; family Bacteroidaceae; genus Bacteroides; species Bacteroides merdigallinarum. The sequence continues at coordinate 15,696 of DXBX01000060.1, forward strand.
TCCAACGGGCGTAATAGTCGGGCAGGTCCAGCAGCAACTGTCCGGCGGGGTCAATGAAGAGTTGGGTCGTGCTGCCCGTAGCGCAAAGGATGTGGCCCTCCTCGCGGTAGACTTCATACTCGAAGTCCAGCCGTGCGCCGGGTTTGGGGACGTAGCGGGTGTGTATCTCGGCCACGTCGTTGATGCACAGCGGCGCCAGGTATCGCACGTGCAGGTCGTAGACCGGGGCATAGATGCCGGAGCGCTGGATGTCCGCATAGCCGATGCCGGGGTAACGGCGGCCGAAGGACTCGCGCCCGTCCTCGAAGTAGGTGACATACGACCCGTGCCACACGCGCTGCATGGCGTCCGTCTCGCTGAACTTCACGCGGACGCGGCAGATGTCCGTCAGTTCCTTGCTCATAGGGCGGCGGGGATAAAGACGGCGTCCTCGACCTGTGCGCCGGGTTGGTGGCCGCTGAGGTCGTAGCGGGTGTAGTTCTCGCCCCGCTCGTTCATCTGCAAGCTCAGCAGGCGGCCCGTGGCGTTGTCCAGGGTCAGGACAAAGGAGGTGAACATCAGGCGGCGCTTCTCTTTGGCGTTCTTCAGCACGGGGGTGACGGTCAGGATGCAGCGGTTGCCCTGCTGCTCGACGGTCACCGTGGCGGCCTCGTCGGGCGTGTAGGTACCATCGGCAAAGAGCCCGCGCAACACGGTGCCCAAGGCACCCATCACCCGTCCGTTGCGGCCTTTGGCCACCTGCTGCCGACCGTCCTGCACCAGGGTGAAGACTCCGGTGTCCATCAGCAGCATGTCCTTGTTATCACCGAAGGACAAGCACATCTTGCCGGGCTTCTTCAGGTAGAAAAGTCCGCGGGTCACCTCGTCCTGGGTCAGGACGGCGTTGTGGCGCGTGCGCACCACGGTGGCGGACAAACTCTGCACGTCCGCATAATGCTCCGCCAGGCGGCGGATATCTGCCTCCTGGGCCGACAAGGCCAGGCAGGGGAGCAGGATCCATAACAGTACAATCAGTTTTCGCATATTCTCAATTGCTAAGTGATAATTTATCTATGTTGATTAAAACGCCGGTAACTCAATTCTCCTCCTCCGGGGAGGAGGGGAATTCGGTTACCTTTTATGTGTCATCCAAATTCCTGTTTTCCACCTCCGCACAGGTCCGCAACGCCGTCATCGTCACCCCGTGCACCCCGTGCAGCATCAGGCTCTGGCCTGTCAGCAGCAGGTTGGGGACGGGCGTGCGGGGCGAGAGCAGGACGGTCAGCGGCTCGTGATAGTCCTTGCGCAAGCCGAAGGCAGAACCGTCGGGCGTGCCGGTATAGTCGCGCCAGGTCAGGGGCGTGCTGATGTGGCAGTCGTCCGCCATCGCGCCCAGGCCGGGGATGACCCTTTCGGCCAAGGCCAGGCATTCGGCAGCCACCTTTTGCTTCATTTCCTCATAATCCTCGCCGCGACGGCCCACGGTGGTATCGGCCCAGGGCAGGCAACGCTCCCACGCCATCGGGGTCAGCAAGTCCACCTGGCGGGTATAGTCCGTTCCGTCCTCGGGCACACGGCAGCTGACCATCACGGCCTTCACGGGACCCTCGCCCCGGCAAGCCGCCCACACGTCCGGCTGCGCGTAGACATAATGGTTGTGGTTGAAGTAAGGCAACGTCTGCGGGCGAAGACGGAGGGAGACGGTCAGCACCCCCGCCGTATTGGGCTGTGTGTCCATCCGACGACGGTAGGACTTGCGCAAGACGCGGCTCTCGCGCAACAGGCGGCAGGTAACCGCCGGGTGCAGGTCGCTGATGAAGGTGTCCGCCTCGTAGGTCTCGCCATCCCGGTAGCGCGCGGCCGTCAGCCGGCCTTCTTTCTCTACCAGCTCGCACACCTCGGCATCACAGCGGATTTCGCCGCCATGGGCACGGATTACCTCTGCCAGGCGGTCGGTGATCTGCGAGCCGGGACCGCGCAGACGCCAGCTGCTCTCCACATAGCCTGCGTTGCAGTGGGCAAAGGTGAACAGCGGCAGGGACTCGCGGCGCAGTTCCATCCGCAGGGAGTTTCCACTGAGGACATCGCGCAGGAGCGGGTCCCGGAAGCGGGTCGTCAGATAGTCCCAGGCACCCGTCTCCAGCAAATCGTTGCCGTCGGCGGGCTGCACCTCCCCTCCTCCGTCGCGGGCGACGCGGGCCAGCAGGGCGGCATAGTCTTGCAGGGCTTCACGCTCGGCGGGAAACTCGGCGGCCAAGGTCTCGGCAAAGGCATCGAAGCCCTGCACGAGGGAGAAAGTACGGTCGCCAAGGGTGATACGCTCGTAAGCCTCGTCCAGGCGGTGCCAGGGCAGGTCCAACAGCCGTAGCCGGGCAAAGGCGTCGTGGAGGGACTGTCCCTCCTCCAGTCCGCCGACATAGTGGAAGCCGGTATCATAGTCCAGTCCGCGGCGGCGGTAGCTCTGCAGGCAACCGCCTACGTGGTGCTCCTTCTCCAGCACCAGCACGGAGCGTCCCGCCTGCGACAAGAGGCAAGCACACTCCAGTCCGCCCAACCCGGCCCCTATGACAATGACTTCGTATCTCATCGCGTCCGTCAGTTCTTCCGGGAAGATTTACGCCGCTCCAGCCACCGATAGACGGCAGGCTGCATGACATAAGACAATACCACGGCAGCCACCAGGCCCGTCAGCGTGGAGAAGCCCACGGAACGGATGGCGGGATGCACGGCCAGCAGCATCGACCCGACGGTCACTATCAGGATGACGGCACTGAAGAAGATGGCCGTCTTGTGGTACTCCAGCAGGTGGGGGCGTTCGCCGCCGTCCACCAGACCGTTCATCACGAAGATGCTGTAGTCCACGCCGATGCCAAAGATAAAGGTGGAGATGATGATATTCACCAGGTTGAAGTGCATATCGAACATCGCCATCAGCCCCAGCACAATAAGCCAGCTCAGCAGGATGGGCATGAAGCCCAGGAGGGTGTGGCGCACATTGCCGCGGAAGCTGGCCAGCAGCACCAGCAATACGAACAGCATGGATACCCATTGCAGGACGTTGAAGTCGCCGTTCAGTTGGTTCAACGTGTCGGTGGTATAATAATAGGTGTCCAGCACCAGTTGGTTGGGACGGGTGGCCACGGCGTCGCAGATGCGGTGATAGTCGCTGGTGGCGCTGCGCACCGTGTCGTTGGCACAACGCACGGAGGTGAAGCAGAGCCACGTGCCGTCATAGGACTCCTCCATCAGCGTGGAGAGGTAACCCGGGGGGGTCAGTCCCGCCTCATAGAGGGCGTCCGGCTCATAGTCGGCCTGCGCCAGTTCGAAGAAGGGGCTGAAGGCTTCGGGACGGAGGCCGGCGGCGGGAGCGGTCTCGGCAATGAGACGACGTGCCCGGTCGAGGCGTTCGTCCGTCCAATAGGCCTTCCAGGCGTCGATACGCTGCTGCTGCACCCGTTGGGGGATGAGCAGGAGGTCGGTACGCGAGTAGGCTTTCACCAGTCCGGCCCGTTGCAGGGAATCCAGCTGGACGGACAGGGCGGAGAAGTGTTCGAGGGTCTCTTCGGGTGTGCGGCCCGAGGCGGCGAAGTATTTCTGCTTGTCGCCGGTGTGGGTCTTGGCACGGAGCAGTTCTTCGGAGTGGGTGGTCAGTTCGGCCTTGTAGCCCAGGTTGTGCATGTCCGCGTCAAACTCCGTACCTTTAGCCAGGTAAAAGCCGATGCAAATCAGCACTAAGGCGTTCAGGGCGTAGATCAACGCTGGTTTCTTGTCGAAGGGGTAAGCATTAATCCGGTCGATAAGGGCGAAAGCACGATGGTTCCGCTTGTTGCGCGAGGGACTGAGCAGCTGGGGCAAATAGACCAGGCTGAACGCCGTGGTGCCCACAATGGCGAAGGTGGCGAACAGGCCGAAGTCCTGCAACAGTTCCGTCCGCACGAAGATAAGCCCCAGGAAGGAGCCGACCGTCGTCAGGCAGCCCAGACAGACAGGCTTGGTCTCGTCGCGCAACACTTGCTCCGGGTCGCCGAGATACTTGAAGTGCGTGATGACATGCAGCACGTAGCTGAACGCCACGCCCAACACCACCGACCCGATGCCCAGGGCCAACAACGAGAACTGTCCCTTGATGAAGTACATCCCCGCCAGCCCGAACAACGTGCCGAACACGACGGGCAGCACCAGCAGAGGCACCGTGTCCCAGTTGCGGAAGCAGACCGAGATAAACACCAGCACCAGCAGCAGGGAGACGATGAGCGTCCCCTTCAGGTCTGCCTTGATGCGCGAGGCGTTGTAGAAGCCGCTGGCCGGCGTGCCGTGGTAAGAGACGCGCACCTCCGGATGGGAGACGGCAAAGCGTTCTATCTGCTCGTTCAGCCGCTCGAAAAGGGCGGAGCCTTGTCCGGTGTTGGTGGCAGCATACATCGGCGTGATGAAGGCCACGCACACGATGGAGTCCGGCACGAAGAAGTGCCCCTCCAGGGTCTTGTAGCCGCCCGTCGCGCCCTGGGTCAGGGGCTTCAGCCGGTCGGCTAGGACATTGCGCAGGCCCAGCGGGTCCATCTGCAGCAGTTCGGGGAAAGCCTGTCCTACGGGCTTGCCGAAATCCTCGCGGTTGGCCTGCATCTGACGGACGAGGTGCTCGCGGGTCAGGAGCGTATCGAA
>DXBX01000008.1 GCA_019116285.1 Candidatus Bacteroides merdigallinarum
TGGATTTGCAGCTTGCGGGCGATGTTGCGCCGGTGGGTGATGATGGTGTGCACGGAGAGGTAGAGCTTGTCGGCGATGGCCTTGTTGGTCATGCCCTTCACCACGCAGGTGATGATTTCCTTCTCGCGCTGGCTCAGCAGGTCCTGGCCGTTTTCTTCGTCCTCCTCGTCGGTGTGGAGCAGGTGGCTGATTTGCGCGGCGATGGTGTCCGTATCGTCACAGATGGAGAAGTGGCCGTCATAGGCCCGGAGCACGTTGGGGTCGATGACAGTGCTCACCAGTGCCATGTACTTGATGCCCGTCTTGGGATGCGAGGTCTTGACGGCGTGCAGGTCAAACCAGCCGCCGAAGGTGGGGTTGGCGATGACGATGTCCGGCGTGTGCAGCTGCAGGTAGTGCGTCAGCGATTCCGGCGTGGCGATTTCCACGGGTTGCGCGTTCAGGCTGGGGATGCGTTTCAGCACGGCGGCCAGTCCGCTGCGGATGATGACCGAGGACTCGGCCACGACTATTTTCAGCGAAGTGTTATTGTTCATCTTTCAGTTTCCTTTCCATTTGCGTCACGGCGGGGACAAAGAGATAGTCCTCCACCTGGCAGTGTGAGGCAAGGTCCTGCTCGCAGTTGAAGATGTCGAACAAGACGGCGTTGAGCAGGTTGTTGTTGCCTTTCTCCGGATAATATTTGATGATGATATTCTTCAGTTCGGTCAGTTTGGTGTCGATGCTGTTGTGTTTGCTCACGAAGGTGGCTATGCTGAAGCGGTCGTCCAGGCGGCCTTGCAGCAGCCCGTCCACGTAGGTGAAGACGGCCTCGTTCTCATACTCCATGTGGCGTCGCACCTCTTTGGCATATTCGTCAAAGTAGCGCAGGATGAGCATGGCTACGCCGTTGGCCGACGAGCAGTCAATGGCTTCGATGAGCTTGCGGCGGATGGCAGGCAGGTTGAAGTCCAGGAAGTAAGTGTGTGCCTGCTTCAGGTAGTCCATCAGGGCAGGCAGGGAGAAGTTGGTGTCTCCCTCATCGTAGGTACATTGTCCCTCGGTGATAAAATTTGCCACGGCCAGGAAGGTGTTGCAATCCACGCCCTGCGCCTCGCAGACGTCGCGGACGGTCTTGTCGCCGAAGCCCAGCGAGAGGCCGAAGCGGCTCATCACCATCAGCAGGGAGTAGTTGTCGCAGATGAGGTCGCTCATCTTGTCCGTCGCGCGGTATTTATGGGTTTCGTTCATTGTCAGTCAGTCATTAAAAAGGTCCTTTTCAACCTGCAAAGTAAGGACTTTTCGCCCGCATTTCCAATCCCCATATGTAGGTATTTTGCCCGCCGGCTTACCTATGTGTGCTGAGAGATGCCGTGGCTCGTGTGCGGCGGTATCGAGAAGTGCGTTCGGGGATATCGCCGCTCGTGTTCGTCGGTACTGCGGCGGATGCTGTCGGATGCGCTTGCGGATGGATGTACGTAACTGTTTGTATGTCAGTAAGTACTAAAACAAATAGTTATGTAACTAAATAAATTAGTTATTATTAACGCCGCCGATTTGGCGCGTAACTAAAAAATCCCGTTATTTGTCCCCTGAAAGGAGATTTGTATGAAAAGATTAACTGCCAAAGAAGAAGAAGTGATGGGCTGGTTCTGGGAGAAAGGCCCGTTGTTCGTGCGCGAGCTGCTGTCGTTCTACGATGAGCCGAAGCCGCATTTCAATACCCTGTCCACCGTGGTGCGGGGGTTGGAAGAGAAAGGTTTCGTAGGCCACAAGGCTTATGGCAACACCTATCAGTATTATGCGCTGGTGTCGCGCGACGACTACCGCAAAGGCACGCTGCGCGGCGTCATCAGCAAGTATTTCGACAATTCCTACCGGGGTGTGGTCTCCATGCTGGTGCAGGAAGAGAAGATTTCGGTGGAGGAGTTGAAGGAACTGATTAAACAAGTGGAGGAGAGCGAACGTCATTAACCATCAATCACCATGGGTACTTTCTTAGTCTACATCCTCAAGTCCGCCCTCTGCTTGGCAGCATTCTATTTGTTCTATCGCCTGCTGCTCAGCCGCGACACCTTCCACCGCTTCAACCGCGTGGCCCTGCTTTGCGTGTTGGTGCTGTCCGCCGTGGTGCCCCTGATAGAGGTCAGCACAACGGAGACATCCGGCGTGGGGCAGACGATGCTGACGCTGGAGGAGTGGCTGGCCTTGGCCGAGGCGATGACGGAGGCCGTTCCTGCGGAGCCGGTGGAGCCGTCGCGTGCGGTGTGGCCACTGGTGTTGCTGGCGGTTTACGGGGCAGGCGTGCTGTTCTTCCTGGTGCGCAATGTATGTTCGCTCTTCCGCTTGGGGCAACTCTTGCGCGGGACAAGCCGCGAGGACATCAGCCGCTATGTGAAGGACGCGCCGCAGGTGTTGCTCTTGGTACACGAGCGGGACATCGCGCCGTTCAGTTGGATGCGGTGCATCGTCATCGCGCGGCGGGATTTGGAGGAGGACGGACGTCCGATACTCTTGCACGAACTGGCGCACATCCGCCTGGGGCATTCGTGGGACATCCTGCTGGCCGACCTCTGTTGCTTCGTGCAGTGGTTCAATCCCGCGGCGTGGCTCCTGAAGCAGGAGTTGCAGGCGGTGCACGAGTATGAGGCGGACGAGGCAGTGCTCTGCGCGGGCGTCAATGCAAGGGAATATCAGTTGTTATTAATAAAAAAGGCCGTTGGCACAAGGCTCTACTCTATGGCCAACAGCCTGAATCACAGTAAACTTAAAAAACGTATCACTATGATGCAAAGAAGAAAATCCAATCCGTGGGCACGCGCGAAGTTCCTCTATGTGCTTCCGCTGGCAGCCGTGGCGGTTGCCGCTTTTGCCCGGCCCGAAGTATCGGGAGTAAGTAATGAGCTTTCAGCCGCCAAAGTTACGGATTTGGCGGAGATTATGAAAGCGGAAAGTGTGAAATCTGCGGTCGTGCCGCAAGACACGGCGAGAAAACAGAAGTACGCGGTAGTGGACGGTACGGAGTTGCTCGAATCTCGTGTCGGTTTGCAGGACTTGATAAGCTACTTGGGTAACAATATCCGCCTGTCGAAGGAGACTGAAGAGAAAGGCGTTCAAGGCAAGCTGCTTATGAAACTCATATTCAATGAAAAAGGAGAACTCAAGGAGTCTCAGGTGCTGGAGGGCGTAGACCCGGCCATCGATGCCGAGGCCCTCCGCGTGGTGAAGAGTATACCGCGTTCGATTGCAGAGAAGCTGAGGGGAGATACCGTGGCCATGTGTTTTCCGATACCCTTCAAATTCGCCATAGCCCCCAAGAAAGAGGGGATGAAACTCTCTGACCCGGTGGTGAGCATCGGCGAAAAGGAGGCGGACAATGTTTATGATATGGTAAAGCAAGCTCCCCAGTTCCCCGGCGGCTCCAAGGCGATGAGGGAATATCTGAAGACGAACATGCGCTATCCGCAGATAGCCAAGGAGAACGGGATACAGGGTCGTGTCATCCTGCAATTCGTGGTGGACGAGACGGGAAAGGTGCGTGACCCCAAGATCCTGCGCAGCGTAGACCCGGCTTTGGATGCCGAGGCCATCCGCCTGGTGGAGGCGATGCCGCTGTGGACGCCTGGCAAGCAGGATGGCAAGGCGGTGGCGGTACGCTTTACGGTGCCGGTTGTATTTTCGCTGCAGGAAGATGGTAAACTTCCCCAAAAATCCAAGTCTGTTTGGGCTATAGACGGGAAGATTGTGCCCTACGAGCAAGTCAAGGCGATGGATTCTTCGGAAATAGCCACCATACATATATGGAAAGGCCAGGATGCCATTGACAGATATGGCGAACAGGTCACGGGAGATGTCATTGAGGTAATCACCAAGAAGGCGTCAGATGGAGAAGAAGTCTTGTCCGTGAGTGGCGGGAAAATGAGTGTGTTGTACAAGCATACGGGCATCTTGGGCATCGGCAACCGCAAGACGGGGACTTCCGTGAATCCCGATTCCGTGCTCATCCTTATTGATGGTGTGCCCGCTACCGAAGAAACTTTCCGTGCGCTTTCGCCCGAGAAGATAACTTCTGTGTCTGTCATGAAAGACGATGTGGTGAAGTCTTGGGCGGGCAAGTATGGCAAGAAAGCCTTGAACGGAGTGATTGTGATTGCCACGAAAGATGCGGCTGCCCATCCTTTGTCCCAAAAGGATAACGTGATGATAGCGGTGTCTCCGGCGGATAAGAATGCCGGACAGATAGCTGTGGACGGCATCGTGACGGACGAGAAAGGGGAACCCATCTTGGGAGCCATCGTGCGTGAGGCAAGTGCGCCGGAGAAAGGCGTGGTGACCGATGGACAGGGATGCTTCAAGCTGTCCGCGCCCAAGGGGGCAATGTTGGAGGTCGTGTATGTCGGCTTTCAGACCGCACGTGTCTTGGCACAACCCAAGATGACGATTATACTGAAGGCAGAATGAGCCGGTTCTTTACTCTGACACGCGTTCGCGCAGGTAGGCCAGTATCTCCGCTTCTTGGTCGGGATGAAACCAGCGGATGTCGGCATCGCGTTTGAACCACGTCATCTGCTTGCGCGAATAGATGCGCGAGTTCTGCTTGATTTTCTCGACGGCGAAGGGCAGTGTCCATTCGCCGTCGAAGTATTTGAAGAGTTCCTTGTAGCCCACGGTGTTGAGCGAGTTGCACGCCCGTTGTGGGTAGACGCGCCTCGCCTCGTCCAGCAGGCCGTCCGCCATCATCTGGTCCACGCGGCGGTTGATGCGGTCGTAGAGTTCGGCGCGGTCGCGCGTCAGGCCCACCTTGACGATGCGGAAGGGGCGTTGCTTGTGCGTCTGCGTGCGGAAGGAGGTGTAGGTGCGCCCCGTCATGTAGCAGATTTCCAGGGCGTGGATGACGCGCTTGGGGTTTTTCAAGTCCACGATGCGGTAGTATTCGGGGTCCATCAGGCGAAGCTCGGCGCAGAGATGCTCCAAGCCTTCGGTCTCGTATTTGTGCAGGAGGAGTTGGCGCGTATCGGCGTCCACGGTGGGGATGTCGTCAATGCCCCGGCATACGGCATCGACATACATCATCGAGCCGCCCGTCAGCACCACGACGGGGTGGGTAGTGAACAGTCCGCCCAGCAGCCGGAGGGCATCTGCCTCGTATTGCGCCGCGCTGTAGTAATCCGTCAAGGCCAAGGTGCCCACGAAGTAGTGCTTCACGCGCGCCAGTTGTTCGGGGGTGGGAGCCGCCGTGCCGATGGGCAGGTCGGCATAGAGTTGCCGCGAGTCTGCGGAGAGGATGCAGGTGTGGAAAGCCTCGGCCAGGCGCAGGCTAAGTTCTGTCTTGCCTACGCCTGTGGGGCCTATCAGTACGATGAGAGTATCAGTATCTGTCTTCGTCATAGGGGTTTCCGCCTCCGCCTTCGTCGAAGCCGCCGAAGCCGTCCTTGTCAAAGTCCTCCATGTCGAAGTCCTGGTCGCCGTAGAAGTTCTCGTCCAGGTCAAGGGCGGCGGCGTTAGTCTTGGCTTCGAACTCGTTGAAGTCCATCAGTTGCTTGGGGGCATCGCCCTGCTTCTTGGTGCACTTGGCACCCTTCATGTGCTTGCCCGTGATGATTTCGGACAACTCGATGAAGAAGCAACGCTCCGTCATGATGTCGTAGACATAGACAAGCTTCTGTTTCTCGTCTTCCACCAGCTCGTTGATGTGCGTGTCGCGCATCACCCAACTGTCCACCTCCGGGTTGTCGTCCATCTCTTCGAGGGTGATTTCCTTCTCCTTCTCCCAGTCTTCGTCGCAGATGAAGAAAGAGGTCATCTGATCGTCGGTATAGCCCACGGATTTAATGATAGCTTCGTGGAAGTCATAGAATGTGGCATCCGGGTCAATCTGTATTTCCCGGAGGAAGCCTTCAGCTTCATCGGATATGAGGGTGAATCTGTAAATCATAGTGGTTATATTCTTAACTTCTTGATTTCTTAACTTTTTGATTTTATTTCCCGCCGGGGATGATGCCTCGTGCCGATTCGCGAATGAAGGTCACGATGTAGTTGATTTCCGGCGTCATCTCCATCTCGTCCTCAATCTTCTTAAGGGCATCGGTTGTATTGAGCCCGCTTTGGTAGATGAGGCGGTAGGCATTGTGAATCTGCTCGATAGTTTCGTTGGAGAAGCCGCGGCGGCGCAGGCCTACGATATTGAGGCCGGCATAGCAGATGGGCTCACGTCCGGCGATGATGTAGGGAGGGATATCCTTGCTGAAGCGGCAACCGCCCTGAATCATGCCGTATCCGCCTACACGGCAGAATTGGTGCATCAGCACGTTGGCGCTGATGATGGAGTTATCGTCTATGACAATCTCGCCCGCCATCTTCGTGGAGTTGCCGATGATGCAGCCGTTGCCAATCTTTGCATCATGTGCCACATGTACACTTTCCATCAGCAGGTTGTTGTTACCCACGCAGGTGCGTCCTTTGGCCGCAGTGCCTCGGTTGATGGTCACATTTTCGCGGATGAGGTTGTTGTCGCCAATCTCGGCCGTGGTTTCCTCGCCCTTGAATTTCAAGTCTTGCGGCACGGCACCGATGACGGCACCCGGAAAGATGGTGTTGCCGTTGCCGATGCGTGCGCCATACATGATGTTGACGTTGGGCATGATTTTGTTATTATCACCGATGACCACATTCTTATCGATGAACACGAAAGGACCTATCTCTACGTTTTCGCCGATTTGAGCCTCGGGATGGATGTATGCTAAAGGACTAATCATATTTTATAAATGAAAAATTAAAAATGAAAAATGGAAAACTCCTTGTCAATGGAAAACTTGTACGCGGATTCGTCTTTCATCTTTCATTTCTCATTATTAATTCACTGGTTATTTGTTCTTTACAATCTGTGCCGTAAATTCGGCCTCGCACACCACCGTTTCGCCCACGAAGATGTAGCCCTTCATGGTGGAAATACCGCGTCGGATAGGAGCCATCAACTCTACACGGAAGATGAGCGTGTCTCCCGGCACTACTTTGTGGCGGAAGCGGACGCCGTCTATCTTGAGGAAATAGGTAGAGTAGCGTTCGGGTTCGTCAACGGAGTTCAGCACCAGCAAACCGCCTACCTGCGCCATGGCTTCTATCTGAAGAACGCCGGGCATGACAGGTTCTTGCGGGAAGTGGCCTTGGAAGAAAGGCTCGTTGGCGGTGACGTTCTTGATGCCGACGATATAATTTGCTCCTATTTCTATGACCTTGTCTACCAATTGGAAGGGATAACGGTGGGGCAACAACTCGCGGATGCGGTTGACGTCCATGATGGGCGCCCGGTTGCAGTCGTAGGTCGGTGCCTGAATCTCATGCAGGCGTATTTCCTTGCGCATGCGGCGGGCAAACTGATTGTTGATGGTGTGTCCCGGACGGGTGGCAATGATGCGGCCTTTGATGGGGCGGCCGATGAGAGCCATGTCTCCGATAACATCCAGGAGTTTGTGGCGGGCGCATTCGTTGGGCCAAACCAGTGGCTTGTGCATGATATATCCCAGTTGTGTAGCGTCCATGTGGGGGACGCCCATCACGTCGGCCAGCTTGTCGTAGTTCTCCTGCGACATTTGGCGTTCGTAGATGACGATGGCGTTGTCCAGGTCGCCTCCCTTGATGAGGCCGGCTTGGAGGAGGGGTTCAATCTCGCGCACGAAGACGAAAGTGCGGCTGGCGGCTATTTCGTCCTTGAACTTGCTCATATCCTCCAACGTGGCAAATTGGTTGGGGATGATGGTCGAGTCGTAGGATACCAGCACGTTGAGGCTGAAGTTCTCGTCGGGCAGGACGATGATGGACGATCCCGTCTTTTCGTCGCGGAATTCTATCTTCGACTTGATGACGTAGAAATCCTTCACGGCACTCTGCTCCATGGTGCCCACACGCTCTATCTCATTGACGTAGTATTGTGCGCTTCCGTCCAGGATGGGAAATTCAGGTCCGTCCACCTGGATGAGGCAGTTGTCAATGCCTAAGGCGTAGAGGGCTGCCATACCGTGCTCTACGGTGCTGACCTTCACGCCGTTCTTGGCGAGAACCGTACCACGGGTAGTCTCTACCACGTTGTCTGCCACGGCTTCGATAAGGGGTTGACCCTCCACGTCGGTGCGCTGGATCTTATAGCCGTGATTCTCCGGCGCAGGATTGAAGGTGACAGTCAGGTTCAGGCCCGTATGCAAGCCTTTTCCGCTGAGCGAGAAGCTTTCTTTCAGAGTCTTTTGTTTCAGCATCGGTCACTCTTTATTTAATTGTTTCTTAAGTTCATTCAGTTCTTTACGCAGGGCGTTCAGCTCGAAGTACATATCCGGCAGCTTGCGGAAGATGGCGCTCGACTTGAAGAAGGGCTTCTCTTCCATGGGCGGGGCACCGATGAGGCGCTGGTCGCTCTTCACGCTGCTGGGTACGCCCGACTGGGCGCCAAATACCACGCGGTCGCCAATGTGGATGTGTCCGGCCACGCCCACTTGTCCGCCGAACATGCACCATTCGCCCACCTTCGTCGAACCTGCCACGCCAGCCTGTGCGGCCATGACGGTGTTGGCTCCGATTTCGTCGTTGTGGGCAATCTGCACCAGGTTATCCAGTTTTACGCCTTTGTGTACAATCGTGGTGCCCATTGTGGCACGATCCACACATGTATTGGCACCTATCTCCACATCATCCTCCAGCACGGCGATGCCTATCTGGGGAATTTTCTCATAGCCCTGTGGCGTGGGGGCGAAGCCGAAGCCATCGGCACCGACGACGCTTCCCGCGTGCAGGGTGCAACGGTTTCCGATGCGGCAATCGTGGTAGACGGTGGCGCCGGCATAGAGAGTACAATCTTCGCCAATCTTCACTCCGTCGTCCACCGTGGCATGCGGGTAGATGCGTGTGCGGTCACCCACCACGGCATGTTCGCCTACGTAGGCAAAGGGAGCGATCCACACATCCTTACCCACCTGTGCGGTCGGTGCGATGAAAGCCAGCGGATCAATACCTGTTTTCTTCGGCTTGCTCTGCTCGTAGAGGGTGAGCAGGCGGGCCAGGCTGTCGTAGGCATTGTCCACCTTGATGAGGGTGGCCTTTACGTCATGCTCAGGCACGAAATCGCGATTCACCAAGACGATACTGGCCTCTGTATCATAGATATAATGGGTATATTTAGGATTGGAAAGGAAAGAGAGTGCCCCCGGCACGCCCTCTTCAATTTTGGCGAAGGTGTGCACCGTGGCATGTTCGTTTCCGACGATTTCTCCTTGGAGGAATGCGGCTATTTGTTTGGCAGTAAACTCCATTGTTATTCTTGTTTGACGGTTTTCAAAAGGCAAATATCGTACTTTTTTTTATATTTCTGCCTATCTGAGTGAATATTTTCGTCATAAATCCTGCAATCAGCTCTCAGAAGCGTCCATAACAGAGGAAATACTTCTTGGCTTTGCGCGAGAGAAGGGCGATGTCGAACATGTCCGATGCCTCGGCGATGCTGCGCGTGGAGCCGTCGCCGTAGAGGATTTCGATGCTGTCGTCGGCGGGATTGTACATGTTGCTTTCGATGTCGGGCATCGAGAGGAAGTAACGGGCATCCTCCGGCGGTATGTTCAGCGTGGTGGATATATGCCGGAGCAACTCTTCCTTGCGCTCCTCGGGGAAAGGTTTTGCAGAGACCTCCACTTTGAAAAGCTTTCGGTTCACCATTCCTTTGCTAAGCGTAGACAACACTTTGTCCGGGTGGTGCATCCACACCTTCAGCGCCGTCCACACATCGTTGTCGTCCAGCAGGAGGAATTGCTCCAGACATTCGGGATCGCTGCGGAAGCGTGTGGCATCTATGTCATTATAGAGGAAGAAGTGCAGGGCGGGCGAGGCGAACAGCTCTTCGCCCCGGGCGGCCAGTTCCTTGGCGCGCAGCAGGGTGTTGACCAACAGACGTTCATAGGCCACGGAAGTCTTGTGCAGATACACCTGCCAGTACATCAGTCGGCGGGCGGTGAGGAAGTTTTCGATGGAGTAGATGCCCTTAGACTCCACCACCAGACGGTCATCCCGCACGTCCAGCATCTTGATGATGCGCGCCGAGCCTATATTTCCCTCGGTGACACCTGTGTAGAAGCTGTCCCTCCGCAGATAATCCAGACGATCCATATCCAATTGTCCGCTGACCAGCTGATGGAGGAAACGTTTGGGATATTGGTCTTGGAAGATGCGGATGGCCAGCGTCAACTGTCCGTTCATTTCGTGGTTGATGCGCTCCATCAGCATCAGCGAGATTTCCTCGTGCGAGATGCCGCGGACGAGGGTATCCTCCAGCACGTGCGAGAAAGGACCGTGCCCCACATCATGAAGCAAGATGGCCGCCTCCACCGCTTCTGCCTCGCTATCGAAAATGAAGTTACCCTTGGCTGTGAGCTCCCGGATAGCCTCGCTCATCAGGTGGAAGGCACCGATGGAGTGCTGGAAGCGCGTGTGCTGTGCTCCCGGATAAACCACAGACGATAGCCCCAGCTGGCGGATGCGTGTCAAGCGTTGCACCACGGGGTGGCACACCAAGTCATAGAGCAGTCCCCGTGGTATCTTGATGAAGCCGAAGACGGGGTCGTTGATAATTTTGCTAGCGTAGGGCATAGGGCTTATCTGACAGTATATTAAGATAATAAAAAATCCCCCGTTAAAGGACGAGGGAACCTAATGTTTTCACAACGGAATAATCCTTATTGTGATTTGCTTCAATTAGTACGGCAAAGGTATGGAAAAAAGTTGAATGATGCAAGTAATATGTAATTTTTTTATATCTTTGTGCAGAAATTTGGAATTCTGCAGGGAATTACCTAATTGTCATACTAAATAGACTACAAGTGGAATATGAAAAAAATATTAGGACTGGATTTAGGTATCGGTAGTACTGGCTGGGCCTTGGTAAACGAGGCTGAAGAATCAGGTGAACGCTCTTCTATCCTGGGGATGGGGGTGCGTGTGAATCCATTGACGGTGGATGAACAACAGAATTTTGAAAAGGGCAAAAGTATTACGACGAATGCAGATAGAACCCAGAAGCGGAGTATGCGTCGCAACCTTCAGCGTTACAAATTGCGTCGCTCTGCCCTAATTGAGATTCTGCGTGAATATGGGTGGATTAATGCGGATACGCTGTTGTATGAATGCGGAAATCGTAGTACTTTCGAGACTTATCGCTTGCGGGCCAAGGCTGCTTCAGGAGAGATTTCTTTGGAGCAGTTTGCACGAGTCTTATTGATGATTAACAAGAAGCGAGGCTATAAGAGTAGCCGCAAAGCAAAATCTCAGGAAGAAGGGCAGATTATTGATGGTATGACAATAGCTAAAGAGTTGTATGATAATGGACTGACACCTGGTGAGTACGTCTATGCCCGTCTTTTGGCGCAGAAGAAATATATTCCTTCCTTTTACCGTTCGGATTTGCTGGAAGAGTTTGATAGAATTTGGACTTATCAAAGTCAATTTTATCCTGCAATACTGACAGATTCTTTCAAGGAGTCTGTACGTGGAAAAAGTAATAGAGTTACGGCAATGGTTTTCAGAGAGCAATATGGCGTTTATGCTTCTGAGGTGAAAGGTAAGGACAAACGTTTGAATCTGTATGCTTTACGTTCATCGGCTTTGAAAGGTCAGTTAGAAATCGCAGATGTAGCTACCGTGCTATGTGAGGTCAATGCTGCCATAACTAATTCGAGTGGCTATTTGGGTGAAATCAGTGACCGCAGCAAGACCTTGCATTTTAATCATCAGACTGTTGGCCAGTATTTGATGGCTCAGTTGGATAAGGACTCCTCAAAGAGTTTAAAGAATAAGGTTTTCTATCGACAAGATTATTTGGATGAGTTTGAAACAATCTGGGAAACGCAAGCTAGATTCCATCCCGAACTTACTCCTCAACGCAAGAAGGATATCAGGGATGTAGTCATTTTCTATCAACGTGCTTTGAAGAGTCAGAAAGGTTTGGTGGCTTGTTGTGAACTTGAAAGTCGCACATTGATCTATATGAAAGAT
This sequence comes from Candidatus Bacteroides merdigallinarum, assembly GCA_019116285.1. GTDB lineage: Bacteria > Bacteroidota > Bacteroidia > Bacteroidales > Bacteroidaceae > Bacteroides > Bacteroides merdigallinarum. The sequence goes on from DXBX01000008.1 coordinate 12,004, forward strand.
GGTCAGTCTCATACGATAACGGTCAGCCCCAAGGTATGTCCCAAGTCCTCATTCCTATTTCAGGAATTCAAGATTTGGCAGGTACTGAATGATTTGCTTATTTATAATGTTGATACAGGTGAAAAACGTCCGCTGGATGCGGAGGAGAAGGCTGCATTGTATGCTGAGTTGTCCGTAAAAAAGAGTTTGAGCAAGACTGAAGCTCAGAAAGTACTATTTTTGAATTCTAAAGTTTGGGAACTGAATCGTGACAAAATAGAAGGCAATGTCACGCAGGCTGCCTTATTTGCAGCTTATCAGACAATCATTGCCATGAGCGGACACGGTGAGTATGATTTCAGCAAGAAGTCTGCTTGTCAGATTAGGGAAATAGTAGAGGGGGTATTTGGAGGCTTAGGTTTCAATACCTCTGTTTTGGATTTTGATGCTTTGCTCCCAAGAAAAGAAATGGAGAAGCAGGATGCTTTCCGTCTTTGGCATTTGCTATATTCGTATGACGATGGTAAGGCCAAGGCTGGCATAGGAGGTCTGGTGGAGAAAATAGCGGCTCTATTGCATTGTGAGAAAGAATATGCCAAAGTTTTGGCTGATGTTACTTTCCCGTCCGATTATGGAAGTCTGAGTGCGAAGGCCATTCGGAAGATTTTGCCTTATATGCGTGAAGGTATGCAGTATAGTGCGGCTTGTGAGGCGGCCGGATATCGTCATTCCAAGCGTTCACTGACGGTCGAGGAATTGAAAAACAAGGAGTGCAAAGACCATTTGCCTCTGTTACCGCGCAATAGTCTTCGTAATCCTGTGGTGGAAAGGATTTTAAATCAAATGATTAACGTGGTGAATCAAGTAGTGGAAGCTTATGGAAAGCCGGATGAAATACGGGTGGAGATGGCGCGTGAATTAAAGAAAACTCGCAAAGAACGAGAACAGATGACTGCAGACATAGGAAAGGCCACGGCTGAGCACGAGAGAATCAAAGTTCTGTTGCAGTCAGAGTTCGGTATTTCCCATGTGAGTCGTAATGACATTATACGTTATAAGCTTTATGAAGAATTAAAGGGCAATGGTTATAAGACTCTTTATTCCAAAACTTATGTTCCGCGGGAGAAATTGTTCAGCAAGGAATTTGATATAGAACACATCATTCCGCAGGCCAGGATGTTCGATGATTCATTTTCCAATAAAACCTTGGAAGCACGTGCAGCCAATATTGAAAAGAGTGATTTGACTGCCATTGATTACGTGGAAAGAAAATATGGTACGGAGGGAGTCATGGATTATAAGAAGCAGGTGGATGACTTGTGGAAGAGCGGAGCTATCAGCCGTTCCAAGCGCACGAAGTTGTTGATGAAGACTGATGAGATTCCTAGTGATTTTCTCAATCGTGATTTGAGCGATACGCAATATATCGCCCGAAAGGCGCGTGAGATTCTGGAGGAATTGGCTCCTGTGGTGACTGCTACTACAGGTGCGGTTACGGACCGTTTGCGCGAGGACTGGGGGTTGATAGACGTGTTGCAGGAACTTAATTGGGATAAGTACGATAAATTAGGACTGACTGAAGAATGGCCTGATAAGGATGGGCGTCACATCAGGCGCATCAAGGATTGGACGAAGCGGAATGACCACCGTCATCATGCTATGGATGCATTGGTCATAGCTTTCACCAAACCGAGTTATATCCAGTATCTCAATAATATGAATGCGCGCAGTGATAAGTCGGGCAGTATTTATGGCATTGAACAGAAAGAGCTGTTCCGTGATGCTCATAATAAACTGCGGTTCAAAGCTCCTTTCGTCAATTTTAGGAATGAAGCCAAAGAGCATTTGGAACACATATTGGTATCTGTCAAGGCCAAGAACAAGGTAGTGACCCGCAATATGAATAAGTCGAAACGAAAGTTGGGCGGAACATTGAACATTGTGCAGCTTACGCCACGTGGCCAGTTGCACAACGAAACTGTTTATGGCTCAATCCAACGTTATGTGGTCGTTTATGAAAAGGTGGGCGGTAACTTCGGTTACGAACAGATAAGTTGTGTCTGCAATCGGAAATTCCGGGAAGCTTTGCTGCGGAGACTGGATGCCTTCGGAGGCGATGCAAAGAAAGCTTTTGCCGGCAAAAATTCGTTGGATAAGAATCCTTTGTATTTGGAGGACAACCATACGATGGTGCCGTCGAAAGTAAAGACAGTCCGCTTGGAGACAATATATACAACTCGTAACATTGTTGGTCCAAAGTTGAATGTGGACAAAGTGGTTGACAAAAGAATCAGGGAACTGTTGAAACAACGTCTGCTGGCGTATGGCAATGACCCTAACAAAGCTTTTGTTAATTTGGATGAGAACCCAATTTGGTTGAATGAGGAGAAGCGTATAGCTGTCAAACGTGTTACTGTCACGGGAGTAAGCACTGTGGTGGCTCTGCACGACAAGAAAGATGTGGCAGGCAATCTTATATTGGATGAAGCGGGACAAAAACAACCGGTGGATTTTGTCAGCACAAACAATAACCATCACGTAGCTATTTTCTGTGATGCTTCCGGTAATTGGCAGGAACATATTGTATCTTTCTATGAAGCAGTGGAACGGGCCAATCAGCATCTTTCTATCATAGACAAAGAGTATAATAAGGAGGAAGGATGGCAATTCCTCTTCACGATGAAGCAGAATGAGTACTTTGTATTTCCAAATCCTGCTACAGGTTTTAATCCGGAGGAAATGGATTTGATGAATCCGGAGAATTATGACCAAATAAGCCCTAATTTGTTCCGAGTACAGGCATTAACTGCTAAAGATTACAAGTTTAGGCATCATTTGGAAACCACTGTAGTAGATAATAATGGTTTGCGTGATATTACTTGGAAAAGAATTCGAAACGAGAATGGTTTGAAAGGTACCGTAAAAGTCCGTGTCAATCATATCGGGCAGATTGTGGCGGTAGGTGAATATTAAATAGGGAAAACTATGATAAAGAAAACGCTCTACTTTGGTAATCCAGCATATTTGTCCTTGCGTAAGGAACAGCTGGTCATTCGACTTCCTGAAATTGACAAGAATGCTTCTTTGCCGGACTCATTCAGGCAGAAAGCTGAAGTGACCAGGTCTATCGAGGATATTGGTGTCGTAGTGCTTGATAATAAGCGCATCACACTGACTTCTGGCTTGTTGGAAGCATTACTTGAGAATGCCTGTGCTGTGATTACCTGCAATGAGAAAAGTATGCCTCAGGGATTGTTGTTGCCCTTGTATGGCAATACTACACAGAACGAGCGTTTTCGCAAGCAATTGGATGCTTCTGTTCCCTTGAAAAAACAGTTATGGCAGCAGACTGTCCGGGCAAAAATTAGCAATCAGGCTTCGGTATTGTCTGATTGTGTGGGCGCGGAAGTAAAATGTATGCGAGTGTGGGCTGATGAGGTTCGGAGCGGTGATGCTGATAATGTTGAGGCACGCGCAGCCGCTTATTATTGGAGAAATATATTTCCACGGATTGAAGGATTTACCCGTGATCGTGACGGTATTCCTCCCAATAATCTGTTGAATTATGGCTATGCCATACTGAGAGCTGTAGTGGCTCGTTCGCTTGTAATCAGTGGTTTATTGCCTACATTGGGCATTCATCACCATAATCGTTATAATGCTTATTGTCTGGCCGATGACATAATGGAGCCTTATCGTCCTTATGTGGATGAATTGGTGGTAGGTTTGATGAATGATTCTGACTCATTAGGCTATTCTTTATCTAAGGAAATCAAGGCAAGACTGTTGAGTATTCCAACCATTGAGGTAATACTGGAGGGGAAACGAAGCCCTTTAATGGTGGCTGTCGGTCAAACTACCGCTTCTCTTTTCAAGTGTTTTAATGGTGAAGGACGAAAGATTGTATATCCGGAGCGATGACAGACCGAATCAGTGAATATCGCGTTATGTGGGTGCTGGTGTTATTCGACTTGCCGACAGAGACCAAGAAAGATCGTAAAGCCGCTACGGATTTTAGGAATAAGTTGCTGAAAGACGGCTTCACAATGTTTCAGTTTTCCATTTATGTTCGGCATTGTGCGAGTGTGGAGAATGCTGATGTGCACATTAAACGTGTGAAATCTTTTTTGCCGGAATTTGGCAAGGTCGGTATTTTATGTATAACAGACAAGCAATTCGGCCGGATAGAACTGTTTTTGGGGAAGAAAACGCAGAAAGTTAATGCACCAGGGCAACAATTGGAATTGTTTTAGAAACAAATAATCCCGCTCATTGGCGGGATTATTTGTTTGCGGATAACATCATTTTTCTTTTCAGATAGGATGCTCATCATTCTGTGTTTCAATGTACTATAAAGAATGAGATGTTTCCTATGGCGCAAAGATACTAATTTGAAAGCAAATCACAACACACCGTACACGGGGGAAACAAATTTCTTGATGTTTCCTATGGCGCAAAGATACTAATTTGAAAGCAAATCACAACCTGCTCAGCGATACGGTCATCCGAGAACTGGATGTTTCCTATGGCGCAAAGATACTAATTTGAAAGCAAATCACAACTCCAAGGGCAAGCGTGGACGATTGAATCAAGATGTTTCCTATGGCGCAAAGATACTAATTTGAAAGCAAATCACAACTTATCCGGGAATGAGAAAAAATGTTCAGCGGATGTTTCCTATGGCGCAAAGATACTAATTTGAAAGCAAATCACAACGGTGGGGGGCGCGCCTTGCAGACAGTCCAAGATGTTTCCTATGGCGCAAAGATACTAATTTGAAAGCAAATCACAACCAATCCATCATCGTAACCGGTGAAGGTGTGATGTTTCCTATGGCGCAAAGATACTAATTTGAAAGCAAATCACAACTAAACATCTCCTCTTCTTTTAGGACGGAACGATGTTTCCTATGGCGCAAAGATACTAATTTGAAAGCAAATCACAACCTGAATGACTTTGTTGTGTCGGTCAAGGAAGATGTTTCCTATGGCGCAAAGATACTAATTTGAAAGCAAATCACAACGAAGACCATCGTGTTTTTCCAGTCGGTGCAGATGTTTCCTATGGCGCAAAGATACTAATTTGAAAGCAAATCACAACAGGTCGTACACCTTGACGGGCTTGTCGGCGGATGTTTCCTATGGCGCAAAGATACTAATTTGAAAGCAAATCACAACAGTCTAACCACGTCACATTCTCGCCTCCAGATGTTTCCTATGGCGCAAAGATACTAATTTGAAAGCAAATCACAACCTGTCCGCGTGGCTTTCATCACGCTGGACGGATGTTTCCTATGGCGCAAAGATACTAATTTGAAAGCAAATCACAACCCCCTCCGTTCGCCCTCGCTCGTTTCCAAGGATGTTTCCTATGGCGCAAAGATACTAATTTGAAAGCAAATCACAACTTTGAAAAGAAGTATCTTAATGCTTTCGGTGATGTTTCCTATGGCGCAAAGATACTAATTTGAAAGCAAATCACAACGAAATCGGGACGCATCCCACGAAATCAACCGATGTTTCCTATGGCGCAAAGATACTAATTTGAAAGCAAATCACAACTACGCGGTACTCCTGACTCTCTTCCTCGATGATGTTTCCTATGGCGCAAAGATACTAATTTGAAAGCAAATCACAACTGCCGGGATAGCGTAATGAGGCAAGTGCATGATGTTTCCTATGGCGCAAAGATACTAATTTGAAAGCAAATCACAACACCCGTTCACCCGCCATACTCACCGGGTCAGATGTTTCCTATGGCGCAAAGATACTAATTTGAAAGCAAATCACAACTCAGTTCCCCTATCAGTTCGCGGTCGGTACGATGTTTCCTATGGCGCAAAGATACTAATTTGAAAGCAAATCACAACTGGACAGGAACGAATCAGCCGCCATCGCTTGATGTTTCCTATGGCGCAAAGATACTAATTTGAAAGCAAATCACAACTCTGACCTATGGGGAAGTAAGAACGGGAACGATGTTTCCTATGGCGCAAAGATACTAATTTGAAAGCAAATCACAACAAATCGGGACGAGATTAATAACGTATTTGTGATGTTTCCTATGGCGCAAAGATACTAATTTGAAAGCAAATCACAACAGCGGCGAAGAACTACAAAAGGCGAAAGCCGATGTTTCCTATGGCGCAAAGATACTAATTTGAAAGCAAATCACAACTGCAAGGTTCGTGTATATTTCTACCTTTTAGATGTTTCCTATGGCGCAAAGATACTAATTTGAAAGCAAATCACAACAATTCCGATACAAAGGCATTAAACGCCTACGATGTTTCCTATGGCGCAAAGATACTAATTTGAAAGCAAATCACAACATGTCAATTTCGTAAGTACCGGTCGGTATTGATGTTTCCTATGGCGCAAAGATACTAATTTGAAAGCAAATCACAACTCCATAAGTTCAAGGGTTTTCAGCATACCGATGTTTCCTATGGCGCAAAGATACTAATTTGAAAGCAAATCACAACAGCCCCAGCGCGTTGCATATCGCCGCCGTGGATGTTTCCTATGGCGCAAAGATACTAATTTGAAAGCAAATCACAACTCCCGCCTATCTCAATGTCGGACGGCTGACGATGTTTCCTATGGCGCAAAGATACTAATTTGAAAGCAAATCACAACCGCCGCCGCCGCCGCCACGCGACCTCACAAAATGATGTTTCCTATGGCGCAAAGATACTAATTTGAAAACAAATCACCACGTTATTGCTATTGATTAATGTGCAGGATTGATGTTTCTTGTGTCGTGAAGATGTAACATCTGTTTACTCTTTGTTCCTCAAAAGTCAAAAAAAGTTTCCCATGCTAAACTTTCGGCTCTTTTCGGTGTCTTATGGGTAAAGCCTTTTTGCTGAATCGTCTGAAGCGGAGGGCGTTAACAATGTGTCTTACTAAAAAAGCAGCAGATTATGAAAGGTATAGCTTTATGGAAGGTTTTGCTCTTAGGCATAGGAGCTTTCCTCTTGTGCAGCTCTTGTGCCACGATATTTCCCCGGCGTCATCACCCGCGGCCGCCTCATCACGAGGCGCCCCCACCTCCTCCGCCTCATCGCCCCAAGCATAAGCCGCATCACAAGCATCGGCACGGGCCTTATCGGCCGATGGCTTTCCTGACGGTGGAGGAAATGTATCTGGCGGAGGCATTCTGTGTGGGTGAGGATGGAGAGGCTTGATACGTTGCCTTCCTGCATCTATTGTTGCAGCATTACTGCAAGGCCTTTGCAGCATTACTGCAATACGTTTGCAGTGCTACTGCAGAGCCTTTGCAGTCGTACTGCAAAGATTGTGCAAATTGTTTGCAGTGATATGTTGCTGATTACCAAAGTATTCCATCTTCGTAGCTGTCGAACTGGGGCGCTGCGGAAATGCCTGCTTCGCGGAAGACTCGGGCAATGGCTTCCTGCTCCTTGGGCGTGATGAGGCGGTCGCCGCCCCGGCTGTAGTAAAAGTAGCGTTCGCACGAGAAGCAGGCCATCACCTTGCGGCGCACTTGCTTCCCTTGCCGCATGGGCACGTCGTCGAAGAGGCGGGACATGCCGCGGGCAAAACGCACGGGCGTGCTGTCGCGGTAGTGCTTGCAGTCTTTGGGCGGATGTTGGGCGTGGTTGGGGTTGATGCTTTGGATGACGGAGGGTTGTGTCTGTCCGCTTTCGGTGAGGAGCCGTGCGGCCAGGGCGTGCAGGCAGGTGGCGGAGTGGGGACAGGCTTCGGCGGTGGCGAAGCAGTAGAGATAGTCTTGGGGGATGTCTTTCAGTTGAATCATGGCTTATTAGGAAAAGAGGGGACGTGCTTATGCGGCGCGTCCCCTGTTATTTGATGAATGTGGAGACTTAGGCGATGCCGGCGGCTTTCAGTTGCTCCGCCATCTGCAGCTGCACCTCCTTGGCGGCGCGACGGGCGGCTTCGGCAAAGTCCTGGTCCTTGCCGGCATAGATGATGCCGCGGCTGGAGTTGACGATGAGGCCGCAGTCGCGGGTCATACCATACTTGCAGACTTCTTCCAGCGAACCGCCCTGCGCACCTACGCCGGGGACGAGGAGGAAGTGGTTGGGCACGATCTTGCGGATGTCCTCGAAGGCACGGCCCTGGGTAGCGCCCACAACGTACATCATGCGGTCGTCGCCGGCCCACTCCTGGCTCTTGCGCAGCACCTTCTCGAAGAGGCGTTCGCCCTGCGTGTCTTCCGTCAGTTGGAAGTCGTGCGAGCCTTTGTTGGAAGTCAGCGCCAGGAGGATGACCCACGTGTTGTCATAGCCCAGGAAAGGCGTCACGCTGTCCTCGCCCATGTAGGGAGCCACGGTGACGGCATCTACCTGCAAGTCTTCGAAGAAGGAGCGGGCATACATGGCGGAGGTGTTGCCGATGTCGCCGCGCTTGGCATCGGCGATGATGAACTGGTCGGGGTAGTTCTGGCGGATGTACTTCACGGTCTTCTCCAATGCCTGCCAGCCCTTCACGCCCAGGCATTCGTAGAAGGCGAGGTTGGGTTTGTAGGCCACGCAGAGGTCGGCCGTGGCGTCGATGATGGCCTTGTTGAAGGCGAAGATGGGTTCGTGACTGTCCAGCAGGAAGTCGGGGATCTTCTTGATGTCCGTGTCCAGGCCTACGCAGAGGAAGCTCTGCTTGCGGCGGATGTTGTCGATGAGTTGTTGCTTGTTCATAAATCGTTTAGTCTTTATGGGTTAGTTCGTTATGGTGAAAGAGGTAGCCTTCGATGTCGGCTTCCACTTCGCGGTTGTTGTGTTGGATGTATAGCTGGTAATGTGTCAGACAGACAGCGTGGCCGTCCGTCGTGCGGAGCAGGGGTAACCGGGATTTTTCTTCCCATCGGCGTAGAGAGTCGAGGGGCAGATGCAGGGTGTCTCCCGGTAAATCCAGCGGGACAGACAGCACCGGGGCTTCATGGAGAGGCATCTTGTACCGGATGAAGGTCAGGTGCGAATAGCCTTGTGGGATAGCCATGGTGACATTCTCTGTCTGGTCGAATTTCAGTACTTCCGTGTTGTCCAGTTCTTCCTCGGCCATGATGCGTTGGTAGGGGACGCCGTCCTTGACGAGGTCCTCTATGCTTTCCTTGCCGAACCAGTCTTGCAGGTAGTGCAGTTTGTCCTCCAAGGTGCGGGCTTCTTCCTTGGGCAGGGATTGCAACCAAGCTGCATATTGTTCTTCCGTGAGCGCTTGTTGGTCGCCCAGAGAAGTCTTGATTTCGCGGCGCAAGACGTCTCGTGTAATCCCCGCATAGTTCACCGGCAGCACCGAAGTCACCAGGAAGACGAGGGAGAACGAGACGGGTATCCAGCTGAGGCGTCGCGCCCGTCCTACGACCAGGCCGATGCAGACGAAGTAGAACCACGCGTTGAGCGTCGCCAGATAGAGGCGGTTGAGCGTGATGCCATAATCCAGAAAACGTCGGCCGATGCTCACCGTCATCAGCACCAGCAGGGGCAGGGTGAGCAGGGGCAGCCAGCGGGCGATGCGTTCGTCCACGGGCTTATGGCTCTTGAGGCGCGAAGGATACAGCCCCAACTCTATGCCGATGACTCCTGCCATCAGGGCCGTGACCAGCCACGACACCCAGCCGTCCGGCAACTGCCAACGGGCGATGATAGTCCCAGCATAGACATAGAGCACCAGCAGGTACAGTCCCGCCAGCGGCAGGAAGAGGTAGTGCAGGATATTATGCAGGAAGACGGTGGGCTGGGGCAGGCGGTCGTGCTTGTGTTCGCCTTCGGGCAAGAGGCCGAGGAACATCAGCAGAGGCAGCAGTTCGCTGCACAAGATGGCGATGCCGGCATAGCATTTATAAGTGACATCCACCCCGAAAAGTTGTTTGAGCGAGAGCGCCAGCAGAGAAAGTCCTCCGCTCATCACCGCCCCCACGATGACGGTCAGCGCCAGGGTTCCGATGGCTGTCTGTGCGAAGTTCCACGCCGGGATGTCGTCTCGCTCGCGGAAGAAGGGGAGAAAGAATACGGATAGTCCGATGGCCAGAATGGCTGCCCCGTGGGCAATGCCGATGCCTATGGCGCCGTTCTCGTCCAGGTGGTGATAGAGGTAGACGGCATCGAGAGCCAGCAACACTTGAGCCGCCAGCAGTACGCCCACCCGCACCCCACGCCGCTTCACCTCCTCCGCCCACAGGTGCAGGCTGAGAGAGAGCACCGTGCCCACGGAGAGGTAATAGGACAGCGCAACGAACAGTCGGTCTTCGGGTTTCCATTCCGCCAGCACCAGACAGAGTTGGTAGATCACCAAAGCCAGCATGAACGCCACTGCCATGGGAAAGCGTGTCGTGCACCGGCGGAACGAATCGCCCAGTGTCAGGAAAATGTGTTGTAAGCTGTTTCGTTTCATACTTTTATTATCTATAATAGATGATGCTTGTGGGGCTGTCCCGTCTTCAGCAAGGTCTTGATTCAAGGATCGCCTTGGTCACAGTTCACTCTCCTTCAGCCGTTCAGCATTCTCCGCCACGATGAGGTGGTCGATGCAGTCCTGAATGTCCCCGTCCATGAAGGCGGCCAGGTTGTAGATGGTGTAGTTGATGCGGTGGTCGGTGATGCGCCCTTGCGGATAGTTGTAGGTGCGGATCTTCGCCGAGCGGTCGCCCGTGCTGACCATGGTCTTGCGCTTGGAGGCGATGTCGTCGATGTACTTCTGGTGCTCCTTGTCGTAGATGAAGGTGCGCAGGCGGCTCAAGGCACGCTCCTTGTTCTTCGGCTGGTCGCGCGTCTCGGTGCACTCTATGAGGATTTCCTCCACCACGCCCGTGTTGGGGTTCTTCCAGTTGTAGCGCAGACGCACGCCGGATTCCACCTTATTGACGTTCTGTCCGCCCGCACCGCCGCTGCGGAAGGTGTCCCACTTGATTTCGCCCTCGTTGATCTCCACGTCAAATGGCTCGGCCTCGGGCAATACGGCCACCGATGCGGCAGAGGTATGCACCCGGCCTTGCGTCTCCGTGGCGGGGACACGCTGCACGCGGTGCACGCCGCTCTCATACTTCAGCGTGCCGTACACTCCGTCGCCCGTCACCGAGCAGATGATTTCCTTGAATCCGCCCGCCGCGCCTTCGTTGGCACTGCTGACTTCCAGCCGCCAGCCCTTGCGCTCGCAATACTTGGAGTACATGCGGAAGAGGTCGCCGGCAAAGAGCGCCGCTTCGTCGCCGCCCGTGCCTCCCCGGATTTCGAGGATGGCGTTGCGGCTGTCCTGCGGGTCGGCAGGGATGAGCAGCAGCTTGATTTCCTCTTCCAGCTGCGGACGGCGCGCCTCACACTTGTCCAGCTCCTCGCGGGCCATGTCGCGCATCTCCGGGTCGCTCTCGTTGGCGATGATATCCTTGGCCTCGTCGATGCCGCCGAGTACCTGGACGTATTCCTTGCGGGCCGTCATGAGGTCGCCCAGCTCCTTGTACTCTTTCGTCAGTTTGACGTAGCGTTTCTGGTCGGCGATGACGGCCGGGTCGGTGATGAGGGTGGATACTTCCTCGTAGCGGGCCACGAGGGTGTCGAGTTTATCGAGTAGGGTGTTGTTGTCAGCCATATATCTGTGGTTATATTATGTTCTTACTTGTCCTCTTCCTCCTCATCCTTATTCCGTCCGATGCGCGGCTGCATCAGGTCCTTGAACAGGAGGTAGGCCGCCACGACCCAGAAGCCCACGGTGATGCCGCGTATCAGCGGGCTGGCGTGGAAGTACTCGTTGATGCTGTTGGCCAGCACCATGGTGACAAACCAGATGATGGCGGCTATCCAGTATTTGCGCTTGGTCTTTTTGTTCATGCCGATACTTTATTCATACTTAAACTCCCCGAACTCGCTCCGTATAATCAGCTCGCGCTTCTCACTCTCCTCGATGCGGCCGATGACCTGCGCGTCGATGTTGAAGGACTTGGAGATGGCGATGACCTCCTCGGCGTGCTCCGGCGAGAGGTAGACTTCCAGTCGATGGCCCATGTTGAACACCTTGTACATCTCCGCCCAATCCGTGCCACTCTGCTCCTGGATGGTCTTGAACAAGGGGGGCACGGGGAAGAGGTTGTCCTTGATGACGCGGCAGTTGTCGCCCACGAAGTGCAGCACCTTGGTCTGCGCGCCGCCCGAGCAGTGCACCATGCCGTGAATCTCCGGGCGCAGGGCATCCAGCAGCTTCTTCACCACCGGAGCATAGGTGCGGGTGGGTGAGAGGACGAGCTTGCCCGCGTCGATGGGACTGCCCTCCACGGCGTCCGTCAACTTCAATCCACCGCTGTACACCAGTTCCTGGGGCACGGCGTGGTCGTAGCTCTCCGGATATTTCTCGGCCAGATACTTGGCGAAGACATCGTGGCGGGCGGAGGTCAGGCCGTTGCTGCCCATGCCGCCGTTGTACTCCTTCTCATACGTGGCTTGGCCATAGCTGGCGAGGCCCACGATGACGTCGCCCGGACGGATATTGGCGTTGTTGATGACATCGCTGCGCTTCATGCGGCAGGTCACGGTCGAGTCTACAATGATGGTGCGCACCAGGTCGCCCACGTCGGCCGTCTCGCCGCCCGTGGCATAGACGCCCACGCCCATCTCGCGCAGTTCGGCCAGCAGTTCGTCCGTGCCGTTGATGATGGCGGAGATGACCTCGCCCGG
>DXBX01000061.1 GCA_019116285.1 Candidatus Bacteroides merdigallinarum
TGGCCCGATTATCCCAGCAAAGAAGATTTCTTTTTCAACGAGGATGAGTATTAAGCCGCGAATAGTGCCAACGCACAACGCTTATTTTTTAAAGGCAACAGAAGTGGGGACGAAAATCCTCACTTCTTTCATTTTCTCCTTACTTCAATAGACCTGTTCCCCCACTTCGCGATAAAGCCAGCACCATAAAAAAGGCTTAACCGTCTGAAGGTTAAGCCTTTTGTCGGAATGAGGCGACTCGAACGCCCGACCCCTACGTCCCGAACGTAGTGCGCTACCAACTGCGCTACATTCCGATTGTCATCCACTCTCGTTTTTGACGGTGCAAAGGTACGGAAAATAGTTGGTTTCTTCCAAATATATGGGGAAATATTTTTCAGACAGTCCTCATAAAGGCTATTTATAACGGTAGGGACGCGGCAAGCCGCGTCCCTACACCTTATATTATATATAACACAATGTCCCGCATCGCTTAGAGCGGCATATTGCCATGCTTCTTGGGCGGATTGCTTTGGTTCTTGTTGTGCGCCATCTCCAAGGCCTGCACCAGCTTGTAGCGGGTGTCGCGCGGCATGATGATCTCATCGATGTAGCCACGTTCAGCGGCACGATACGGATTATTGAACTTCTGCTCGTACTCTTGGATGATATCGGCCTTTTCCTCGGCGGATGCCTTGCGGTAGAGGATGTTCACGGCTCCCTCGGCTCCCATCACGGCAATCTGTGCCTGCGGGTAGGCCAGATTGACATCAGCACCCGTGGGCTTACTGGACATCACGATGTAGGCGCCACCGTAGGCCTTACGGGTGATGAGCGTGATTTTGGGCACCGTGGCCTCTGCATAGGCGTAGACAATCTTCGCGCCGTGGCGGATGATGCCGTTGTGCTCCTGTACGGTACCGGGCAAGAAGCCTGGCACGTCTTCGAAGGTGATCAAGGGGATGTTGAAGCAGTCGCAGAAGCGGATGAAGCGGGCAGCCTTGTCCGAAGCGTCAATGTCCAAGACACCGGCCAGATAGGCGGGCTGGTTGGCCACGATGCCCACGGAGCGACCGTTCAGGCGACCGAAACCGACCACTACGTTCTTGGCAAAGTGAGGCATAACCTCGAAGAAGTACTGATTGTCCAGCACCGGTTCGATGATGTCTTTGATGTCGTAGGGCAGGTTGGGGTCTTCGGGGATGACCGTCTGCAAGGCTTCCGTCTGGCGATGGATGTCGTCCGTGCAAGGCACGAAAGGAGCATCCTCCATGTTGTTGCTGGGCAGGAAGCTCAGCAGCTCGCGGATGGTCATCATCGTCTCCTCCTCGTTGTTGCACATGAAGTGGGTGACACCGCTCTTCGAGCTATGCGTGTAGGCACCGCCCAGTTCCTCCTTGTCCACCACCTCGTTGGTGACGGTCTTCACCACGTCCGGGCCGGTGATGAACATGTGGCTCTGCTCCTTCACCATGAAGATGAAGTCGGTCAGCGCAGGCGAATAGCACGCACCGCCGGCGCAGGGACCCAAGATGGCGGAGATCTGCGGGATGACACCCGATGCGATGGTATTCTGATAGAAGATGGAGGCATAACCCTCCAAGCTGTTCACGCCTTCCTGGATGCGAGCACCGCCCGAGTCATTCAAGGCGATGATGGGCGCACCGTTCTTCAAGGCCAGTTCCTGCACCTTGACAATCTTGGCGGCGTTGGTCTCACTCAAAGAGCCGCCGTGCGCCGTGAAGTCGTAAGCATAGACAAAGACCAGACGGCCGTCTATCTTGCCGTAGCCCGTCACCATGCCGTCGCCGGGGATTTGCTTCTTCTCCATGCCGAAGTTGGTGCAACGGTGGTTGACAAACTTGTCCAGCTCGTTGAACGTGCCCTTGTCCAGGAGCACTTCGATACGCTCGCGGGCGGTCATCTTGCCCATGGTGTGCTGCTTCTCTATTTTGTCCACGCCGCCGCCCAGGGTGGCGCGCTTGTCCAGCTCTTCGTATTGTTGGTAGATTTCTTCTCTGTTCATAACTCCTGATTATTCGTTTTCGTCCTTGATTACTTCCAGCTCAACCAGCGTCTGATTGGCATTGACCGCCTCACCCTCGGCCACGAGGATGTTGCGCACGATGCAGTCGGCGCTGACCTTGTAGTTGCTCTGCATCTTCATGGCTTCCAACACGATGGCGATGTCGCCTGCCGCCAGTTGGTCGCCCACCTTGACGGGGATGCTGACCACCTTGCCGGGCATGGGAGCCACAATCTTGTCGCCCTGCTTCTCGTCGGCGCCCTTGCGGGTATGCAGATACTTGGCCTGCGTGTCCACGATGTCCACGTGGAAAGAGCGCGTCAGGATATTGACGTCGTAGTTCTTGCCCCCCTCGCCACGCACCAAGCCGGCATTGAACGAGTTGCCGTTGTGCAGGATGGAGCAGTTGCCGTTCTCGGCCATCACGATGTCCACCTCCACGGGGTTGCCGTCGATGGTGAGCTGCACCTTGTTGCCTTCTTTGCTGACCAACGTGACATCAGCCACGCGGTCTCCTATATGTATTTCCATAATTCTTCCTTACTTATTATATTCTCAATACTCCCTTTTGCAGGCCAAACTCGCGCCAGCGGCTGATGGGGCGTGCGTCCGGCAACTGGGTGGAAGCGTTTTCCTCCAGGTTCACCAGATAGTCCATGTAGGCGGCAATCATCGCGATGTTCTCCAGCTCTTCGTTGTGAGTGTTGTTGCGAACGAGCATCTTGGCATTCTTGGCGATGAAGAGCGTATTGTACTCGCCGCGCACAAAGTCGGGCACGTGCATGATGCGCTTCAGATAGGCCAAGTTGGTCTTGAGGCCCGTAATCTTGTACTCATAGAGCACGCGGCGCATACGCTCAATGGCATATTGACGGGTAGTGGCCCACACGATGAGCTTGCCGATCATCGGGTCGTAGTAGATGGGGATTTCATAGCCCTCGTACACATAGCTGTCTATGCGCACACCGATGCCGTTAGGCTCGGTCAGCTGCTTGATGATGCCGGGCGAAGGCATGAAGTTATTCTCTGTATCCTCAGCGCAGATGCGGCACTCGATGGCATGGCCGCGTTGGAAGAGCTCTTCCTGATGCAAATGCAGCACCTCGTCGTTGGCGATGCGGATTTGCTCCTTCACCAGATCCACGCCCATCACTTCCTCCGTGATGGGGTGCTCCACCTGCAGGCGGGTGTTCATCTCCAGAAAATAGAAATGACGGTGCTTGTCCACCAGGAACTCGATGGTGCCTGCACCGCTATAATTGACGGCTTTGGCGGCAGCGACGGCCTTCTCTCCCATTTCCTTGCGAAGCTCGGGGGTAAGGAAGGGCGAGGGACTCTCTTCCACAATCTTTTGGTTGCGACGCTGCACGGAGCATTCGCGGTCGAAGAGGTGGATGACGTTGCCGTGGTTGTCGCCCAGGATTTGGAATTCAATGTGGTGCGGCTCCTCCACGAACTTCTCCAGGTAGACGGTGTCGTCGCCGAAGGAAGACATGGATTCGGAGCGGGCGGTGTTGTAGGCCTCCTCCACCTCGTCCTCGCTATGGATGAGGCGCATACCCTTGCCGCCTCCGCCCATCGAGGCTTTCAGCATGACGGGGTAGCCAATCTCGTTGCAGATACGACGAGCCTCCTCCGCACTCTGCAGGGGCTGTTCGGTGCCTGGCACCACGGGCACGCCGGCGGCAATCATACGCTTGCGGGCGGCAATCTTGTCGCCCATGGCCTCCATGGTTTCGGGAGCCGGTCCGATGAAGATGATGCCTTCCTCGCGGCAACGGCGGGCAAAGTCGGCATTCTCCGACAGGAAGCCATAGCCCGGATGGATGGCATCGGCACCGCAACGCTTGGCGGTGGCAATCACTTTCTCGATGTTCAGATAACTTTCTTTCGCCACGGCCGGACCTATGCAATAGGCTTCGTCCGCATACGACACGTGGTGCGACGTGCGGTCGGCCTCGGAGAAGACGGCCACACTCTGTATCCCCATCTCGCGACAGGAGCGCATCACGCGCACGGCAATCTCTCCTCTGTTGGCAATCAATACTTTCTTTATCATAGTCTTTAGAACTTGTTTCTCTGTAATCGGGGGCAAAGATACAATTTTTTTTGAAGATGTACTCCATTCTGCCCCGCTATACCGCGGCTTATATTCGGCGGTACCGTCGCTCCCGCTCGGGGGCTCCGACGAACGCGCTCGGGGATACCGCCGTATAACTTCTTTCTAATCAATCTGCTACAAATGAAAAAGCGGAGACTTCCGCCTTAGTCTCCGCCCTTCCGATACATCCAGTGATGTAATTATCAGTTAATACTTCATTTCATTTACAAGGCCGAGGCCTGCTGTGCAAGCAATTTCTGCAGTTTGCTGTTCAAGACCTGGCACATGGCACCTTTTCTCATGGCTTGATAGCGCTTGATCTGGTACCGTAACAGTAAGATCTCATTCACGTTTTTTTCCATAATCGTCTTGGTTTGTGCCCCCGCGTTTCGGGAGCGGTTAAACATCTTGTTATCCTGTTCTTTTTCTTTTGATGCTGCAAAGATAAGCAGAATCTTTGAGAAATATGTTGTACAACATAAAAAATGAGTGTTTTTTTGCCTTTTTTAGCCAATCTTGCCTATTTTGGCAGGCAGATATTACAACCGTGTGAAGATATTTCGTATATTTGTCGCATATACTTAATCCCATACCATCGTATTATGAAACAAATCATTCTCACTTGCCTGGGGCTATGCCTCATTCTCTTCGCCACCTCTTGCGGCGGAGATTCCCATTTCATCACCGATGATTCGTACCGCGCCCGCGTGGAGCAGGACTTTGCCTTGAAAAAGACTTTGTTGCCCCGAGGCGACCTCTTTGCCGTGTTCGATACGGAGTTGACCACCTACGAACGCGAGGCGTTGCAGTTCCTCTACGCCTATATGCCTCTGCCGGACATCGCCGACTTCTCCGGCCAATTCTACCTCGACAATATCCATGCCTCGCAGCGTGCAGCCCGCGAAATGCCTTGGGGAAAGACAGTTCCTGAAGACGTTTTCCGCCATTTTGTCATGCCCGTGCGCATCAACAATGAGCAGCTGGACGGCGCGCGCATGGTGTTTTACGAGGAACTGAAGGATCGCGTGAAGCATCTTTCGATGGCCGATGCCATCCTGGAAGTAAACCACTGGTGCCACGAGAAGGCCGTCTACCAACCCAGCGATGCCCGCACCAGCTCGCCGCTGGCCACGGTGCGCACCGCCTTCGGCCGTTGTGGCGAAGAATCCACCCTGCTGGTGGCCGCCCTGCGCTCGGTAGGCATTCCCGCCCGCCAGGTCTACACGCCCCGCTGGGCACATACCGACGATAATCATGCCTGGGTAGAAGCTTGGGCCGATGGCGAATGGCACTTCCTGGGTGCTTGCGAACCCGAGCCGGTGCTCGACCTGGGATGGTTCAACGCCCCGGCCAGTCGCGGCATGCTGATGCACACCCGCGTATTCGGCTACTATCAAGGAAAGGAAGACGTGATGGACATCACGCCCAACCATACGGAAATCAATATCACCGAGAATTATGCGCCGACGGCCGACCTGACCGTGCGCGTGGTGGACGAGGCAGGCAATCCCGTGCCGAATGCCGACGTAGAGTTCAAGCTCTTCAATTATGCCGAGTTCTTCACCGTGGTCACCAAGCAGACGGGTGCCGACGGCACCTGCGGGCTGAGTGCCGGCAAGGGCGACATGCTGGTGTGGGCTTCGAAAGACGGCCGCTTCGGCTTCTCCAAGGTGACTTTCGGCCAGCAGCCGGAGCTGACGGTGAAGTTGGATAAGGAAGACGGTGCCTCCTTTGCCCAAGACATCGACGTGGTGCCCCCTGCCGAGAATGCCGTCCTGCCCGAGGTGACGCCCGAACAACGTGCGGAGAACGACCGCCGCATGCTGGCGGAGGACTCTATCCGCAATGCCTACACCGCTACCTTCCTGGATGAAGCGAAAGCCAAAGCCTTCGTAGACAAGTTATCCGGCCTGAAGCCCGCCGAAGCAAAGAAAGCCGTCCAATACCTTGTGGCCTCCTATGGCAATCACCAGACCTTGTGCGACTTCCTCACCAAGGCCTCGGCTGAAGGAAAAACCGCCTTGGCAATCCGCCTCTTAGGCGTCATCTCTGCAAAAGATTGGCGCGACGTATCTCTGGACGTGCTGGCAGACAATCTGCTGAATACCCCCGATGCCAAGACCGGCCGCTATGATCAGGCTCTGCTGAATCCGCGTGTGAGCACCGAGGGGCTGACTCCCTACAAGGCTTTCTTCCAGCGCACTATCGACGGCGACCGGGCAGAAGCCTATCGCAAGCAGCCCCAGCAACTGGTGGCATGGTGCCGCGACTCCATCACCCTCAATGACTCGCTGAACGTACGCCGCGTGCCCATGTCGCCCGAAGGCGTATGGAAAGCCCGGGTGGCCGACCGCCTCTCACGCGACATCTTCTTCGTATCCGTGGCACGCAGCCTGGGCATCCCCGCCTGGATTGACGGTGTGACGGGTAAAGTCTGCTACCAAGATCTGAACCAGCCGGGCGAGGCTGTCTACGATGTGGACTTTGCCGCCGGCATGGCCGAACAGGTTCCTCCCACGGGAAAGGTGACGGCTACCTACGCCGCCACACCGGTGCTGGATGACCCGAAATACTATACACATTTCTCTATCTCCAAATGCGAGAACGGACGTCTGCAGTTGCAGAGCTATGACGAAGCCCTCTGGTCTGCCCTGCTGAAGCAACCGCGGGATATGGCCGAAGGCTACTACGTCATGGTATCCGGCACGCGCCTGGCCAATGGAGGTGTGCTGGCGCACATCCGTTCGTTCAACGTCGAGAGCGGCAAGCCGACGCGACTGCCTCTGGTTATGCGCGAAAGCAAAGATGAGATACAAGTGATAGGCAGCTTCAACGCCGAGACGCCCTTCACCCCGCTGACGGACGGTAAGCCTGCCGTAGAGCCGACCAACTTCCTGACAGCCTGCGGACGTGGCTACTACGTGGTCGGCATCCTCGGCCCCGGACAAGAACCCACGAACCACGCTCTGAAGGACATCGCCAAGCTGGGCAAGGAGTTGGAGAAATGGGGACGCAAGATGGTATTACTCTTCCCCAACGAAGATGCCTACAAACGGTATCATGTGGAAGACTTCCCCGGCCTGCCGAACACCATCATCTATGGCTTTGACACGCACGGAGCTGCCGAACAGATTGCCGGTGAGATGAAGCTGCGCAACAAGAGTTCGCTGCCCATCTTCATCATCACCGACACGTTCAACCGCGTGGTGTTCGTATCCCAAGGCTACACCATCGGCCTGGGCGAACAGCTGATGCGTACCATCAGAGGCTTGTAAGCGCCGCAATGGTATCGGCCACACGACGGGAGGTAGTCACCGGGCGGGCGTACTCGGAGATGTGTACGGTCCCGCCCATCGACACAGCCTCGTTGCGGTACTGCATGCCGCTGACCACTTCCTCACGGGCGGAGAAATGAAACTCGTGAATGCCCGTCTCCCGCGCGATGCGGCCGATATTCTTCTCATTCACCCCACAGCCGGCGAGCAAGATGATACGCTCGCCGGCTTTTTCTTGCAGCTCGCGCAAGAGAGGGATGCCCTGCTCGGCCGTGGGCTGCTGGCCGGAAGTCAGGATGCGGTTGCATCCCAAGGCGATAATCTCCTCCAACGCCTGCAAGGGACGACGGCACACGTCGAACGCCCGGTGGAAGGTGACGGACATGCCCTCCGAAGCCTCCATCAGCCGCTCCATCAGCGGAAGGTCTACATCGCCATCGGCCGTCAGGCAGCCGAACACCACGCCGTCGGCACCCAACCGACGTGCATTCTCCACATCCTGCAACATAATGCGCTGCTCCAGCGGCGAATAGAGGAAGTCACCGCCCCGTGGACGGATGATAACGTGCAGACGCGTCTCCTTCAACAGCTCCCGGGCCAGGGTGATGTCGCCAAACGAAGGGGTCGTACCGCCTTCGGGAATACCCGCACACAGCTCCACCCGATTGGCACCGCCGGCCTGGGCAGCCAGACAACTCTCCACGGAATTGGCACACACTTCAAACAAATACTTTTCCATACACAAAAGGATTTTAGGATTAATAAATAAAAAAACGGGCGCGGATTGCACGGATTTACGCGGATGGCTCTAAGAGATTAATCCGTGAAATCCGCGTAATCCGCGCCTTATATATAAATAGGTATAGCCTTACTTGGCGTAGCTCACCGCCCTCGTCTCGCGGATGACGGTGATCTTCACCTGTCCGGGATAGGTCATCTCGTCCTGGATCTTCTTGGCAATCTCCGTGGACAAGTTCTCGGTCTGCTTGTCGTCAATCTTGTCAGCACCGACAATGACACGCAGTTCGCGACCGGCCTGGATGGCATACGTCTTGGTGACACCCGGATAAGACATGGCCAGTTGCTCCAAGTCATTGAGGCGCTTGATATAGGCCTCCACAATCTCGCGACGGGCACCGGGACGGGCACCGGAAATAGCATCGCACACCTGCACGATGGGAGCCAGCAGGCTGGTCATCTCCACCTCGTCGTGGTGGGCGCCGATGGCATTGCAGATGTCCGGCTTCTCCTTGAACTTCTCGGCCAGCTTCATGCCATAGAGGGCGTGCGGCAATTCCGGCTCCTCATCGGGCACCTTGCCTATGTCATGCAGCAGGCCGGCACGCTTGGCCTTCTTGGGGTTCAGCCCCAGTTCGGAAGCCATCACGGCGCAAAGGTTGGCCGTCTCGCGGGCGTGTTGCAGGAGGTTCTGGCCGTAAGAAGAACGATACTTCATCTTACCGATGATGCGGATCAGTTCGGGATGCAAGCCGTGGATGCCCAGGTCGATGGTGGTGCGCTTGCCGGTCTCGATGATTTCTTCCTCCACCTGCTTGCGGACCTTGGCCACTACCTCTTCGATGCGGGCCGGATGAATGCGGCCGTCCGTTACCAACTGGTGCAGAGCCAGGCGGGCAATCTCGCGGCGCACGGGGTCGAAGGCGGAGAGCACGATGGCTTCCGGCGTATCATCCACCACAATCTCCACGCCCGTAGCCGCTTCGAGAGCACGGATGTTGCGGCCTTCACGACCGATGATGCGGCCCTTGATTTCATCCGACTCGATATGGAACACAGTGACGGAGTTCTCAATAGCCGTCTCCGTGGCCACGCGCTGGATGGTCTGGATGACGATGCGCTTGGCCTCCTTGTTGGCGGTCATCTTGGCATCGTCCATGATGTCGTTGATGTAGGACTGCGCCTCAGTCTTGGCCTCCTCCTTCAAGGATTCCACCATGCGTTCCTTGGCTTCCTCGGCGGACAGGCCAGAGATGGCTTCCAGCTTCTCGATTTCCTGACGCTGCAGGTGGTCCAGCTCTTCCTTCTTCTTGTCAATCACCTCCAGCTGTGCCTCCAGGTTGGCCTTGATGGCATCTGCCTCCTGCTTCTTGCGCTGCAGCTCCTCCTGGCGCTGGGTCAGCACCATCTCACGCTGCTTCAGCTTGTTCTCCGCCTGCTGGATTTTCTGGTTGCGGGCGGCCACCTCCTTCTCCAAGTCAGCCTTCTTGTTCAGGAATTTCTCCTTCACCTCCAGCAGCTTGTTCTTCTTCATGACTTCGGCTTCGTTCTCTGCTTCCTTCAGGATTTCCTCGTACTTGGACTTCAATCCGTAGCGGAAGAACACGTATGCCCCCACACCGCCGATGATGAGGCAGGCCACTGATACCAATATTGAAACTACGTCCATTTTTTAGAATGTTTAAGTATATAAATAAAAAAACACCGGCCGGACGCCTTCTTGCAAAGGCATCCAACACAGTGCGTGATTGTTTCCTGTCTCCACGAAATGTCTTTTACGCTCCTTCCGGATTGGGGACTTCTGCCGTTTCCCGGAAATGCTCGTCCAAGACCTCCGTCAATTCCTTGATCTTCTCTTTATAAGGCTCTGTATCATTGCGTTCCTGCTGGTCGAGTGCCAAGAGTGCAAACTCGAACGCCGTCATGGCAATGATTTTCTCCGGCGAAACGTCCGGATTCTCCTGTTGGTTCAGGTTGAACCTCATGTTTACCTGCTTGGCGGCTTCCCTCACCCGCTGCTCGTCCTCGCGGGCAATGGTGACGGGGTAAGTCGTGCCTGCCATGTGCAGGTTGATTCTTATCTTATCGTTCATACATCTTCTTTCTTAAACTCTCATTCGTTCAGCAAGGCGATGCACTTATCCACTTCACGCACTAATCTCGACAGCCGCGCCTTCGTTTCCCGCACGTCGTTACCATCCAGGCTGATGGCCGTGGCCGTCTTCAGGTCATTGTAACGCCGTGTCAGTTCTTCGTAATCGGCCTGCACCTGTTTCCGTGCCTCTTCCGTTTCCTCCAGTTGCCGCCTCAATTCGGCATTCACCCGCCTCTGTTCTTCGTGCAGATAGAGCAAGTGTCTCAACCGGGTTTCAAAGGAACTTAATAGCTGCTTTCCGTCGTCTGTCATGGCTACTTCACCAAAATTCCACACAAATATACACTTTCTCCGTATATTACAAAAACTTTTCAGAAAGAAATGTCGTTTTCCTGCGCATTTTTCCCGTTTTCATCGGCATTTAAGGGAAAATTTGTGGTTTAACGGAGGCAAAGCGTTCCATTTAGGATACTATCTTACCGCAAGCCTTTCCACATCGTCTTGCCCCGGGCAAGGCACCCTCCCTTCTTGTCCAATCTGCCCGGAAAAACGGTTGCATCAGCCTTAAAAAAAGCTCAATGTCTCTAGAAAACTCCATTTCTAGGCTGGAAATCTGTATTTCTAGGCTAGAAATGTACATTTCCAGCCTGGAAATATACATTTCTAAGCTGGAAATGAAGTTTTCTAGAAGCATTGACAAGTTTCTCTGTGGAGAAGAGAAGTTTTTAGAAGAGCTTTTACGGACTACTTTCCTATTCTTCCGCTCCTTCGCCTTGCCGACGCGCCTCGTCAAACTTCTGCTTCATCGTCGGATTCTTGTAGGTGAGCTTGCGAATAGTCAAGTCTTCCGTATCCTTGTTGGCCAGGCGGAAATTGTTCTCCGAACTCAGCAGGCTTTCCTTCACCCGCTGGAGCTTGGATATTGAGTCGTCTATTTGCTTGATGGCCTCACCAAATCTGCGGGAAGCCAGCTCATAATGGCGTCCGAAATTTTGCTTGAATTCGTTCAGTTTATCCTCGAAGTTAGTCACGTCCACCTCCTTGCTCCGCGCCTCAATCAATTGCTTCTTATACTCCAGGCTGTTCTTGGAGGTCTGCACCAGGAGCGTGATGAGGGGGATGAAGAACTGCGGGCGGATGACATACATCTTCTCGTAGCGGTGCGACACGTCCACGATGCCGCCGTTGTACAGCTCGCTGTCCGGTTCGAGGAGGGAAACAAGCACGGCGTATTCGCAGCCTTTCTTCCGGCGGTCTTCGTCCAGTTTCTTGAAGAAGTCCTTGTTCTTGTGCTTGGTCGAGGTGGTGTCCATCTCGTTCTTCATCTCGAACATGATGGAGAGGTACTCCACCCCGTCCACCGAATCGCGGAAGATGAAGTCGCCCTTGGTGCCGTCCGCCACCTCATTGTCCTTCTCGAAGTAAGCGTTGGGCAGGAGCGGGCGCAGGAGTTGGTTGAAGAGCGTGGAGCAATGGATTTCCAGTGTCTCGCCCACCATCTTGGTGCTCATGCGGGTTTTGAGATCTTTATAATAGTCTATCTGTTCCTGCTTGGTCTGAAGCTCCAGCAGATGACGCCGGTTCAGTTCCTCGGTCTCGGCCTGCGCCTTGTAGCGCTCCAAGGCCATGTCCGATTTCAGTTGGTTGATGGTCTGCTCCTGCTGTTGGATGGCCAGTTCAGACTTCTTCTGCTCTTCCATCACGGCGATTCTCAACTCCGCATCCTTCTGACTGGTAATGTTGGCCAGTTGAGTCTTCAGACGAATGATTTCCTGATCTTTCTCCCCGCCCAGCTTGGCCAGCATGGCTTGCATGCCTGCCTTCAAACGGCTTATCTCCGCCTCCTTGGCGCTCAGCTCCAAATCCTTCTTGTTCATCCGGCTCTCGAACTCCTGCCGGGCTTGGGTGGACTTCAACGCCTGTTCGGCCTGCTGTCGGGCTTCCATCTCCCGGAGGCGGCGCTCTATCTCCGCTTCAAACTCGGCGTTCTTCACCTGGCTGAGGATGGAGGCATAGTCGGCTTCATCCACTTGGAACACATTTCCACACTTGGGGCATCTCAATTCTTTCATCGCTATTTAAATTTTAAGGGTTACACATTTATTATCATGTCCTTTCCGCCTGCAAAGTTTGCGAAGAAGAACATCTGATAAAACGCAGACTATTAGCTATATAAATGATCAACTGAAGACTTCCTGAGCCGTCAACTGAACGCTACTACAGCCGTCAGTTGAGCACTCGGGAAGTGTTCAGTTGAGCACACTTTCTGCCTTCCATAGAGGGCAGAGAAAGGGTTATTTTTCTATCTCCAACCCGGCCTTTTGCCAACCATTAAAGCCGCTATCCAACTCGTAGACCTCGTATCCGGCCTGGCTGAGCAACTCGGCGGCTTTCTTGCTGCGCCGACCGCTGCGGCAATAGAGAGCCACGGGCTTGTCTTTTTGCAGGAGGGAATCAGCCATCTGTGCAAACTGGGGGTCGAGGACGTTGATGTTCAGGCTACCGGGTATATGGCCTTCGGTATATTCGGCGGGAGTGCGCACATCCAGGCGCTGGACACCGGGATCGACAATCACATCCACAAACTCCTCCACGGGGAGGCTCTTGAAATCCACGCCTTTCTGCTGGCAAGCGCAAAGGAAAGGGAAAAGCAGACAAAACAGGGCGACAATCTTCTTCATAAACAAACTCTTTTTTACCCGACAAAGGTAGGACAAATCTCCGAACGAAGCAAGTCCCCCTCAAATTAGAACATATACTGCCCAGGCCCTGTCAGATAGACTGCGATGCCCCATGAAGATAGACTGCGATGGCCGACGAAGATAGACTAAACTTTCCGGGGGTGAAATTTGCGTCTCCCCCCGATTTGCATTACCTTTGCATATTAATTTGCAAAATATGGGAAAAGAAAGTCAAGTCATATTCGACCGCAATGTCATTGAGTTCGTCACCGTGGCCGCCGAATTCTGCAAGTATCTGGAGCAGGCCGAGGGAAACCGCCGTGCTACTTTTGTGGACACGACGCTGAAGATTCTGCCCCTGCTCTACCTGAAAGCCACCCTGCTGCCTCCGTGTGAGACCATAGGCGAGGACCTGCCCGAGCACTTTGTCACCGAAGAGACTTACGAGGTGATGCGCATGACTCTGGCCGGCATCCTGGGCGAAAAAGACGACTACCTGGACGTATTCGTGGAAGACATGAAATACAGCGACCAGCCCATTACACGCTATATCTCCGAGGACCTGGCAGATATCTACCAGGACATCAAGGATTTCATCTTCGTCTTCCAACTGGGATTGAACGAAACCATGCATGACGCACTGGCCATCTGCCAGGAAAACTTCCGCCTCTACTGGGGACAGAAGCTGGTGAACACCCTGCGCGCCCTGCACGAGGCCCGCTACGCACAAGGGGAAGAGAATGAAGAGACGGGCGAGGAAGATGAATCCCCGGAATCAGACAATTACCCTAATATCTCCGACGAATGATTATCCACAGAAGCATAGATAAAGAAACCCTGAACGAACTGCCGAAAGTGACTTTTCCCGGCCAGATACACGTGGTGCAGACCCCGTGGGAGGCAGAAAAAGCCGTGACCTACCTGAAACAATGTCCGCTGGTGGGTATCGACAGCGAGACACGCCCATCCTTTGCCAAAGGAAGGGTACACAAGGTAGCGTTGCTCCAAGTATCGTCCGACGAACACTGCTTTCTGTTTCGCCTCAACCTGACAGGGCTGACCCTGCCCATCATCACCCTACTGGAGAGCCCCCATGTCACCAAGGTGGGCCTCTCACTGAAGGATGACTTCATGATGCTGCACAAACGTGCCCCCTTCGAACAACGCGCCTGCATCGAATTGCAGGAGTATGTCCGCGCTTTCGGCATCGAAGACAAGAGCCTGCAAAAGATTTACGGCATCCTCTTCGGCGAGAAAATCTCGAAAAGCCAGCGGCTGACCAACTGGGAAGCCGAAACCCTGACAGAACCTCAGAAGCTATATGCCGCCACCGACGCCTGGGCCTGCCTGAACATCTACAACCGCCTGCAGGAACTGAAACGCACGGGCGACTTTGAGATTGCCGACAAAGAAGAATCTACCCCTAACGCATAATATATATAATAATGTATAAGATCTACCTGAAATCCGGTAAGGAAGAATCGTTGAAACGTTTCCATCCCTGGGTATTCTCCGGAGCCATCGCCCGCATGGACAGAGAACCCGAAGAAGGAGAGGTAGTGGAAGTCTATACCTCCCAAAAAGAGTTCATCGCCAAGGGCCATTTCCAGATAGGAAGCATTGCCGTGCGCGTACTCACTTTCCGACAGGATGAAGAGATTGATGCCGCTTTCTGGCGCCGCCGGTTGGATGCCGCTCTGCAGATGCGCCGCAGCATCGGCCTCGTCGGACGCCCGGACAACAACACCTACCGCCTGGTGCATGGCGAAGGAGACAACCTGCCCGGCTTGATTATAGACATCTATGCCCGCACGGCCGTGATGCAGGCACACTCCGCCGGCATGCACCTGGATCGTATGACCATCGCCGATGCCTTGGCAGAAGTGATGCAAGGCGAGATAGACAATATCTATTATAAATCGGAAACTACCCTGCCTTATAAGGCCGACCTCTTCCCGGAAAATGGTTTCCTGCTGGGAGGCAGTGCAGACAACGTAGCCATGGAATATGGCTTGAAATTCCATATCGACTGGTTGAAAGGACAAAAGACAGGCTTCTTCGTAGACCAACGCGAGAACCGCTCCCTGCTGGAGCGCTATGCCCGCGGACGGAATGTGCTGAATATGTTCTGCTACACCGGCGGATTCTCCGTCTACGCCATGCGGGGAGGCGCCTTGTCGGTACACTCGGTGGATAGCTCGGCCAAAGCCATCGACCTGACCAATAAGAACATGTCCTTGAATTTCCCCGGCGATGCACGCCACACAGCCTATGCAGAAGATGCCTTCAAATTCCTGGATCGCATGGAGGATGGTGCCTATGACTTAATAGTGCTCGATCCGCCTGCCTTCGCCAAACATCGCGATGCACTCCGCAATGCTTTGCAAGGCTACCGCAAACTGAATGCCCGTGCCTTCGAGAAAATCCGTCCGGGCGGCATCCTATTCACTTTCTCCTGCTCGCAAGCCGTCAATAAGGACCAATTCCGCATGGCCGTGTTTACGGCCGCAGCCCAATCGGGGCGTAGCGTGCGCATCCTGCATCAACTGACGCAACCCGCCGATCATCCGGTGAATATCTACCACCCGGAAGGCGAGTATCTGAAAGGACTGGTGCTTTATGTTGAATAAGAGGCGAAAGACAACGAACTTTCTTAAAGAACCTTTCAAATGAGTATATCATATCAAAAATGAGTTAATATATAGAAGATTTTTAATGCCACCTATTGCAGGTTTCCGGAAAAGCCGTACCTTTGCAATGTGTTTTTCATGGTATTAGATTTAAGGTTAATAAAGATTGGGTGTCTGGGATAGATACCCCTTCTTTTTTTATATACCTACCCCAACATTTTTCGTACGTTTTTCCTTCGCTTTTCCGGCTTTCCTGCTTGCTTTTCTTGCAACAACATCGTACATTTGTACAATCTTACAAAAACAAAAAGCCATAGACCTTTAAAAACAACGATTCAACATGACAAGTATCCGGATAAGACTAACGGCCATGCAATTCCTGCAGTTCTTCGTGTGGGGCGCCTGGCTCATTTCATTGGGTGGCTACATGGGTAGCAAACTTCACTTCGAAGGCGGAGAAATCGGTGCCATTTTTGCAACGATGGGCATAGCAGCCCTTTTCATGCCCGGCCTGACAGGTATCATTGCCGACAAATGGGTCAACGCCGAGCGATTGTATGGCCTGCTGCACCTGATAGGAGCCGGCGCCTTGTTTTACGCCTCTACCGCCACCGGCTACCAGCAGATGTATTGGGCCATGTTGCTCAATATGCTGGCGTATATGCCTACGCTCTCGCTGGCAAATACTGTGTCATACAATGCTTTGGAGAAATACAAGATGGATTTGGTGAAAGACTTCCCGCCCATCCGCGTATGGGGCACCGTAGGCTTCATCTGCGCCATGTGGGTGGTGGACCTGACCGGCTTCAAGAGCAGCGCCACCCAGCTTTACGTGGCAGCTACGGCGGCAGTCCTGTTGGGATTGTACTCCTTCACGCTTCCTCCTTGTCCCCCGACGCGCAATGAACAGAAGACACTGCTTTCCGCCTTCGGGCTGGATGCGTTGGTATTGTTCAAACAACGGAAGATGGCCATTTTCTTTCTGTTTTCCATGCTGTTAGGCGCAGCCTTACAGATTACAAATACCTACGGAGATCTGTTCCTGGGCTCTTTTGCCAGCATACCGGAATATGCGGATTCGTTCGGTGTGAAACACTCCGTCATCCTGCTTTCTATCTCGCAAATGAGCGAGACGTTGTTCATCCTGGCCATCCCTTTCTTCCTGCGACATTTCGGTATCAAGCGCGTCATGCTCATCAGCATGCTGGCGTGGGTATTCCGCTTCGGCCTCTTCGGGCTGGGGAATCCGGGCGACGGGCTTTGGATGCTTATCCTATCCATGATTGTCTACGGAATGGCCTTTGATTTCTTCAATGTGTCCGGTTCCTTATTCACGGAGATGGAAGCCCATCCGGGTATCCGGGCCAGTGCACAAGGTCTGTTCTTCATGATGACCAACGGCATCGGTGCCTTCGTGGGCGGATATGCCAGCGGTGCCGTAGTGGATATGTTCTCGGTCTACGCCGAAGGCGGCGGACTGATCAGCCGCGAATGGACTCCCATCTGGATGATTTTTGCCGCTTATGCATTGGCCATTGGCATACTATTTGCAGTGGTATTCCGCTATAAGCATACACCCGGAAAGGAGTAACTATGAACGACAGAAAGAAAGTTGAACTACAGGTATCCAGCCTCAGCAACAGCCAGACGCAAGGCGGCGCTTTTATCCTACAGCTTACCGAAGTCGGCACGCGACGTAGCTTCCCCATCGTCATCGGCGTTGCGGAAGCACAGGCTATCATGCTTGAATTGCGGGGACTTAATCCGCCCCGCCCGCTGACCTATGTGTTGTTTGCCTCGGTGTTGCAAGCCTTGGACGTCCGCTTGCTACGCGTCCTTATCTATAAAATAGAAAACGGAGTGTTCTACTCCTATTTATATTTACGTTCCGGTGCACTGATGCTCCGCGTGGATTCGCGCACAAGTGATGCCATAGCCATGGCATTGCGCATGAAAGCACCCATCCTTATTTACGAGGACCTGCTGAACGAAGAAAACATGTCAAACTATGCCAAGTATGCAAGCAGCTATACCGGCAACTTCACCGCAAACGCCGCATGGTTGGAAGAGGCTTTGCAAAAAGCCATCGAAGAAGAGAACTATGAACAAGCAGCCGTCCTGCGCGACCAACTGAAGCATCTGAAAGAACCTAAGAGCTGACCCACTTATGCATATCTTTTACACCCCCGACATACAGACATCCCATGAGCTGCCCGAAGAAGAGGCGGCTCACGCCATCCGTGTACTGCGCCTCCAAGCCGGCGACGAAGTAACCCTGACCGACGGCATCGGCAACTTCTATCGTGCCCGCATCAGCCTCGTGGCGCACAAACGTTGCCTGGTGGACATACTGGAAACCCAACCCCAGCCCCCGCTGTGGAGCGGACACCTGCACATTGCCCTGGCACCCACCAAGAACATGGACCGCACGGAGTGGTTTGCCGAGAAGGCCACAGAAATCGGCATCGATGAAGTGACCTTCCTGAACTGCCGCTATTCCGAACGCAAGGTACTCAAGACGGAGCGCATCGCCAAAATCCTGGTATCGGCCGTCAAACAGTCCCTCAAGGCACGCGTGCCCCGACTGAACGAGATGACCGACTTCAAGACCTTCATCCGGCAACCTTTCCAAGGCCAGAAATTCATCGCCCACTGTCATGAGGGGAAGAAAACGCCCTTGAAGGACCTTGTGCATAAGGGCGAGGAAACCACGGTGCTCATCGGACCGGAAGGTGACTTCAGCGAAGAGGAAGTGCGGCTGGCCGAGGAAGCCGGCTTCATTCCCATCAGCCTGGGGCCCTCACGCCTACGGACGGAGACGGCTGCCTTGGTAGCCTGCCACATCCTGAACTTACAAAACCAATAAATACCTACGGACATGAAAAAGATTCTCATCCCCGCATTGGCCGCCCTGCTGTTGCTGGCCAGCGCCTGCTCGCAAAAAGCCGAGTACACCCACGCCATCCCGGCAGACGTGACCTTCATCAGCTCCGTCAACCTATCCATGTTGTCAGAAAAAGCCGGCTTGGGCGACAACGATAACCAAGCCCTCCTGCAAAAGATCAAAGAAAGCCTGAAGAATGAAGTGGACGCTGCCACCTATAACTATATGGGAACCCTGTTGGATGACCCCGCCCAATCGGGCATTGACCTGGAGGCTCCTGTCTACCTGTTCGCAAGCAAGGCCTTGCGAAATGGCAGTTTCATTGCCAAGGTGGCTGACAAAGGCAACGTACAAACCCTAGTGGAAACCCTTCAGAAAGAAGGAGGAAAAACGGAAGAGAAGGAGAACTATACCCTTGTACACACCGGCGACGGACTGTTGCTGGGTTACAACGAGTCCCTCATCTTCTGCCTCGGACAGCAAACCGGCCCGCAACTCCCTGCCTACAAAGATAGCCTGACCGCCTGGATGCAACAAGCAGAAGCCCAAAGCTTCGCCTCCCACCCCGAATTCAAACAGATGCAGGCACAGAAAGGCGACATCAAAGCCATCTACTCCTACGCCAGCCTGCCCAAGAGCTACATGGCCATCACCGGCTACCGGATGCCCAAGGGACTGAACTTGAAAGACCTGCGATTCATCATGGGACTCTCCTTCGAGAAAGGGAGCATCGACCTGCACCTGAACTATTATACAGAAAACGAACAAATCAAAGCCCTACTGGCCAAACAGGCGCAAGTCTATCGCCCCATCAAGAACACGTTCATAGATTATTTCCCGCAATCCACCCTACTGCTCGTCAATGCCGGACTGAACGGCACCGCCCTGTATGACCTCCTGCTGGAGATGACGCCGATGGGCGAGGAACTCTCCGCCAAGGATGCAGAGGTCGTCAAGCAACTGCTATCCATGTTCGAGGATGATTTCACCTTCGGAATGGTCAATTTCACCCTGAACAAGCTCCCCTCCCTGCTGGCTTACGCCACGGTCAAGGACGCCGCACCGCTGAAAACCCTGCTGGACACCCCCGGGCTAAAGAAGCAACTGGGCCGAGGCAATGACATCGTACAGCTGGATGAAGACCGATACGTATGGAAATCCCGCAACTTCAACCTTTTCTTCGGTGTACAAGACAAGCAGTTCTACGCCACCAACGACGAATTGCTGTATAGGGACCTCTTCAAGAAATGCGACCCATCGGTAGCCCAAAACGAGTATGCTGCCGACATGAAAGGGAAAAACGGATTTGCCGTCATCGACGTGGAAGCTGTCTGCCAACTGCCCATCGTCAAGATGCTGTCCGGCATGGGAGGCAATAAATACGCGGCTGTGCTGACTGTATTGGACCACATCGCTTACCTGAAGAGCGAAAGCAGCGAGACCGGAAACTACGTTACCCTGCAACTGAAGGACCAAGACACCAACGCCCTGAAGCAAATCGTCGAACTGGCCAAGGCCGCTCTCTGATCCGTTATGGACGAAATCCGCCTGCAACAGGTACTGCCCCGCGTCTTTTCCACGCGGGACAGCATCTCCTCCGACATCTGGCACCGCGACCTCACCTTCCGCAAGGGGGAGCGGTGTCTGATAGAAGCGGCTTCGGGCACCGGTAAGTCCTCGCTGTGCAGTTATCTCTACGGCTACCGACGTGACTATGAGGGTATCATCACCTTTGACGGAAAGAATATCCGCGCCCTCGACACCGCCGGATGGACCGCCTTGCGCCGTCGTTCCCTCAGCCTGCTGTTCCAGGAACTGCGCCTCTTCCCCGAACTGACCGCCTTAGAAAACGTGCTGCTGAAGAACCGCCTGACCGGGCATAAGACCCGCCGGGAGATTCTAAATCTGTTCGAGGCAGCCGGCATCGCCGACAAGGCCGACGAACGGACCGACACCTTGTCTTTCGGTCAGCAACAACGCGTAGCCTTCATCCGCTGCCTGTGCCAGCCTTTCGACTTTATCCTGCTGGACGAACCTGTCAGCCACCTGGACGAAAACAATGCGCAAGTCCTGGCCCGCCTGCTGGACGAAGAAGCCACACGCCAAGGAGCCGGCATCCTCATCACCTCCATCGGCAAACAACTCCCATTGGCCTACGACCACACGTATAAACTCTGAGCATTATGAACAGACTGGTATGGAAACTCCTGCGCCGACACGTCAGCATCGGCCAACTGACCGGCTTCTTCCTGGCCAACCTCTTCGGCATGACCATCGTGCTGTTGGCCGTACAAGCCTACGCTGACCTCCGCCCCATGCTGACCGGCGGCAACAGTTTCTTGAAACAAGACTACCTCATTGCAGGCAAGAAGGTGGGCACGCTGGGCAGTCTTATGGGCAAGAACAGCGTCTTCATACCGGAAGAAATCGAAGACCTGCGGCGACAACCCTTCACCGTCAAAGTGGGCTGCTTCACGCCCTCGCTCTTCCATGTCTCCGCCGGCATGGGCATCCGGGGAACCGGCGTGGACCTCAGCACGGAAATGTTCTTCGAGGCCGTGCCGGATGAGTTCATCGACGCCGACCTCAGCCGGTGGCACTACGACGAGAGCACGCGCACCATTCCCATCATCATCCCGCGCAACTACCTGAACTTGTATAACTTCGGCTTTGCCGAAAGCCGCGGACTGCCCAAACTGTCCGAAGGACTGAGCGGACTGTTGCGCATGGACATCACCCTGCGCGGCAACGGACGCACCGAACACTACAAAGGACGCATCGTCGGCTTCTCCAACCGGCTGAACACCATCCTGGTGCCGCAAGCCTTCATGGAAGAAACCAACCGTACCCTGGCTCCGGGACAACAAGCGCAACCTTCGCGCCTCATCCTCGAAGTGGGCAATCCGGCAGACGAAGCCATCGCCCGCTACTTTCAACAAAAGAATTACGAAACCGAGGGCGATGCGCTGGACGACGGCAAGACAGCCTGGTTCCTGCGTTTGCTGACCGGTGTCGTGCTGGCCATCGGACTGGTCATCAGTCTGCTGTCATTCTATCTGCTGCTGCTCAGCATCTTCCTGCTGCTGCAGAAGAACGCCACCAAACTGGAAAACCTGCTGCTCATCGGCTACAGCCCTGCCCAAGTGGCCCTGCCCTACCACCTGCTGGCCATCGGACTGAACCTGGCAAGCCTTATTTCCGCCGTTCTCTGCGTGACAGGGCTGCGCACGGCCTATATGGACAGCCTGCGACGCCTCTTCCCCACCGTGGAAACAGGCGGACTATTGCCTTGCCTGCTGACAGGAGGCATATTACTCTTGCTCATCGCCGTACTCAACACCAGTATTATCCGAAGAAAGGTTCTGACTATCAATCGTTTGAAATAGAAGTAGGAAAGGTAAGGGCATAAAAAAAGGGCTCCGCTGAGCCCAACCTTTGTTAACCTTAAAATCTAATACCATGAAAAACACGGTGCAAAGGTACGTACTTTCCCGATACCTGCAAATTTTTCCCTAAGAATTCTTTCAATCTAAAGAATCTTTAACAGATATTCATCCCTATTGTCTTAATTACGGCCGGGTACCGACGAACGCGCTCGTCGGCTCCCGCGCTCGTGCTCGCCGGTACCGAAGAACAAATGCCGAAAAAAACAGCAGGCAGCGCACAAACCTATCCGATTTTGCGCTATCTTTGTGACCGTAATACCGTAATAAAGGACAAGAATAACCATGCCGGACTACGACTTGATAGCCATACTGGGTCCCACCGCCTCGGGCAAGACAACCCTGGCCGTCGCCCTGGCCGACAGGCTGGGCGGGGAAATCATCAGCGCTGACTCACGCCAGGTGTACCGTCGCATGGACCTGGGCACGGGTAAGGACCTGAAGGATTACATCGTCAACGGACGGCCAATCCCCTACCACCTCATCGACATTGCCGAGCCGGGCACCAAATACAACGTATTCGAGTACCAGCGCGACTTCCTCCAAGCCTATGACGACATCAAAGCCAGGAGGCGGATGCCCGTGGTCTGTGGAGGCACCGGACTGTACCTCGAAGCCGTGCTGAGCGGTTACCGCCTGCTGCCCGTGCCGGAAAACCCGGCGCTGCGCGCCGCCTTGGCCGACAAATCGTTGGAGGAGCTGACCGAACTGCTGAAGGGCTACAAGACCCTGCATAACACCACCGACGTGGACACGCCCAAACGCGCCATCCGCGCCATCGAGATCGAGGAATACTACCGCCACGCCCCCGTGGAGGAGCGTTCCTTCCCCACGCTGAAAAGCCTCATCATCGGTGTCAGCATCGACCGGGACGAACGCCGCGCCCGCATCAGCCGCCGCCTACGCCAACGGCTGGACGAAGGCATGGTGGACGAAGTACGCCGCCTGCTGGACGAGGGCATCGCACCGGACGACCTGACCTATTACGGACTGGAATACAAGTACCTGACCCTCTACACCACGGGCCGCATGTCCTACGACGAGATGGTGCGCCAACTGGAGATAGCCATCCACCAGTTCGCCAAACGGCAGATGACCTGGTTCCGCGGCATGGAACGGCGCGGACACGTCATACACTGGATTGACGCCTTGCTACCCACAGGCCAACAGGTGGACGCCATCCTGCGACTGCTGCGACAAGCCCCGGCGTCTCCACAGCCTGAACCACAAATACAGAGTTGACTATGAACAAGGAACAAAAGAAATGGGGCATCATCTACAACCCCAAGGCCGGCACCCGCAAAGTGCAGAAACGCTGGCAAGAAATCAAGGAATACATGGACAAGCTGGGCGTGGCCTACGACTACGTACAGTCCGAAGGCTTCGGCTCGGTGGAACGCCTGGCCGGCATCCTGGCCGACAACGGCTACCGCACCATCGTCGTCGTAGGAGGAGACGGAGCCTTGAACGACGCCATCAACGGCATCATGAACTCACAGGCCGAGCAGAAGGAGGACATCGCCTTGGGCATCATTCCCAACGGCATTGGCAACGACTTTGCCAACTATTGGGAAATCGGCGACGAATACCGCGAGGCGGTGGATTGCCTCGTCCGCGGACGCCGCCGACGGATAGACGTGGGCACGTGCAGCTACTACGACGGACAGAAACACGTGACGCGCTACTTCCTCAACGCCATCAACATCGGCCTGGGAGCCAGGATTGTGAAGATCACCGACCAGTGCAAACGCTTCTGGGGCGTGAAATACCTGTCGTACTTCATGGCCTTCCTCTCGCTCATCTTCGAGCGCAAGCTCTATCGCATGCACCTGAAGATCAACGACGAGCACATCCGTGGCCGCATCATGACCGTCTGTATCGGCAGTGCCACGGGCTACGGACAGGTGCCCAGTGCCGTACCCTACAACGGCTGGCTGGACGTCTCCATCATCCATCGGCCGGAACTGCGCCAGCTGTGGGGCGGCCTGTGGATGCTCATCCAGGGGCGCATCCTGAACCACAAGCTGGTGAAACCCTTCCGCACCCGCCAGGTGAAGGTGCTCCGCGCCCGCAACGCCGTGGTGGACCTGGACGGACGCATCCTGCAAGAACGGCATTTCCCGCTGAATATTGGGATTCTGCACGAAGCGATTACACTGATTATTCCATAATAATAACCCTACAACATACAATGAAACTATCCGAACAACTCAAGAACAACCCCGCCCGCAACTTCTTCCTGCTGGCGGGCCCGTGCGTCATCGAGGGCGAAGACATGGCCCTCCGCATCGCCGAACATATCGTGAAGGTGACCGGACGACTCGGCATCCCCTACGTATTCAAAGGCTCGTACCGCAAGGCCAACCGCTCGCGCCTGGACTCCTTCACCGGCATCGGCGACGAAAAGGCGCTGAAGATACTCCGCAAGGTGCACGACACCTTCGGCATACCCACCGTCACCGACATCCACGCCGCCGACGAGGCGCAGATGGCCGCGGAATACGTGGACATCCTGCAAATACCCGCCTTCCTCTGCCGCCAGACCGACCTGCTGGTGGCCGCCGCACAGACGGGACGCACCATCAACATCAAGAAAGGCCAATTCCTCTCGCCCCAGGCCATGCATTTCGCCGCCGAGAAGGTGGTGGAAGCCGGCGACACGGACATCCTGCTGACCGAGCGCGGAACGACCTTCGGCTACCAGGACCTGGTGGTGGACTACCGCGGCATCCCCGAGATGCAGGCCTGCGGCTACCCCGTCATCCTGGACGCCACGCACTCCCTGCAACAGCCCAACCAGGCGGGCGGCGTGACGGGCGGCATGCCCCAGCTCATCGAGACCATCGCCCGCGCAGGCATCGCCGTGGGCGCCGACGGACTCTTCATCGAGACGCACGAGAATCCTGCCGCGGCCAAGAGCGACGGGGCCAACATGCTGCGCCTCGACCTGCTGGAGGGACTGCTCGAAAGGCTGGTGCGCATCCGCCAGGCCATCACGGAAGGCTAAGTTGCGACACCCGCAACCACCCGGTTGCCACACCCGCAACCACCCGGTTGCGATGCCCGCAACTTTTTTCTCCACCCTGCTGTGATTAATCCGGGAACAGGGCGACAGATAAGGCAAAACATCTATTAAAAACAGATAGAATCATGAAAAAGTTAACACGTACACTGTGGCTGATGGCACTCATCCTGTGCCTCGGCCTGCAACAGGCAGCCGCCCAGATGCAGCTGCCGCCCCTGCCGGTGGACCAGAACGTCCGCATCGGCAAACTGGACAACGGACTGACGTACTACATCCGTCACAACGAGAAACCCGAAAACCGCGTGGAGTTCTACATCGCACAGAAGGTAGGCTCCATCCTCGAAGAACCCGAACAGCGCGGCTTGGCCCACTTCCTGGAGCACATGGCCTTCAACGGCACGAAGAACTTCCCCGGCGACGAACGCGGCCTGGGCATCGTGCAGTGGTGCGAATCCAAGGGCATCAAGTTCGGCACCAACCTCAACGCCTACACCGCCGTGGACGAGACGGTATATAATATAGAAAATGTGCCCAGCACCGACGACGCCATCGTGGACTCCTGCCTGCTCATCCTGCACGACTGGAGCAACGCCATCCTGCTGGCCGACAAGGAGATTGACAAGGAGCGCGGCGTCATCCGCGAGGAGTGGCGCAGCCGCAACGTCGGCATGCTCCGCCTCTACACCGAGGCACAACCCGTGCTCTACCCCGACTCCAAGTACAGCGACTGCATGCCCATCGGCAGCATCGACGTCATCAACAACTTCCCCTACCAGGCCATCCGCGACTACTACGCCAAGTGGTATCGCCCCGACCTGCAGGGCATCATCGTGGTGGGTGACATCGACGTGGACCAGATGGAGCAGAAGATCAAGACGCTCTTTGCCGACATCAAGATGCCGGAGAATCCCGCCGAGCGCATCTGGTATCCCGTGCCGGACAACGAGGAGCCCATCGTCTACATCGGAAAGGACAAGGAAATCGACACGCCCATGGTGGACATCTACTTCAAGCACGACGCCACGCCGGACAGCATCAAGGGAAGCATGCTCTACCTGGCCCAGGACTACATGATGAGCGCCATTGCCCGGATGCTGAACGAACGCCTCAGCGAACTGGCCCAGTCGGCCAACCCGCCCTTCAACATGGCCGGTTGCTCACCCGATGCCGACTTCTTCCTGAGCGGCACGATGAAATCCTTCAACATCACCGCCTACACCAAGGACGACGGCCTCTCCAACGCCATGAAGGTGCTGCTGCAAGAAGTGGAGCGCGTACGTCGCCACGGCTTCACCGAGAGCGAATATGCCCGTGCCCGTGCCAACATCCTGCAACAGCTGGAATCCAGCTACAACGAGCGCGAGAAGACCAACAACATGGCCTACGTCAACCAGTGCCTGCAACACTTCCTGCACGCCGAACCCATGCCCGGCATCGAGTATGAATACGCCACGCTGAACCAGCTGGCACCGAATATCCCCGTGCAAGCCATCAACCAAGTGGCCCAGCAACTGATTACCGCCAACAACCAGGCCGTCTTCATCGCCGCTCCGGACAAGGAAGGCGTGGTCATCCCCACGAAGGAGGAAGTC
Organism: Candidatus Bacteroides merdigallinarum; assembly: GCA_019116285.1. Taxonomy (GTDB): domain Bacteria; phylum Bacteroidota; class Bacteroidia; order Bacteroidales; family Bacteroidaceae; genus Bacteroides; species Bacteroides merdigallinarum. The sequence continues at coordinate 26,470 of DXBX01000061.1, forward strand.
ATCGCCGACCTCAAGGCCATGCCCACCCTGCAAGTGGAAGCCTACGTGGACAAGGTGTCCAACGAGCCCCTCATCAAGGAAGCCCCCCAAGGCGGCAAGATTGTCAGCCAGAAGGACAACGCCCTGTTCGGCACCACGGAACTGACGCTGAGCAACGGCATCAAGGTCTACGTGAAGAAGACCGACTTCAAGGCCGATGAAATCCGTATGCATGGCTTCAGCCTGGGTGGCAGGAGCCTCTTCGATGCAGCCGACAAGCTGAACTTCTCGACCATGAACGGCGTGGTAGACGCAGGTGGTGCCGGCAACTTCAGCAACGTCGAGCTGACCAAACTGCTGGCCGGCAAGAAGGTAAGCGTCACCGCCACCGTGAACAGCACGCAGGAGAACGTCAGCGGCAACTGCTCGCCCAAGGACTTCGAGACCATGATGCAGCTGACCTACCTCTACATCACCCAGCCCCGCAAGGACGAAGAAGCCTTTGCCTCCTTCAAGAACCGCCTGAAGGCCCAGCTGGAGAGTGCCGAGGCCAACCCGCTGATGGCTTGGCAGGACACCTTGAGCTACGAATTGCAGGGCCACAACGAGCGTTACCTCAACCTGAAGGCCGCCATGGTGGACCAGATGGACTACGACCGTATCCTGGAACTGTACAAGCAAGCCTTTGCCGACTGCGGCGACTTCACCTTCATCTTCGTGGGCAATGCCGAGCTGGATTCCATCAAGCCCTACATCGAGACGTATCTCGGCGCACTGCCCGGCAAGAACGCCAAGCAGGCATACAACAAGGACAACCTGCTGACCATCGCCAAGGGCACGAAGGACGTGGTCTTCGGCAAGGAGCAGCAGACCCCGATGGCCTCCGTCGCCATGATTGTCAACGGCGACGTGACATACAACCTGCGCAACTTCGTCCTCCTCAGCGTCCTCAACCAGGCCCTCGACATGGTATATACCGAGGAAATCCGCGAGAAGGAAGGCGGCACGTACGGTGTCAGCACCTTCGGCCAACTGGGCAGCGAGCAGCAGAACGCCATCCTGCAGATTGTCTACCAGACCGACCCCGCCAAGTTCGAGCACCTGAACGGCATCATCAGCACCTTGCTGGACAAGATGGCCAAGGAAGGTCCCTCGGCCGAGCAGATGCAGAAGATCAAGGAATACATGCTGAAGAAGCACGCCGACAACCAGAAGGAAAACTCCTACTGGATGGACAACATCAAGGAAGTGCTCTACACCGGCGTGGACATGACGAAGGACTACGAAGCCCTGATCAACGGCCTCACCGCACAAGATGTCGCCAAGTTTGCCGCCGACCTGCTGAAGCAAGGCAACAAGCTGACGGTGGTAATGACTGTGCCCGAGACAAAGTAAACCCTGTTTAAGGAAGAATGAAGAACGAAGAATGAAGAATCGCGCGACTGACTCATTCATTCTTCGTTCTTTTCGTTTCCACACCGTTCTTCATTCCTCATTCTTCATTCTACATTCTTAATTCTTCATTCATAATGAACCTATTCTTAGAACTGCGCCGCCACGCACGCCTGGCCGACAAGCGCCACCCGATGTACGAGAAGAGCCGCTTCACCCGGTTCTGGATGTACTTCATGGCTGTGTTCTGGGCGGGCTACCTCATCTTCATCGGCACCACCCTGGCCTTGGGGCTGGCGGACGCGCCGGTGGAACCGTACCACATCCTCAACTCCGGCCTGGTGTTCGTGCTTGCGGTGGACTTCCTGATGCGCTTCCCCTTCCAGCGGACACCCACGCAGGAGGTGAAGCCCTACCTGCTGCTGCCCGTGCGCCGCAACCGGCTGATTGACTTCCTCCTCATCCGCTCCGGGCTGAGCGGGTTCAACTTCATTTGGCTCTTTATGTTCCTGCCCTTCGCCCTGCTGACGGTGACCCGGTTCTACGGCCTGTGGGGCGTGCTGACCTATTGCGTGGGCATCTGGCTGCTGATGATGCTCAACAACTACTGGTACCTGCTGTGCCGCACGCTGCTGGGCGAACGCATTTGGTGGGTGCTGCTGCCCCTCGCCGTCTATGGCGGATTGGGCGTGGGGATGTTCCTGCCGGACGACAGCCCCGTGTTCGACTGGTTCCTGGAGCTGGGCGAGGGCTTCATCACGGGCAACGTCCTGGTATTCCTAGGGCTCCTTCTGGCCATCGCCCTGATGTGGCTCATCGACAGCCGCGTCATCCGCCGCCTCATCTACAGCGAGCTGAACAAGACGGAGGACACCACCGTGGAAGTGAAGAAGCTCAGCGAATACAAGTTCCTGGACCGCTACGGCATGACGGGCGAATACATGCGCCTGGAGCTGAAGCTGATGCTCCGCAACAAGGTGTGCCGCAAGTCGCTCATCAGCATCGTCGTCGTCATCCTGCTCTTCAGCGCGATGATCAGCTTCACGGATGTCTACCGGCTGAACGACTTCTGGGTGATGTACAACTACGTCATCGTCAGCCTGCTGGCCTTCTCCACCCTGATGGGCTACGAGGGCAACTACATAGACGGGCTGATGACGCGCCGCGAGTCCATCTTCGCCCTGCTGCGTGCCAAGTATGTGCTCTACAACCTCGTCCTGCTCCTCCCCCTGCTGCTGATGCTGCCGGGCGTGGTGACGGGCAAGCTGTCGCTGCTGCAAATCGTGGCCTGGGGAATGTTTACGGCGGGCGGCGTCAACTGCGGCTTCTTCCAACTGGCCGTGTACAACAACCGCACCGTGGACCTCAACGCCAAGATGACCAGCCGCAACAACGCCGGCACGGGCCTGCAACAACTGGCCGGCTTCGGCGCCTTCGCCCTGCCCTGGGTAGTCTACCTGCCGCTGCAGGTCCTCTTCGACAGCACCGTGGCCTACTGGGGGCTCATCGTCATCGGCCTCGCCTGCATCCTGACCTCGCGCCTGTGGATAGGCAATGTCTACCGACGGATAATGCGCCGCCGCTACCAGAACATGGAGGGCTTCCGCGACAGCCGCCAACGCTGACCCTGCACAGGGGTGTGCAGACATCCCGCACAGGGGTGTGCAGACATCCCGCACGGGGGTGTGCAGACATCTCGCACGGGGGCGTGCGAACACCTCGCATGGGGGCGTGCGAACACCTCGCATGGGGGCGTGCGAACATCAACAACCGTTATAACAAACCTATAAGAACAAGATAATATGATAGAAATAAACGACTTACAGAAGAGCTACGGCTCGAAGAAAGCTATCGACATCGCCCGCTACAGCATTGCCGACGGCGACATGCTGGGCCTGGTGGGCAACAACGGCGCGGGCAAGACCACCCTGTTCCGCCTCATCCTGGACCTGGTCCGGGCCGACCAAGGCACGGTGGCCATCGCCGGGACGGACGTCACCCGCACCGAGGACTGGAAGGACATCACCGGCGCCTATATCGACGACGGCTTCCTCATCGACTACCTCACGCCCGAAGAATACTTCTACTTCATCGGCCGCATGTACGGGCTCACGAAGGAGCAGGTGGACGAACGCCTCCGGCCGTTTGAACGCTTCATGAACGGCGAAGTGCTGGGGCAGAAGAAGTTCATCCGCAACTACTCCATGGGCAACAAGCAGAAGATCGGCATCATCTCCGCCATGCTGCACCATCCCCGGCTGCTCATCCTGGACGAGCCGTTCAACTTCCTCGACCCCTCCAGCCAGGCCATCATCAAGCACCTGCTGCGGGCGTACAACGAGGAGCACGGCGCCACCGTCCTCATCTCCAGCCACAACCTGAACCACACGGTGGACATCTGTCCGCGCATCGCCCTGCTGGAGCACGGCGTCATCCTGCGCGACATCGACAACCACGACGGCCGGGCGGAACAGGAGCTGGAAGACTACTTCAACCTCCGCGCCGAGGGCGAACCGCAACCCGCGGAAGAGGCTCCTGCCACGGAAACGCCGGAGGAAGCGCAATGAAACGCCTCCTCCCCCTGCTTCTGCTCGCCCTCTGCCTGACGGGCTGCCGCAGTGCCGCCCCCAAGCTGGACTACCGCGCCCTGGTCCGCGCCGCCGACCGCCTGGGCATGGACATCGGCCCGAAGGACCACCACGCCCTCTACCTGGAGGCCGCCGAGTGGATAGGCACGCCCTACCGCAGCGGCGGACAATCGCGCCGCGGCACGGACTGCTCGGGCTTCGTGCGCCAGGTATACCGCGCCGCCTACGGCATTGACCTGCCCCGCAGCACCGACCAGCAGCTGGACGCCACGCGCCGGGTCCGCAAAGGCAAATTGCGCGAAGGCGACCTGGTCTTCTTCCACGGACGGAAGCGACGCCGCGTCAGCCACGTAGGCATCTACCTGAAAGACGGCAAGTTCGTCCACGCCAGCACCAGCCGGGGCGTGATGGTCAGCCGCCTCAGCGAGGACTATTGGGACGAGCACTGGATGCGGGGCGGACGAACGAACTGAGATTCCAAAACCGGACGTGTAGGGGCGACCCTTGCGGTCGCCCTGATTTGGGCGGGGACAAGCCCCGCCCCTACAGTATCCCATTACTAACAGTATTAACTAACAATAACTCATTATGAAACGATTCATCACCCTCCTCCTGGTCGTTGCAGCCACGCTGGGCGCCCAGGCACAATTACTCTGGAAAGTATCGGGCAACGGGCTCGACCAGCCTTCGTACCTCTTCGGCACGTACCACCTCGCCTCCCTCGGCATCAAGGACAGCATCGCCGCCTTGCCGCAGGTGCAGCACGACGTGCAGCAAGTGTACGGTGAGGTCATCATGGCCGACATGATGAAGCCCGAAACCCTGATGAAGATGCAGCAACAGATGATGCTGCCCGCCGACACCACGCTGAAGAGCCTCTTCACCCCCGAAGAATTCGAGACCATAAGCCAGGCCGTGAAGGAATATATGCAGGTGGACATCGCCCTGCTGGACCGCATGAAGCCCGCCGCCCTCTCCCAACAACTCACCGTGCTGTTCTACCTGAAGCACACGCCGGGCTACAACCCGCAGGAACAGCTGGATGCCTCTTTCCAACAGGATGCCACGAAAGCGGGCAAGAAGGTGGGCGGACTGGAGACGGTGCAGTCGCAGATGGACATCCTCTTCAACAAGCCCCTCCGCCGCCAGGCCGAGGACCTCTACTGCTTCCTCAGCAACCCCGCCAAGGCCGAACGCCAGGCCAAGGAACTCATCGCCGCCTACGCCGCGCAGAACCTGGACACAGTGCTCCGCCTGCTGGAAGAGAAGGAAGGCACCAAGTGCGACCCCACGCCCGAGGAGATGGCGCAACTGCTCTATGACCGCAACCACAACTGGGTGGGCCAAATGCCGGACATCATGCAGACGGCCTCCACGCTTTTCGTCATCGGCGCCGGACACCTGCCGGGCGAACAAGGACTCATCAAGCTGTTGCAGGGGAAAGGATATACGGTAGAACCTTTGAAGTAACCCTATGCACTATACAACCTACCTCTTCGACTTCGACTACACCCTGGCCGACTCGTCGCGCGGCATCGTGATGTGCTTCCGCCACGTACTGGAGCGCAACGGCTACACCGACGTGACGGACGAGGCCATCCGCCGCACCATCGGCAAGACGCTGGAGGAGTCGTTCTCCATCCTGACGGGCGTGACGGACGCGGACCGTCTGGCCGACTTCAAACAGCAATACCGCAAGGAGGCCGACGTACACATGACGCCCAACACCCGCCTCTTCCCCGAAACGCTCGATGTACTTAGGAAGCTGAAGGAACGCGGCGCACGGGTAGGCATCATCTCCACCAAATACCGCTTCCGCATCCACGAGACGATGGACCAGCACCTGCCCGCCGACTTCCTGGACATCGTGGTGGGCGGCGAGGACGTGTCCCGCGCCAAGCCTGACCCCGAAGGACTGCTCCACGCCATCTCGGAGCTGGGCGTGGAGAAGAAGGACGTGCTCTACATCGGCGACAGCACCGTGGATGCCGAGACCGCCCGGGCCGCAGGCGTGGACTTTGCCGGCATCACCCACGGCGTCACCACTGCCGACGAGCTGGCCCGCTATCCCCACCGCCGCATCATGGCCTTGCTGACGGAACTGCTGGACGATGACACCCCGCCCGACAAGCCAAAATCCCGCAAATGGATCGGCATCCATCAAGTCATCTTCCTGCTCCTGTTGCTGCTGCTCAGCTGGGCGGAGAGCATCCCGCTATATGATGACCCGACGTTTGTCTTCTTCACCCTCTTCCTGCTCTACCTGTGGAAGGTGGCACGCACTCGGCGCATCCTGCCCACGGTGGCCGAGGTGTGGCTGCTGGAGCGGCTGCACCCGGTCATCGTCCGCTACCGCGCCTTCCACATCCGGCAGATACGCGGCAAGGTGCCCGCCCCGCTCCGCACCGAGAACTGTACGTGCCGCAACTGCGGACATACCTTCACGGGCAACTTCTGCCCCCGTTGCGGACAATCGCGCGGCACCTACCGCTTCCAACTGAAGCACGCGGCGGGCAACATCCTGCGCAGCCTCTTCCGCGTGGACGGCAAGTTCGGCCACACGCTCGTCGCTCTGCTCTACCGCCCCGGCCACCTGATGCGCGGCTTCATGCAGGGACGGCGCGCCGCCTACTCCATGCCGTTGCAGACGCTGTTCCTGCTCATTGCCTTCTACCTGCTGGCCGTGCAGCTGATCATCCCCAAGCTACAGGAAGACAAAGAGGAGGAGCAGCCTCGTACCACAACCGAACAGGTGACTGCCATACGCAACCTGATTGCCCAGTACGAAACCGATATACAGGCGGAAACCGACTCCACGATGATTATGGTGTACAACGTCAGCATCATCACGCTGAAACGCAACCTGGCCGAACTGCTTCCGCCGGACAGCCTGCGGGAGAGCGAAAAGGTCAGCGAGGAAGTGCTGCGAAGGTATCCGAACCTGACCCTGAAAAGGAGACTGACTGAAAGACTGGACGCCCACATTGCCCAAATTCCCTTCCTCAACCGTGTGTGGAGCCTGCTGAAGCGTTGGGGCCACGGCAACCGGACACTGCACGTCATCGCCATCCTGCCCCTCTTTGCCATCGGCACCTACTGGTCCTTCCAAAGCCGCTGGCAACAGCGCCGTCATCCCCGGCGGGTGCGCTTCAACCTGATGGAGCACTTCTTCATCCAGGCCTACATCGCCGGACAGATTATGCTGCTCAGCATCCTGCTCCTGCCCTTCGGCTGGGTGGACAATGAGGCCGAAGTCTTCGCCCTGCCATGGAGCATCATCTTCCTGCTGTTCTGGTGGGACTTGCGTCAGCTCTACCTATGCTCGTGGTGGACAAGTCTGTGGCGCACGGTGGTGATGTTCGTTTACGCCTTGCTGCTGCTGGTTGGTATCATCAGCCTCGGCTACGGACTGTTTATCGTCGCCGACATCTTGCTGTAATCCAACGCCTTGTTCAGGGATACCGACGAGCGTGCACATCGGTATGCCCGAACGTGCTCGGCAGTACTTCCGAGCACGGCCGGCAGCCCTCCGCACCATCCGGCCGATTTTTTCCAACGAAGACAGGAAAAACAAGACGTTTTATTCACCAATTATGCGTATCTTTGCCCCGTAAAACCCTGAACACTATGGAAGAGAACCAGTACATCACCATCAAAAGAATTCCGCTGACCAAAGAAGAGGTTTGGCGGCGGATGAAAGAACATAAACGGAAGAAGCAGGAACTATTGGAGCAGATTCAACAAGAAATGCGCGCCAAAATCAAGGAACGTACAGGAGAGGATGTAACTTCTTTTGAGGTATGGTGACATTAGATACAGAACGCATCAATGCGAACAGCCCTTATGAGCTAATACCTAACAAACGTCCTTTATTCTATGATTTCATCACAGATTATGGTGTGGACTACAACACAGGCTTCACACCCAGCAATCTTTTGCCGGACGTTGAAGCATACGAATTCATCCTCACCAACCCGAGCAATCGCAAATCTCCCCGCGACCCCAAGTTGCGAGAGACCATCCTCGCATTGATTTATGAATTCTTCCGCAAGCGGGAAGCCGTCATGCTCTACCTTTGTGAGACCGGTGACAACCGACAGAAGATCCGGAATCGCCTCTTTGAGTCTTGGTTCCGCTCATCAGGCCATCAAAAGGCGTTCATATTCCTCTCCACGGAAATTCCCGATGAAGAAGGCATCGAGAACTTTGTCGCCCTCATCTGCCGTCCAGACCATCCGCAACTGGCTTTCATTGCCCAGCAATTCAGCGACACCATAGATTTGTTCCGTGACAAACCGGAATAAGCAATTATTTTTGCTTCGTCTCTTGCTTAATCCAACTAAAATCAGTACCTTTGCGCCCGATTATTCCGCAACGGGTCCGATCAAGTGCTCTCTAAGTGATTAGGGAACCACCCGCCGGAGCTAACTTTTAGCATTATTATATACAACAATGTACGTAATCGTAGAAATTCAAGGCCAGCAGTTCAAGGCTGAGGCCGGCAAGAAGCTGTTCGTTCACCACATCCAGAACATCGAGAGCGGTGCAACAGTAGAGTTTGACAAAGTCCTGTTGGTGGACAAAGACGGTGACATCACCGTAGGCGTTCCCACCGTAGAAGGCGCGAAGGTGGTTTGCGAAGTGCTCTCCCCGCTGGTAAAGGGCGACAAGGTGCTCGTGTTCCACAAGAAGAGAAGAAAAGGCTATCGCAAGCTGAAAGGCCATCGCGAGCAGTTCACAGAGTTGACAATCAAAGAAGTAGTAGCTTAATCACATTAAAACAGTAAGAAGACATGGCACATAAAAAAGGTGTCGGCAGTTCTAAGAACGGCCGCGAATCAGCAAGTAAGAGATTAGGCGTCAAGATATTCGGTGGCGAAGTCTGCAAGGCAGGCAACATCATCGTTCGTCAGAGAGGTACAGAGTTCCACCCGGGCAAGAACATCGGCATGGGCAG
>DXBX01000062.1 GCA_019116285.1 Candidatus Bacteroides merdigallinarum
CCGGCCAATAGTGCGAACAGCCGGAATCGGAATGGATTCTTGTCGTTTTGCATGACATTAAAATTTATGATTCTACAAACACTTGGCGTGCCTCGTTCTCCCGGGTGAAGAAGCACGATGCAAAAGTATCGGAAAAAACAAGGGGCGGCTCTCCCGAATAGCAAGAAAGTAGTAATTGATTTATATCAAGAAATTGGCTGCCAAGCACATACGCCTTGCCGGCATGGCCAAAAAAGTAGCGTCTGAAAACGTGCAGGTTACATCTTCAGGCGTCCGATGCGGGCCACAAGCCCCTCCAGTTCCTCCCGGTTGCCGGCGGCCTTGTTGCGCACGCGGGTGCGGTAATTGTAGATGGTGGTGACGGAGTAGCGCAGGAACTGGGCAATCTTCACGCTGTCCGTGATGCCCAGGCGGATGAGGGCATAGATGCGCAGTTCGGTGTTCATGCGTTCGCCGGGCTTGGGCGTGATGCGCTCGTCGGGCAGGAGCAACGAGTTGAGATCTTCGATAAAAGTCGGGAAGAGTTGCAGGAAGGTGTCGTCGAAGTTGGCATAGAAGTCCTTCAGCTCCTGCTCCACCTGCTTGGACGATTTCAGATCCTTGTAGAGTTCTTGTACCTTACCCGCGGCAGCCAGCTTGCCTAAGTGGCGGCGATAGGCGTCCAGCTTCTCAATGTAGGTACTGCACTGGTCCATGTAGCGGCCGATGTATTCCTCCTTCAGGTAAGAGTTCTCGGCAATGCTGCGGTTGGCCTCTTTCAGACTAGCGTTGGAGCGGTGCAGCTCGTCGTTCAGTTCCTTCAGGCGGGCATTGGCCTCCACCACCTCGCGACGGGCCTGCACCACGCGCCGCATCTGCCGACGCACATAAAACACGGCCACCACCAGGAAGACGGACAACAGACTGATGGACACCAAGGCCCACGCCATCTGCCGCTGCCGCTTCTTGATTTGCAGTTGGTAGACATCGTTCACCACGGGGAATATCTTCAGGATTTCAAGGATGCGCAGGCGGGCGTTGCAGGCCACGGCATCCTCCATGCAGAGTTTCAAGTAAGTATAGGCACGCTCCACGTCGCCCTCATGGAAAAGCAGGACAGCCAGACGTGGCAGTGAGGCATATTCCAACACGGGGGTGGACATGTCGGCGATGGCGGAGATGGCCAGATATTTCTTCTCCTGCCTTGCGTCGGCCTTGTGACGGTAGGACTCGGCCAGTGTATAAGCGGCAAGGGCCTCGTAATGGACGTCTCCGGCGTGGAGGTAACGCTCCATCAGGCGGATGGCATCGTCGTAACGGCCGGACTGGTTGTAGTGCTGGCAGCGGTTCATCACGTAGGACAGGGTGTCGCCCGTGGCCAGGTGATACTTCAGCAACGAGTCGGTATAGCAGTCCATCAGCCGGTGATAGCGCGTCTCCTCCTCGGGCACCACCACATAGTCGGCCATCCAACCGTAGAACGTGCGCAAATTATTGAAATAATACGGACGCAGATAGCCCGCCAGCGAATCCAAGCAGACAGAATCCATCCGCTCCAGCGCCTCCTTGTACATACCGGCGATACCCATCACCTCGGCCAGGTTCATACGGGCGTTGGCCAAACGTTCCGGACTGCCCAGCCGACGGGCCAGTTGCAGGCGTTCGCTCACAATGGCCTGCGACGAATCGGCATTGAACGAGCGGTATTCCTCGAACAACAGACCCAACTGCTCGAAGCGTTCCTCGTCCGGCAGGCCGGGATAAAGTCGTTGTTTCAATTCCTGCAAGCGGTGTTGTTTGTCCGCAATATAACGCGGGCGGTCCTTGATGACCGCATCCAGCCGGTCCAACAAAGAGTCTATCTCCGAAGCAGCCGCCATAAGCGGCAACGTGCAGCACAGTAAGCAATACAGGCAAAAAAGGACTTTCTTCATGGTGCAGGTGGTATTTTGCGGCCAAAGATAAGGATTTTTCCGGGAAAAGAGAACAGAAAGGACGAAAAAAGGAGGGACGCCTCCCGGCATCCCTCCCCCTACATTTTTTCTTATGCCTTTTTTAAGAAAAACCGTAATATTACTTGTTCTGGCTGTCCCACTTCTTCGTGGCGGTGCAGACGATGTTCGCCGTCTGGTCGCCGGCCTGGATGCGGAAGTCGCCTTTCTCCAGAATCCACTTGCCGTCATAGCCCACGAAGGCCAGGTCGGAAGCTTTCACCTTCAGCGTGACGGTCTTCGTCTCGCCCGGCCGGAGCTCTACCTTCTCGAAGGCGCGGAGGCGGCGGTTGTCCGGCGTCAGGCTGGCTACGAGGTCGCTGCTGAACAGCAGGACGCTCTCCTTGCCTGCCACCTTGCCCGTGTTCGTCACGTCTACGGTGAAGGTCAGAACATCGTCGGCCGTGAAGTTGGCCTTGTCCACCTTCAGGTTGCTATATTTATAAGAGGTGTAGCTCATGCCGTAACCAAAGGCCCATTGTACGGCCACCTGGGCGTCATAGTTGTAGGCGCCTTCCATGGGCTTGCCGATGTGCTCACAGGGCTTGTAGTCGTAGGTGACGAGCGAGTTGATTTCCTTCGGATAAGTATAAGGCATCTTGCCGCTGAAGTTGGCTTCGCCGCTCATCAGCAGTGCCAGGGCATCGGCACCGTAGTTGCCCGGCAGCATGGTGTGAACCACCGCCTTGGCCAGCGGCTCGATGTCGGCCATGATGCGCGGACGGCCTTCGTTCAGGACGAGGATGATGGGCTTGCCCGTCTTGGCCAGTGCCTTGACGAGGTTGCGCTGGTTCTCGGACATCATGAGGTCGGTCAGGTTGCCCGGCGTCTCACAGTAGGAATTCTCGCCGATGCAGGCCACGATGACATCCACGCCTTGGGCGGCAGCCACGGCCTTCTCAATCTCGGGAGCGTTCTCTTCCCACCACAGGCCGCCTTCCTTGTAGGTAACGCCTGCCTCGTAGACTACGTTGTCCTTGCCGTACTTGTTGCTCAGGGCTTCGAGGATGGTGTTGTACTGCTGGGCGCATTGGTCGGCCTTGTCGCCCTGCCAGGAGTAAGACCAGCCGCCGTTAAGGCAACGCATGGAGTTGGCGTTGGGGCCCGTCAGCAGGATCTTCTTGCCGGAAGCCAGCGGCAGGATGTTGTCCGTGTTCTTCAGCAGGACGATGGACTCGATGGCAGCCTGGAGAGCCTGGTCGGCAAACTCCTGCGAGCCGAACTTGGGATAGTCCTTGAAGTCGTTATAGGGCTTCTCGAAGAGACCGAGGCGGAGTTTCAGGCGCAGGATGCGGCGCACGGCGTCGTCGATGCGGCTCATGGGCACTTCACCTTCCTCTACCAGCTCCTTCAGCAGCGGACAGAAGTCCCAGTTGTAGGGGTCCATGCTCATGTCAATACCGGCGTTGATGGCCAGCTTGATGGCTTCCTTCTTGGAGCCGGCGATGTGGTCGCGGCTGTAGAGGTTGACAATGTCGGCCCAGTCCGTCACAATCATGCCGTCCCAGTTCAGGCCTTCCTTCAGCCAGCCGGTCAGCAGCTCGTAGTTGGCGTGGAAGGGCAGGCCGTTGTTCATGGCCGAGTTCACCATCAGCGACAGGGCACCGGCCTTGACCATCTCCACATAAGGAGCGAAGTGCTTCTCGCGCATGTCCTGCTCGGTGATGGACGAAGGCGTGCGGTCCTTTCCGGAAACAGGTACACCATAGCCCATGAAGTGCTTCATGCAGGCAGCCACGTGGTAGAGGTCGATGTGGTTGGGGTCCTCGCCCTGGAAACCTATAACGGCTTCGCGGCCCATTTCCGCGTTCAGGTAAGCGTCCTCACCGTAATTCTCCCACATGCGGGGCCAACGCGGGTCACGACCCAGGTCCACTACCGGAGCGTAGGTCCAGGGGATACTGCCGGCACGGGTCTCGTAAGCGGAAATTTCCGCGCCGATACGGGTCAGTTCACGGTTGAACGTGGCACCCATGTTGACACCCTGCGGGAAGAGCGTACCACCCAATGTATAGGTAGTGCCGTGAATCTGGTCCACGCCGTAGATATCGGGAATGCCGATTTCTTCCATGGACTTCTCTTGGATGCGGGTAATGATTTCCTGCCACTTCTGCGGCGTGACGGCCAAGCCGTCGGGCACGTTCAGGATGGAGCCCACCTTGTACTTGCCGATGACGCTATCCAACTGGGCCTCGTTCATCTGCCAGCCCTTGGAGGGGTCGGCTTTCCAGTCCTTCAGCACGTCAATGGTCAGTTCACACATCTGGCCGATCTTCTCGTCCAGGGTCATCTTGCCCAGGATCTCCTCCACACGCTGCTCGATCTTCTCGTCGCGCGGAATGGCGGGCGCTACGGCCTGCGCCGCTGCGGACAGGACTGCACCTGCCGCTACACAAGTCAATAAAAACTTTTTCATATAGGTAATATAACATTTGGTTGTTTACGCGAGGGCAAATATACCGCTTTTACTGCAGACTTGTTACTGCCCTTGTACAGAAATAGACAAAAGCAGCACACAAATGAAACAAAACCTCACCCGTGTGCTGCCAACCCTATTACCGTTTCAACAAACTCAACTCCACTTGAGGCTTCAGGAGGTTGCCGACTTTCTCGGCAGAGGCGGCCACGTCGGCCTTCAGCGTAGCCTTGATGTCGCGCGAGGAGGCACCTACCAGGAACTGATACTCGCCCTCGGCGACTACCCACGAGGAGGCGGCTTCGTCAAACGAGGCCAGGTCGCGCGTGTTGACGGTCAGCACGACGTTCACCGTCTCGCCCGGCTGCAGCTCGGCAGTCTTGGCAAAGTCCTTCAACTCCTTGGCGGGCTTGTTGGCCTTGGCGGCATCGGGAGCGGTGACATAGAGCTGCACCACCTCCCGTCCGGCCACCTTGCCGGTGTTGGTCACATCGACGCGCACGGTGTACGAGCCGGTGCCGGCCTCGATGACGGGGTTGGTGTACTCGAACGTCGTATAGCTCAGGCCGTAGCCGAAGGGATAGGACACCTGCCGGTTGAAGCTGTCGAAGTAGCGGTAGCCCACGTAGATGTCTTCCTCGTAGTCCGTATAGTCCACGTTCTCCACGCGGCCCTCCTTGCGGGCCTCACGCTCGGAAGCCACCAGGGAGATGTCGGACGTCTGGTCGACGGGGAAGTTCTCCGTAGAGGCATGGTCCTGGTAACGCACGGGGAAAGTCATGGGCAGCTTGCCGCTCGGAGAGACCCGTCCGCTGAGGATATCGGCTACACTGTTACCTCCCTCTTGTCCGCCCTGCCAGGCGCAAAGGATGGCATCGGGCTGTGCCTTCCACGAAGCTGTCTCGATGGCGCCGCCTATGTTCAGCACCACGACCACCTTCTTGCCGGCGGCATGGAACGTACGGCAGACGTCGGCTATGAGCCGGTGCTCCTTCTTGCTCAGGTCGAAGCCGGAGGACTCGCGGTCGCGGAACTCGCCGGAGCCGCGGCCGATGGTGATGACGGCCACGTCCGCCCGGGCGGCCTGGGCCTGCAGCTCGGCCTCACTGATTTCCATCTCTTCGGGCAGGACAATGGGCAGGAAGGCCGCATACGGGTCTTTGTCCGACGGCTTCAGGCGCTCCTTCTCGGCAGCGATGTGGGCCTTGTACCTGGCCTCCAGCGCATCGTCGGTCACGTATCCCGCATTCTTCAGACCCTCCGGCATGGAGACCGTATAGGCGCGGTTGACGTTGCCCGAACCGGTACCGCCGGGGATGAAGTCATACGACGTGCAGCCGAAGAGTGCCACCTGCTTCACCTCCTTGGCCAGTGGCAGCGTGTTGTCCGCGTTCTTCAGCAAGACCATGCCCTCGGTGGCCGACTGCCGCGTGACGGCGGCATGGGCTTTCAGGTCGGGCTTGTTGCTGTACTTGTAGCCCTTGAACTTGGGCGACTGCAGAATCATCTCCAGGATGCGGCAGACATTGGTGTCGAGGACAGCCTCGTCCAGCTTGCCGCTCTTCACGCCCTCCAGGATGTCCGTGTACTGGCGGTCATAACCGGGCTGCAGCATGTCGTTGCCGGCCTTCATCTGGGCCACGGCATCCTTGCCGCCGAACCAGTCGGTCATCACCATGCCCGGGAAGCCCCACTCGTCGCGCAGCAGCGAGGTCAGCAGTTCGGGGCTCTCGGAAGTATAGGTGCCGTTCAGGTAATTGTAGGACGACATCACCGTCCAGGGCTTGCCCTCCTTCACGGTGATTTCGAAGCCCTTCAGGTAGATTTCGCGCAGGGCACGCTGCGACACACGGGCATCGTTGGCCGTGCGGTTAGTCTCCTGGTTGTTCACGGCAAAGTGCTTGATGCTGGTGCCCACGCCGTTGCTCTGGACGCCACGCACGTAGGCGGCGGCTATCTTGCCGCTCACCACGGGGTCCTCGGAGTAGTACTCGAAGTTACGGCCGCAGAGCGGGTTGCGCTGGATGTTCAGTGCCGGAGCCAGCAGGACGTCGGCGCCATACTCCAGCACCTCGTTGCCGATAGCCTTGCCGACATTCTCCACCAGGTCGGTGTCCCACGTTGAGGCCAGGAGAGTGCCGATGGGGAAGTGTGTGCAATAGTAGGTGGCGGTGTCGCCCTCGCGCGTGGGATTGATGCGCAGGCCGGCAGGGCCGTCGGCCAGCACCACGGCCGGGATGCCCAGGCGCTCGATGGGATAGGTGGTGCCGGCAGCACCGGGCACAATGTTGCGCGTCTCGCCGATGACGGCACTGTCGCCGGAGAAGCCGGCCATGCCGGTACCGATGACCAAGTGTATCTTCTCCTCCAGTGTCATGGCGCCGATGACGTCCTCGATGGGAGCCTGGCCCAGCTGCGGCGCACCGGGACCGCAGGCGCACAAGGTGGCGGACAAGAGAGCCGCCGAAAGTAATTGTTTCTTCATTATGGAATGTCTTTAAAGGTAAATATCTCTCACTTGAACAGCAGCGGCGCAAATTCCGTCAGGTAGATGCGCCAGTTGCGCCAGATGTGTCCGCCCTCACTCTCGTAGTACGTGTACTTGTAGCCATGCTTGTCCAGCAGCTTGCGGTAGTCCACGTTGGCCTGATAGAGGAAGTCGGTCTTGCCGATGCCGATCCAGTAGAGGGCCGGCTTCTTGGCGAACTGCACGGCCAGCTTCTGCTCCAAGTCCTCGTAGATGGGCGACTGTATGCTCTTGTCCGGCAGGATGGCGGCGGAGAACAGGCCGACATAGTTGAAGAGGTCGGGATACTGCTTGGAGATGTGCAGCGAGTGATAGCCGCCCATCGAGAGGCCGGCGATGGCGCGGCTCCGCTTGTTGGCCTTCGTGCGGTAGGTCTTGTCGATGAACTTCACCACGTCGGGGAAGGCGGACTCGAACGAGCCTTCCATCGTCTGCGGCAGATTGATGGTGGGAGCCTTGAAGCCGTCCTGCGACTCGCCCGGAGCGGCCTCCTGCGAGGCATTGCCGTTGGTCATGACCACGATCATCGGCTCGGCCTTGCCCTGCGCAATGAGGTTGTCCATGATCTGCGCCGTGCGGCCCAGGGCAATCCAGGCCTCTTCATCGCCGCCCATGCCGTGCAGGAGGTAGAAGACGGGGTAACGCTTGCCGCTCGTCTCATACCCGGCGGGGGTGTAGACCGTCAGGCGGCGCGTCTTCTTCAGCGTGGGGCTGTCATACCAGAGGCGCGACACGGTGCCGTGGGGCACGTCGTTCACCTTATACAAGTCGGCCCGGCCGCCCCCTATCAGGAAGACGTTGGTCACCGTGGCCACGTCGCGGATCATATAGACGTTGCCGGGGTCCATCATCCGCAGGCCGTCCACCAGGAAGGAATAGCTGTACAGCTCCGGGGCCAGGGGTTCGGGCGTGGTAAACTCCCACACGCCGTCCTTGCCCTCCTTGAGGTCGGCCACACCCGGTGCCTCCCATACGCCGTTGGGCGTCTGGATGGGGGTCGGGGCCAGGAAGTCGCCCGTCACCTGCACCTTGACGGCCTTGGGCGCCTTCAGGCGGAAGGTCACGGTGTTGTCGTCATGCACTTCGGGAGACACTACGGGGATGGTTCCCCACAGGGCTTGCTGGGCATAGGCCATTACGCCGGTCAGCAGCAAAAGAGATAAAAAGAAAATTTTCTTCATTGTTCTGATGTTTTATGATTATACATGGTTCATTTGATTCCAAACAAGGGGGCGGCCCGCGGGCCATTCCCCCGCAAAGTAACTGAATTTTCCGTTAAATCAATCCTTTATACCTTATTTTTTACAACACATTTGCCGTGTCCGTTCGCGGGTATCCGCGAACGCGCTCGGCGGAGCCGACGAGCGCACGGTAACACGGGCAATGAGAGGGTTACCAGCCTTCGTTCTGCTCCATGGCAGGGTTCACCTCCGTCTCGCGCAAGGGGATGGGCAGCAGCTTGTTGCGCTCCTTGAAGCCGTAGACCGTGTTCGTGGCCAGGGTGCTCTGCTCGTGCGAGGCGATGGACGTGGTGCCGTCGGGGTTGTAGGAAACGGTCCAGGCAAACTGGGGAATCTCCTTGCCCTGCTCGCCCAGCACGCGCTCCGCGTCGCCCCAACGTACGAGGTCCTGATAGCGGCAGCTCTCCATGCAGAGTTCCAGGCGCTTCTCGGTCTTCACGTCATCCATCGTGACGGCAGCCAGGGCCGGCAGCTGGGCACGCCCGCGCACCTCGTTGACGTAGGCCAGGGCCTTGGAGGCATCCACGCCGCCCTGGATGTGGGCCTCGGCGGCCATCAGCAGCACCTCGGCATAGCGCATGATGCGCAGGTTGCTCCACTGCAGCATCTGCAGGTAGCTCTGGTCGATGATGCAGTCCTCCTTCAGCAGGCGGGTCTTCCAGAAGAAGTAGCCCTCGTTGCCCGGCAGCGCGGCACCGGCAAAGTTGACCACGCCCGCCTCGTTCATCTGCTCGTAGGTGCGGATGGTGCTGCGCAGGCGGTAGCCGTCCACACCCTCCTCGGCCACGAAGGCGTCATACAAGGATTTCTGCGGGCTCATGAAGCCATAAGAGCCTTGGGCGACAAGGTTGCCGACTTCCGTCCCGGGCATGTAGCTCAGCATGGACGTGCGCCAGCCCAGCATGATGTTCAGCTGCGAGAACTGGTTCCACGCCTGTTCTGCGTTCTTTACGCGATTGAGCTCGAAGATGGCTTCGCAGTTGTTGTTGGTGGAGGCGTGGCCCAGCATTTCGTATTCGCCCCGATAGAGGTCGTACTTGCCGGAAGCGATGACTTCGTCAAGGACGGAAGCCGCCTCGGCATACTTGCCTTCGAACAGGTAGGCCTTGCCCAGGAACGCCTTGGCCGTCTCGGCCGTGATGCGGATGCCGGTCTCCTTGTCATCCACGCTGTTCTTGGAGGGCAGGGCCCCGGCGTCGATGGCGGTCTGGAATTCGGTCTCCACAAACTCCCACGTGGTCTCGGGCGTGCCGTTGGACATGTGATATTCCGCATTGTCCAGCACGTGGTCCACCACGGGAGCCGTCCCCCAGAGGGTCACCAGGTAGAAGTGTGCCCAGCCGCGGGCCACGTGTGCCTCGGCCACGGCGCGACGCATCGTCTGGCTGTCACCCGTCACATTGTCGATAATCAGGTTGGCCTTATATATTAAGGTATAGAGGCCGGAATACAGGCCTTGTATCATGCTGTGGTCCGTGTCATAGTTGAACTCGTTCAGCTTCTCCATGTCGGCGTTGTCGTTGCGCTGTCCGCCGGCCGTCCAGGCATCGTCGGACATGCAGTTCAGCACGAAGTACCAGTTGTAGTGCAGGTCGCGCCAGGAGGCGTACATGGATGCCACGGCGGCTTCCGCCTCCGTGTCTGTCTGGTAATATTCGTCCGGACTGCCCAGACTGCCGTGCTTCGAGATGTTCAACCGGTCTTCGCAACCGGCAAAGCATACTGCCAGCAAAACTGCGAGCATAGTGTATAACGATTTTGTCTTCATTGTCTTTCTGTTGTTTAGAGGTTAATTAAAATTCGATGTTGAAGCCGAATACGACCTTCTTGGAACTGGGGTAGCCGCCCATGTCGATGCCCATGCCGTTGGTGGAGTTGGCCGAAGCCTCGGGGTCGAAGCCGGGATAGCTGGTGAAGGTGAAGAAGTCGTCCAGCGAGCAGTACACGCGCAGGTTGTTGATGAAGGCCTTCTTCAGCCACGTCTTCGGCAGGGTGTAGCCCAGCTGGATCTGCTTGATCTTGAAGAACGAGCCGTCGAACACCACGGCGTCGGACGTGATGTAGCGCTCCATATAGTTGGCACCGGCACGGGGCTTGGTCCCGTGGGGATTGTCCACCGTCCAGCGGTCGTCAAAGTAGATTTCCTTCAGGTGATTGGCCTTGGTCTGGTCCGGGCGGAACGATGCGTTGTAGATGTCGTTGCCTGCCGAGCCGGTACCGAAGACAGTCAGATCAAGACCTTTCCAGGCGGCGGTCAGCGTGATGCCGTAGGTGAAGTCGGGGATGGCATCGCCGATATACGTGCGGTCGTCGTCGTTGATGACGTTGTCGCCGTTCAGGTCCTTGAAGGTCGGGTCGCCCGTGGCGGGATCAATTCCGGCAAACTGGTAGCCGCGGAAGTAATAGACGGGATAGCCTTCCTCGAAGTAACTAAGAGGATAAGTGTGGAACTGGGTGCCCACCACGCGATCCAACGAGGGGTCGAGGTAGGTCACTTTGTTCTTCAGCGTGGCGAGGTTGGCGCGGACGCTGTAACTGAAGTCTTTGATATTGTCGCGCCAGCCCAGCTCGAACTCGAAGCCTTTGTTCTCGACGTTGCCGGCGTTGATGGGCGATACCGTGCCGCCTACTACGAGTGAAGGCGTTGTGCCCGTCACCAGCAGGTCTTTCGTCTTCTTGTTGAACCAGTCCATGCTGAAGGTCAGGCGGTCGCGCAGGAAGCGGGCGTCGAAACCGATGTTCAGCTGTTCGGAGGTCTCCCACTTCAGTTCGTCGTTACCCATGGAGTTGGGCGCATAACCGTTGACAAAGGCATTGGCATTGGTGAAGGGATACAGCCCGGAGGCAGCCATCAGGACGCTGTACGGGTAGTTGCTCAACGCGGCGAGGCTACCGTTCTGTCCCCAGCTGGCACGGATTTTCAGGTTGGTCACATAGTTGCGGATGGGCTGGAAGAACTGCTCCTCGGACACGGTCCAGCCGGCGGACACGGCGGGGAAGTAGCCCCAGCGGTTGCTGGCCGGCAACAGGGAAAGGTCGGCAGCATCGGCACGGAGCGAAGCCTGCACCATGTAGCGGCCCTTGTAGTCGTAGCCGACACGTCCGTAGTAGGACATCTTGGCCGTGCGGGTCTTCTCGCCGCCCACGGTCTTGGTGGCCGAGGCCGCAGCGTAGTTCAGGAAGTAGAACAGGGGGTCGTTCTGCGTGATGGCATGTTCGCCGTTGGCAGCCAGGCTGCCGCTGACGTAGTCATACGTCTGCTCCTGGAAGGACATACCGAGCATGGCGGAGACGGTATGGGCGTCGGCGAAGGTCTTCATGTAGTTAGCGAAGTTTTCCCACTGGTAGTATATGGTCGTGGACGACTGGCCGTTGACGCTGGTGAAGAGGTTGGACTGCGTCGAGTTGCCATAGAACGGCAGGTTGACCCCGGACGAGCGGGCGCCGCCGAGGCGGTAGCCGAAGCGGGAGGTGAACGTGAAGCCGTCGAACGGCGTGAGGTCGGCAAAGATGGAGCCGGTGACATTGAAGCCGCTGTTGCGCGTGATGTTGTTGTTCATCATGATGAGGGGGTTGTAGTTCTCGCCCTCAAAGAAGGCGGACACGCCGTAGTAGTCGCCGTTGGGCGCCTTCATCAGGTCGCGGCCCTGGTTCAGCAGGTTCTGCATGTTGGCCGGGAGATTGTCGGGGCTGTAGGTGGGGGCCGTCAGGGGGTCCATCATCAGCACAGCGGACAAGGTGCTGCCGTAGGCGTTCTGACCCGTGACGCGGCGGACGCTGTACTTCTCAATCTGGTTGGTCGTGCCCACCTTGAGCCAAGGCTTGATTTTGTAGTCGGCATTGATGGTGGCGGTCATGCGGTTGTACTTGTCGTTGTCGCCCACGATGATACCGTTGTTGTTCAGATAGGTCAGCGAGAGGTAGTAGCTGCCGCGGTCGCTGCCTCCGGCAAAGGACAGGTTGTGCTTCTGCATCTTGCTGTTCTCAAAGATGGCGTCCACCCAGTCGGTGTCGGTCACGCCGTCCCAGTTGGCCTCGATGCTGCTCACCGGGATGAGGCTCGTGCCGCCGGGGGCCGCTTCCGTCATGTAGGCGATGTACTCTTGGGCGTTCATCAGCTTCGGCACGCGGGCGATGGACTGCGAGGCGAACTGGAAGTCGTAGGAAATCTTCGTCTGTCCGGGACGTCCCTTCTTCGTGGTGATGAGGATGACACCGTTACCGGCCTCGGCACCGTAGATGGCGGCCGATGCGGCGTCTTTCAATACCTCCATGGACTCAATGTCATTGGGGTCTATGCCGGAGATGTCGCTCAGGCGCACGCCGTCCACGACATAGAGCGGGTCGGAAGCCACGTTGGAGGAGTAACCGCGCACGCGGATGGTGGGCGTCTCGCCGGGACCGCCGGACGAAGTGATGAGCTGCACGCCGGCCGTCTTGCCCTGCAAGGCCTGGGCGGCGGTGGTGATGGTGCGGTTCTCCATATCGGCGGCTTTCACCTGCGAGATGGCGCCCGTCACCGAGCTCTTCTTCTGCACACCGTAACCGATGACGACCACTTCTTCCAAGGTCTCGGTGTCTTCCTTCAAGGTCACATTCAGGATGCCGCCCTTGACCACATGTTCCTGCGGGATGTAGCCCACGTAGGAGAACACGAGGGTGGCTCCCGGCTCCACGGTGACGGAATAGTTTCCGTCGATGTCGGTGATGGCACCGCTCGCGGTGCCTTTCACCTGCACACTGACGCCGATCATGGGCTCGCCCAAATCGTCGATTACCTTACCTGTCACTTTCGCCGGGCCTTGGGCCATGGCGAAAGGAACGCACATCAATAAGAAAAGCACCGGCCATGCCAGCCTTTTCAGTCCTGTGTGTCTTTTTTCTTTCATTTGGATGTTAGTTAGTAATGAAGTAAATTAATAGATGGATTGATTCAAGTGTTTCCATGGTCCGGCATCCGCACACGGAAAACCGAAGCGTGAAGCCCGGCCACATCGACGGCAGCAAAAGTACAGCAACCGGCGGGGACGGGCTTGCCGTTTCTGCCCGATAAACCAGCCGTTTCGTTCAAACACGATAGCCGTTTTGTTCAAAGAATAGCCGTTCTGTTCAAAACCTGCCGTACAACAGCTTCACAGTCGCACATTTCTTATACCTTTGCACGCATTACAAAATAACAGACCTCATGAAAAACCTGATTCGACACTGCTGTTCGTCGGTACTGCTGCTCGTGCTCGCGGGCTCCTGCGCTCCTGCTCCCGGGAGCCCGCGAGCAACCGCCGCAACGATACAATATCCCATCCTGGCAGACGGGATTTCCAACCAACAGGTAAACGCCTTCGCCGAAGACGCGCAAGGCCATATCTGGATAGGCACTTTCCGCGGGCTGAACAAGTATGACGCCTACGAGTTCCAGCAATACTACTGCACGGACGACTCGCTGGGCCCGCAGGACAACCAGATCCGGGCCTTGCTGCGCGACACGCGCGGACGGCTCTGGGTCTCCAGCGTCAACGGCCTGTCCGTCTACACGGACCAGGACACCTTCCGGCACATCCCCACCGACCTGCCCAACCGGAACGGCACGCAACTGCTGGAGACGCGCGACGGACGCATCCTGCTGAACACCGTCACCCACCTGGGCGTCTACAACCCGGAGAGCGGACGGATGGAGCAGGCCTTGCCACGCCTGACCGAAAGCGGCTCCTACACGGCAACGTGCCACGTCGATGCGGACAATCGTCTGTGGGTAGCCTCGCCGCAATCGGTCCGATGCTATGACACGGACGGCTTCCGCCTGACGGACTCCGTGGCCGTGGCCGGCTATCCCACCCATTATTATTTCCACCCGGACGGCACCCTGTGGCTGACCGGCAACCGCCGCCTGCAACTGCTGGACCTGCGGACGCTCCGCTTCCGCCCCGTGCCCGAGGCCATCGCCCGCCACCCCGTCCTGTCCCGCGCGGAAATCACCCGCTTCCACACCTACGGGCCGCACGGCCTGCTGCTCGCCACGGCCTTCGACGGCCTGTTCTACTACGACAGCCGGACGGGCACCGTCAGCCACCAGGACGAGAAGGGCTTCCCCTTCGAGGCGCCCCGCTTCGACATCAGCACCTTCTTCACCGACTCGCGCGGCAACCTCTGGATAGGGTCATCAGACCAGGGCTACGCCGTGGCCTACCGCTACAAAGAACGCTTCAACCGCGACAACTTCCTGCGCGCCTCGATGCAGCACAAGTCGGTGGTGTCCGTCGCCGACGACGGGCACGGCGCCCTGTGGATGGCCACGCGCTCCGACGGGCTGTACTGCTACGACCTGCGGCGGCAGCGGATGGAGCATCACGACGTCCGCGCCAACCAGGTGCTGGTGGACCGCGAAGGCTACGTCTGGCTGAGCCTGCTGAACAGTCAGATACGAAAATGCCGCCCCGTCCGGGGACGCCTGGAGACCGTGGCGGAGTATGACGTCTACCTGCCCATGTCCCTCGCGCAGGACCACCGGGGCAACATCCTGGCGGGCACGGCCACGCCCTATGTCCACGTCTTGCGGCCGGGCGACCGGCAGTTCACGCCCATACAGGTCTTTGCCGACGGATTCACGTTCATCCCCGGCCTGTTGCCGCTGGACGACGGGCGGGTGCTGATCGCCGCCTTCGACCGTCCGCTCCGCCTGCTGGATCCCGCCACAGGCCGCGTGGAACCGCTGCCCATCCGCGAGGGAGACATGGAACGCTGCATCCGCCGCTCCACCCTCATCCCCACCGCCCTCTGCCGCAGCGCGCGGGGCGACCTCTACATCGGCACCGTCAGCAACGGCCTGCTGCACTACATCCCCTCCACGCAACGGATGGAACCGGTGGCAGGCGTCGCCTGCTCGGACATCTCCAGCATCGAGGAGGACCGCGAGGGAAACCTCTGGATAGGCACCCAGCACGGACTGAGCAAGCTGGACACACGGACGGACAGCATCACCAATTATTATACCGACGACGGCATCGGGGGCAACCAGTTCTACGACCGCTCCTCGTGCCGCCTGCCCGACGGCACCCTGGCCCTGGGCGGCACGCACGGACTGACCTTCTTCGACCCCCTGGCCGCCACCCCCAAGCGCGACGTCCCCCTGTTGTTCGAGAGCCTGAAGGTGCACAACCGCCTGGTGCGCCCCGGCCGGACGGACGGCTGCATTGACCGCCACCTGTCCTACTGCCCGGACATCCGCCTGGCGCACGACCAGAACGGGTTCAGCATCTCCTTCGCCGCCCTGGACTACAACGAGTTCGAGCGCGTGCATTATTACTACCGGCTGGAGGGATTCGACCATTACTGGATTGACGCCCGGCACAACCGCGAGGCCTACTATGCCAACCTGCCCGACGGCTGCTACACCTTCCGCGTACGGGCCGCGGGGAACGACCCCGGCTCCATCCAGGCCGAGAGCGCCCTGCGCGTCATCGTGCGTCCCGCTCCGTGGAACACGTGGTGGGCCTGGCTGCTCTACCTGCTGGCCGCTGCCACCGTGGCCGCCTTCTTCGTGCAGAGCATACGCCGGATACGGGCCGAAAAAGCCGCCATCCGCCGCGCCGAACAGGAGAAGGAGCAGGAGCAGCGGGTGAACCGCATGAACATGAGCTTCTTCGCCAACGTGTCCCACGAGTTCCGCACGCCCCTGACCATGATTGCAGGCCCCGTCCGCCAACTGTGCGATGCCCCCGACATCACGGGCGAAAACAAGGGACTGTTGCTCATTGTCTGGCGCAGCGTGGAGCGGATGTTGCGCCTGGTCAACCAGATGATGGACTTCAACAAGCTGGAGAACGACGCCTTGAAACTGAAAGTGCGTCCGGCGGACATCATCGGCGTGCTGCGCCGCCTGACGGACGTCTTCCGCGTCAACACGCAGGACAAGGGCATCACCCTGACCGCCACAGGCCTGGAGGACAGCTACACCCTCTGGCTGGACGAGGACAAGGCGGAGAAAATCTTCACCAACCTGATGGGGAACGCCCTGAAGTTCACCCCCGCCGGCGGCAGCATCCGCGTCAGCTTCGACGTCGTGACGCGCGACGAGGCCGCCCGCCTCTTCCCCCTGACGGCGGACGACCGCGACACGCAGTGGGCCAAGGTCAGCGTGTCCAACACGGGGCCGGGCATCCCGCCCGCCCAGCGGGAGAAAATCTTCGAACGCTACTACCAGGTGAACACCCCCGACGGCACCGGAGCATACAATCGCGGCACAGGCATCGGGCTCTACTACGCCCATAACCTGGTCCGCCTGCACCACGGCTACATCCTGAACACCGACCCCGACGAAGGCAGCGGCACGCAGTTCATCTTCATCCTGCCCGTCAACGCCGCCTCCTACACCGACGAAGAGCGCACCCCCGACCGCAGCGAACGCCAGGACGAGGCCTTCCCCCTGCCCGCCCCTGCCGTCCACGAACCGTCGGAAGACGCGGAGGCAGAAGACGACCGCCAATCGCTGCTGGTGGTGGACGACGATACCGAGGTGGCCCACTACCTGCGGGCCCTGCTGGCGCCGCACTATCGCGTCAGCTGCCGCTTCAGCGCAGACAGTGCCCTCCGGACCATGCGCGAAGAAGCGCCCGACCTGGTGCTGAGCGACGTCGTCATGCCGGGGAAGGACGGCTATACCCTCTGCCGGGAAATCAAGGAAGACCTCCAGCTGTGCCACATCCCCGTCATTCTGCTGACGGCGAAGACATCCGTGGACGAACAGGTGAAGGGGCTGAACACCGGGGCCGATGCCTATGTCACCAAGCCCTTCGACCCCGAATACCTGCTGGCTCTGGTCCGCTCGCAGCTGGACAACCGCGCCAAGGTGCGCAGCCTCCTGGGACAAGCCACGCAGACCGACGCGGAGGCCAAGGACATGCTGCTGCCGCAGGATGCTGCCTTCATGACCGACCTCTATCAGCTGATGGAAAACAAATTGTCCAACCCCGAACTGGACGTGGCGCGCATGACGGACGTGCTGAGAATGTCGCGCACCAAGTTCTACTACAAAGTGAAGGGACTGACGGGCGAGAATCCCAGCACCTTCTTCAAGACCTACAAGCTGAACCGCGCCGCCGAACTGATAGCCGAGGGACGGCACACCATCGCCGAGATTGCGGATATGACGGGCTTCAGCACGCCCTCGCGCTTCACCAAGAACTTCAAGAAGCAATTCGGCGTCGTGCCCTCCGAGTACAAACGGCAAGGAACCGGCGGGGCATAAAAAAACCGTCCCGACCCTCACGGGCCAGGACGGAACACAAGTCAATAATACATGAAAAAACGCTATTTAGAGAGAGTTCTATTGTTGGATTCTCAAATCCGGTTCAAAGGTAGGCAATCCAAACGAAACATGCAAGAGTTTCCCGACAAAAAAACGTTTTTTATCGACGAATTTCCCCAAATAAGTCCCAAATACGACCAAATAACCCAAAAAACCGTATTCGCACAGTCATCCCACGGCATTTTTTGGAGCCGGATGACACGGATGACGCGGATTTGTCGTATCTTTGCAGAAACGAACCTAAAAAAGAAACGACATGGAGACAACCCGACAGAACAAAATAGCCCGCCTCTTGCAGAAGGAGCTGGGCGACATCTTCCAAAAACAGACACAGGCAACGCACGGCGTGCTGGTGTCCGTCAGTGCCGTGCGCATCAGCCCGGACCTCAGCGTGGCACGCGGCTACCTGAGCATCTTCCCCTCGGACAAGGCGCAGGAAATCCTGAACAACATCAACGCCAATGCCAAGTCCGTGCGCTTCGAACTGGGCACCCGCGTACGCCACCAGCTGCGCATCATCCCCGAACTGAAGTTCTTCCTGGATGACTCGCTGGACTACCTGGAGCACATCGACGAGCTGCTGAAGAAGTGAGACTTTCCCTCTACATCGCCCGCCGCTATCTCTTCGCACCCAAGAAACACCGTGCCGTCAACGTCATCTCCACCCTGTCTGCCTGTGGAGTGGCGCTGGCCACGGTGGCTTTGGTGTGCACCTTGTCCGTGTTCAACGGCTTCCAAGAGATGGTGGCGGGCTTTTTCACGGCCTTCGACCCGGAACTGAAGATTACCGTGCGCCGCGGCAAGACCTTCGACCCGGCCGACTCCTGCCTCCGGACCGTGCGAAGCCTGCCCCAGGTGGCCGTCTGGAGCGAGACGCTGGAGGAGAACGCCCTGGTGCGCTACCGCCACCGCCAGCTGACCGCCACCGTGAAGGGCGTAGACGACGCCTGGCGGCAACTGGCCTCGGTGGACAGCCTGCTGGTGGGCGGCGGCACCTTCCTCCTACAGGACTCGGTCGTTTCCTACGCCGTGCCCGGCGTGGAGCTGATGTCGGAACTGGGCTGCGGCATCGCTTTCGTCGATCCCCTGGAACTCTATGCGCCCCGTCCCGGGGCACGCATCAACGTGGCCAACCCCTACGCCAGCCTGCGCCACGGATACCTGCACAGCAGCGGCCTCATCTTCATCGTCAACCAGCAAGAATACGATGCACACTATATCCTGACGTCACTGGACTTTGCCCGCCGACTCTTCGGACAGCCGGACCGGGTCTCGGCCATCGAATTGCGCCTTGCGCCCGATGCGGACCTCGCCCGCGTGAAACGGCGTATCCAGGCGCTCGTCGGCCCGGACTACCTTGTCCAAGACCGCTACGAACAGCAGGCCGACGTGTTCCGCATCATGGAGAGCGAGAAACTCATCGCCTACCTCTTCCTGACTTTTATCCTCCTGATGGCCTGCTTCAACGTGGTGGGCTCCCTCTCCATGCTGATGCTGGAGAAGCGTGACGACGTGCGGACGCTCCGCTGCCTGGGGGCGGACACGCGGCTGGTGAGCCGCATCTTCCGGTGTGAAGGCGGCCTGATTGTGGTGTGCGGGGCGGTGACGGGCATCGTCATGGGATGGCTGCTCTGCCTGGCGCAACAGCGGTTCGGACTTATCCGGCTGGGCAGCGCGGGCGAGTTCGTGACGGATGCTTTCCCCGTCAGCGTACAGGCGGGGGACATGCTGGTGGTGTTCGTGACGGTGACGCTGGTCGGCGGACTGGCGGTGTGGCAGGCAGTGAGGTATCTCAGCAGGCGGCTGTTGTAGCGCGTCGCCCTTTCTCCTTTCGGTTTCAGTCTTTCTTCCGTATCAGCGTCAGGCCGTCGCGCAGGGGCAGGATGACCTTCTCCACGCGCGTATCCTGCGCCACGCGGTCATTGAAGGCCTGTATGCCCAGCGTCTGGAGGTCTGACGGGCGGGGATGGGCCTCCAGCACGTGACCGTCCCACAAGGTGTTGTCGGCAATGATGTAGCCGCCGGGACGGAGGCACGACAGTACCATCTCATAGTAATCCACATACCGGCGCTTGTCCGCGTCGATGTAGGCCAGGTCGAAGGTCAGCCCCAGGCGGGGCACCTCCGTCAGCGCGTCGCCGATGCGGAAGTCGATGCGGTCCGCCCAAGGCGAATGCTCCAGCCACGGGCGGGTGAAGTCCTCCTGCTCGTCGTTCACCTCGAAAGTGTATAACCTTGCACCGTCCTCCAGCCCCTCGGCCAGGCAGAGGGCGGAGTAGCCGCTGTATGTGCCCAACTCCAGCACCAGGCGCGGCCGGATCATCTGCACCAGCATCTTCAGCAAGCGGCCCTGAAGGTGACCGGACGCCATGCGCGGATAGAGCAGACGGAGGTGCGTGTCGCGGTAGAGGGCGTGCAGGTAGTCACTCTCAGGGTCGATGTGGGAAAGGATATAGTCGTCAAGCGTCATAGGTATCGGTTGCTGTTGGGCAGCACAAAGTCGTCGGCATACTTCAGCACGTCCTCCACCACGTTGATTTCCAGGAAGGAAGTCTGCGTGCCCGCCTTGCCGCTGCTCAGGTAGCCCACCATGTCGGTGGGTTGCAGCTTGCCGTCGTTCAGCAGGCGGCGCAGGGCGGCGAAGTAGTACTGCTGCCCATTGGCCAGTTCGGGCATGTAGATGGCCTCCACGCCGTAGGACAGGGCGAGGTGGCGCATGGTCTTCTCCTTGTAGCAGATGGCCAGGACGGGATACTTGCCTCGGAAGGCAGCCAGGTTGCGGGCGGTGCGTCCGCTGTAGCTGTCGGTGATGATGGCACGGATGCGCAGCTTGATGGTGGCCTTGACAGCCTGCTTGGCCAGGAAGGCGGTGACGTCGTTACTATTTTCATCCAGGGGGATACGGATGTCGTTGTCGGGCAGTTTGTCCTGCTCGGCTTGGGCGGCAATCTTGGTCATGGTCTTGACGGCCTCCACGGGATACTTGCCATAGGCGGTCTCGCCGCTCAGCATAAGGGCGTCCGTGCGGTAGTAGATGGCGTTGGCGATGTCGGTCACCTCGGCACGCGTCGGGCGCGGGTTGTTAATCATCGTGTGGAGCATCTGCGTGGCCACGATGACGGGCTTCTTGGCCAGGATACACTTGCGGATGAGGATGCGCTGGATACCGGGGATGCGCTCTTGCGGGACCTCGATGCCCAGGTCGCCGCGGGCAATCATCACGCCGTCGGCCACCTCGAGGATTTCGTCGATATTGTCCACACCCTCCTCGTTCTCTATCTTGGCGATGATGCGGATATCGCTGCCCTTCGCGTCGAGGATTTCGCGGATGTCCAGGACGTCCTGCTTGTTGCGCACGAAGGAATGGGCAATGAAGTCGATGTCGCGCTCAATGGCATAGTCGATGTTGCGGCGGTCGCGCTCGGTGAGCGACGGCAGGTTGATGCGCACGCCGGGGACGTTGACGCTCTTGCGGCTGCCCAGGGTGGCCTCGTTCTGCACCTCGCAGAGGAGGGCGTCCCCGGTCTTGTCCACGACGGTCAGCTCCAGGTCGCCGTCGTCGATAAGGACGTGCCCGCCCACGTTGACATCGCGCACAAAGTCGGGGTAGCTGACGGCGATGCAGTCATGGGTGGTCTCCCGCGCGGGGTCGCCGACAATTTGCACACGCTCGCCCGCATGGAAGTCGATGGGGGCGGCGCAGGCGGTGGTACGCACCTCGGGCCCCTTGGTGTCCATCAGGATGGCGATGCGGTTGGAGACGGCGCGCGTGTTGTTGATGAGCTTGTCCAGCCCCTCGAAGTCCAGGTGCGCGGTGTTGAGGCGGACGACGTTCATCCCGGCCTCGAACAGTTGACGTATGAAATCCACCTCACAGCGTTTGTCGGAGATGGTGGCTACAATCTTGGTTTGCTTCAGTAACATATCTTTCTACCTTATTATATAAAACAATTCAAATACCGCCGGGGGCGGAAGCAAGCTTTCGCAAATGTAAGGGCAGGTTCCCGCAAGGCTGTTCGCCGGTACCTGCGAGCACAAGCGACGGTACCCACGAGCACGAACGACGGTACCGGCGCTCATTCCCCGCCGAGCAGCCCCTCCAGGGCCAGGCGATAGGAGTCCAGGCCGAAGCCACAGATCACACCGCGGCAGGCACCGGCAATCATGGACACATGGCGATAGGCCTCGCGGGCGTGCACATTGCTGATGTGTACCTCGACCACCGGGGCCGGGACGGCACGGATGGCATCCTGCAAGGCAATGGACGTATGGGTGTAGGCACCGGCGTTGAGGATGATGCCGTCATAGTCGAAGCCCACCGCGTGGATGCGGTCGATGAGCTCGCCTTCAACATTGGATTGGAAATACGCTATCTCTACGTCCGGATAGCGCCGGCGCAGGTCGGCCAGGCAGCTGTCGAACGGCTGTGCACCGTAAACGCCCGGCTCGCGGCGGCCCAGCAGATTGAGATTGGGGCCGTTGATGATCTGAATCTTTTTCATATTATCCTGTATTTGCACTATCTTTGCCGTGCAAAGGTACGGAAAAGATATGGAATCTACATCAAAAAACGAGCAGAAGGAGCAAAATGCACAGATTATCAAGGAATACGTGCAGTGGCTGAGACTGGAAAAGTCGCTCTCGGCCAACACCGTGGACGCTTACCAGCGCGACCTGCAGAAGCTGCTGGACTTTCTCCGCGCGGAGGACATCCCCTTCCTGGACGTCCGCTTGGACGACCTGCAACGCTTCAGTGCCGGCCTGCACGACATCGGCATCCACCCGCGCTCGCAGGCGCGCATCCTGTCCGGCGTGAAGTCGTTCTACCGCTTCCTCCTGCTGGCGGACTATCTGGAGGCCGACCCCTCCGAACTGCTGGAGGGCCCGAAAATCGGCTTCCACCTGCCCGAAGTGCTGACCGTGGAAGAGATTGACCGCATCATCGGGGCCGTGGACATGGACAAGCCCGAGGGGCAGCGCAACCGCGCCATCATCGAGACGCTCTACAGCTGCGGCCTGCGTGTCAGCGAACTGTGTGGCCTGCGCCTCAGCGACCTCTACTTCGACGAACAGTTCATCCGCGTGGAGGGCAAGGGCAGCAAGCAGCGGCTGGTGCCCATCTCCGGGCGCGCCATCAAGGAGATCCGCTACTGGCTCCTGGACCGCAGTCACGGCCGCATCAAGCCGGGCAACGAGGACTACGTCTTCCTGGCCCGCTGGGGCAACCGCATCTCGCGCATCATGGTCTTCCACCTCGTCAAGGAGCTGGCCGAGCGGGCCGGCATCACCAAAACCATCAGTCCGCACACCTTCCGCCACTCCTTCGCCACCCACCTGCTGGAGGGCGGAGCCAACCTGCGCGCCATCCAGGAGATGCTGGGCCACGAATCCATCGCCACCACCGAGATTTATACCCACATCGACCGCCAGATGCTGCGCAGCGAAATCATCCTGCACCATCCGCGGAACATCAAGTACCGGGAAGAACAAAAAAGGACATAAATACACCGGTAACGAACATTTTTTAAGAAAGAAAATCCGGGCGCATAAATGCCATTATGGATTTTTTGTGTATATTTGCCGCTACATACGGATATTGCAAACAAATGGCAGATGCGTATATATGCGGCTCCTAAAAAGGGTGAATCCGCATCGTACAAGTAATGAATAGTAGCAATGAAAACAGAAGGGAGTCACATCCCTACTTTTGCCGCAAGACATGTAACTGTTTGATTCCTTGGCTCTAAGGGATTTTACAGGATTCACCCTATTGTCTGTCCTTCACCACAACCACCCACCCAATGGAATACCCACAACCGGACGAGGCGACTATGTGCTGGTTCGTCATGCGCGACCTCACACGCAGCAATGCACAACAACCCGCCTACCGGTTGTTGGAGGAAAAAGGTTTCGAAGTCTTCACCCCGATGCAATGGAAACTGGTGAAACGACAGGGCAAGGAGGTGCGCCGGCAACTGCCCTTCATCCACGACCTGCTGTTCGTACACTCCACGCAGGAAGCCTTGGACCCGGTCGTGCTGCGCACCCGGACACTGCAATTCCGCTACCTCCGCGGCGTCTACCATGTACCGATGACCGTCAACGAGAAGGAGATGAGCCGCTTTATCAACGCCGTACGCGCCACCGACTCCCCACGCTACTACCTGCCCGACGAAGTGACCCCCGCCATGTGCAAGCGGCGGATACGCATCATCGGCGGCCCGCTGAACGGCTACGAGGGCACGCTGGTGACCACACGCGGCTCGAAGGCCCGGCGCCTGCTGGTGCAACTGCCCAACCTGCTGGCCATGACGGTCGAGGTGAACCCTGAATATATCCAATTGCTATAAGCATACACTAAATCCTTCTATTATGAACGAGACTTTGAAAAGCATAGCCAATTCTTATGCAGAGGAGCTGTGCAGCGATGCCATCTATCCCGCCCACTTGTTCAAGGCCATCTTGCACAAGGAAATGGGACTGGTGCGTTTCATCGAGACAGACCTGGGGAAGGACTACTTCTACCTGCAGGACTGGGCCGACATCCAGATGCAGCTGGCACCCCGCTCGGCCCGCCCCCTGCGCGACCTGTCTCTGTCAGAAGAATCCGAAGCCGTCCTGTCCGAAGCATTGGATTACCGCGACAAGTTCGGCCTGCAAGACTGTACGGCCGAATGCGTACTGGCCTCGCTGGTCACCCCGGGCGTAGGGTTCACCTTCGACCAACTGAAAACCCTGCCGCTCACCCCGGCGGAAGTATGCGAGAAGATGGGCACGGAGGCGCAGGCCGCCACACCCGGCTATGAAGCACGTCCCGCAGGCGGAAAGACCGGCACCAACGGAAGCAACCTGGCCAAGTATTGCATCGACAAGGTGGCCGCCGTAAGGGCCGGACAGATAGACAGCGTAGTGGGGTTCGAGAAAGAGATAGGCACCATCTGCGAAATCCTGGGCCGCAAGACCAAGAGCAACCTGCTGATAACGGGCGAAGCCGGCGTGGGAAAGACCGCACTCATCAACGGCTTCTGCATCCAGCTGGCCGAGGGCCACGTGCCGGACTTCCTGAAAAACGCCCAGGCCTACGAGCTGGACAACGCCGCCCTGGCCGCCGACGCCTCCTACAAAGGAGAGGTGGAAGACCGCTTCAAGAAGCTGCTGGAAGAAATCAAGGCCGAAGGAAACATCATCCTCATCATCGAGCAGATAGACAAGTTCTTCGACAAGCAGGGCTCCCTGTACGGCGCCTCGTCCATCCTGAAGCAGGAAGTCTGCAAGGGACGGCTTGCCTTGCTGTGCACCTCCTCCATCGACGGCTACACCAAGAATATAGAAACTGACAAGGAAATAGTGACGAAGCTGGAAAGAATCATGGTGGAAGAGCCCAATGCCGAACTGGCCTTGCGCATCCTGAAGGGCGCCCTGCCCGCCTATGAGGAATTCCACCACCTGACGGTGGACGAGGACGTGATGGGCAACGCCATCCGCCTGGCCAAACGCTACCTGACCGAAAAGTCGCTGCCCGACTCTGCCTTCGACCTCATCGACCGCACCATGGCACAGTTGAAGACAATGAACGACATGACCGAGCCTGTCATCGCCGAACTGCGCGGGGAATTGGATGCCCTGAAAGCCAAGAGCCAAGAACGGGAAGCCGTCGACCCCGCATTGATGCAGGAGCTGAACTGGCTGAACTATAAGGTGCTCAACAAGGTGAACTGCATCCTGCTGGCCGCCCTCGACTCGGACACGGACTTCGGCAAGATTGCCACCGCGGCCGAACGCATCGATTACCTGCAACAGACCTTGGACAAGCTGGCCGAACTGGGCCGGACGAAACGGACCGCCTTGTGCAGCAGCGACCTGGATGCCGTCGTGGCCAAACAGACCGGCATCCCCCTGGGCAAGGTACAGACCAAAGAACGCGACCGCCTGCTCGGCGCCGAAGATGTGCTGAAGCAACGCGTCATCGGACAGGACCACGCCGTGAAGAAAGTGCTGGACTCGGTCTTCGAGTCGCGTTCGGGCCTCAACAAGAAAGGCCAGCCCATGGGCTCCTTCTTCTTCCTGGGTCCCACGGGAACCGGTAAGACGGAACTGTCGAAGGCCCTGGCCGCCTTCCTCTTCGGCGACGAGTCTTCCCTAATCCGCTTCGACATGTCCGAATTCAAGGAGGAGCACTCCGTGGCCCTGCTCTACGGCGCGCCTCCGGGATACGTGGGATACGAGGAAGGCGGACTGCTGGTGAATAAGATCCGCCAGAACCCCTACTCCGTCGTGCTGTTCGACGAAATCGAGAAAGCCCACAAGTCCGTCTTCGACCTCTTCCTGCAGATACTGGACGAAGGCAAGTTGCATGACCGCCTGGGCCGCGTGGGCGACTTCTCGAACGCCCTGCTGCTCTTCACCTCCAACATCGGCAGCCAGTTCATCGTGGACTCCTTCAACCAAGGCCGAATCCCCGAGAACAACGACCTGATGAACATCATGCAGGACTACTTCCGCCCGGAGTTCCTGGGCCGTCTGACGGAAATCGTGCCTTTCTCGCCCATCACGGAGCAGACCGTGACGCGCATCTTCGACGTCCACCTGAAGAGCCTGCTCCGCCTCTTGGACGAGCAGGACATCCGTCTGCAGATGACGCCCGAAGTGAAGCAGGCCATCGCCATGTCCGGCTTCAATCCCCAATACGGCGCCCGCCCCATCCTGGGCATCATCCGCAAGCAACTGCGCCAGCCCTTGAGCAAGCTCATCATAGCGGGCAAGGTCAAGGCCGGCGACACCGTGGAGGTGACCATCGGCGAGGACGGCACCCCCCAATTCCACGTAGCCAACCCCTGACATTTATTTCTAATCCCTTTAATTCCTATAATTATGGCAATGAAAGAGAACTTCATCTCGATGGCTCCCGACGAGGAGTCCAATGCGAAAGTCAATCCCATCGACAACAACAAGACCTTGATGATTGACCAATATACCAGTGATGTGGAACCGGGCAACCCGGAGTTCGTGGAAGACGTCCAGAACATCGACGACGCCTTCGCACACTTCAAGCCCCAAGTGGCTGTGAGCTTCACGGACGAAGAAGGCGGCGCGGTGGACGAGACACTCCACTTCAGCGAGTTGCGCGACTTCGAGGCACAAGGCGGCAAGGGCAACCTGGTGAAGAACAGCGCCTTCCTGTCCGGCACCAAGAAGAGCATCGACACGAACGTCAAAATCCGCAAGAGTATCGAACAAAACCGCAAGCTGCGCGACATCCTGAAAGACGCTTCCTCACGCGAGGAACTGAAGGAGATGCTGCAAGCCATGCTGGACGAACTGGAAAACAATAAATAAGCAACTAAGAGGAAAAGACTATGGCAGAAACTGAAATGCAAAAAAGCCAAGCGGCACAGCAAGCCGCCGCCTCGGAATTACAGTCCAAGCAAACTGAACAGAAGAAAGACATCAGCCAGTTGCTATCCGCGTTCGGTGGCTTCAACGCCATCCGGGGCTTCCTGCCCGACGCCGACAACCTGAACCCCGCCCGCAAGGCGGCCAAGGCCGTGTTCCTGTCGGACAAACGATTCAAAGAAAAACGTGAAGGCCTGATACAGGACATCAAGGGCTGGCTCGACATCCTGAACGAGGGCCACAACAACGCCACGGAATTCGTGGACGCCTGCAAGGCCAAGGAAGAGAAATATACCCGCGTACTGAAGCAGGGCATCACCGACGCACTGTATGCCACTGCCAACCTGGAACGTTCCTACCGCTCATTGGACGCTTTCTTCAAGTCGGCCAATTCGGACAAAGTGAAGAACCTGCGCCTCATCAATGCCTACAAGGATGACATCGCCGACCCCGACTCCGGCTTCGCACAAGAGGTGGAGAACCTGTTGCGCAACGGCTTCGACCGCCTGAGCCTGAAGGACTGCTACAGCCTGCTGGTGGTGGCCGGCAGCGTGTTCCAGGACAAGCCCACCCTGCTGCAATGGGCCAAGATGGCCTACAAGTACAAGGTGATGCTCATCACCGACCACGCCGACGAATACTCGTACGACGACCTGTTTGCCAACACCGAGGACTACAAGGACAGCGACGCCGAGCTGCAAAATGTCATCATGACCGCCAACTGGATTGTAGGCCGCGAATCCGAGCAGATGTCCGCCGACGAGGAGGAAAGCAAGGCTTTCTACATCTATCCCTCGGGCGCACTGGCCGGCAAACTGTATGACGAAAGCGCCAACATGGCACAGGGTGCCGGCGGCAAGAAGTACGGCACACTGAACGGCATCAAGGGCGTCAAGCTGGACCTCCTGAAATCCGAAATCGCCTCACTGATGGACAACCAGGTCATCCCGATGGTCTACTCGGAAGGACGCGTCATGGCCTTCAACAACACCAACCTGTACAACGGCGACAACACGGCCATGAAGGAATATCCCATTGTCCGCGTGTTCGACTGGGTGAAGAAAGTACTGATGAACTTCGTGCACGAAGTGGCCTTGGAGAACTGGGATCCCTACAACTCCCCCAAGAACCTGAAAGCACGCATCCAGGCTTTCCTGAACGACTACAAGGGCTACGGCAACCTGTTCCAGAACTACGAAATCAAAGAACCCACGCAAGACCCCGTCACCAAGCGCATCACCTGCGACATCAGCCTGACGCCGTTCTACTCCGCCAAGAACTTCATCATCAAGGTGGCAGCAGACAAGAAGGACAAAGAGGCCACCATGGCATAAAACATACGCATTATCATCAACTAAATCATAATTATTATGGCAAAGACTCCTGTAAAGATTGAAATTGACGGTTACAAGGAACGCGAAGTCCAAATGGTCACTTACGAGTTCGACCAGGCAACCGATGTAGAAGGCCAAATGTCCGGCATCCCCCGTGGCGGTCTGATCACGGTGCGTGTGAAAGCACTGAACGACGGCACGCCCGACCTGCTGGCTTGGATGATTGAACGCAACCTGCCGAAAAACGGTACCATCACCTTCCTGGAGACCAAGACGGGCAAGAACATGAAGACTATCAAGTTCACCAACGGCTATTGCGTGAACTTCGAAGAGAAATGGGAAGACAAGAAAGGTCATTTCGAGGAAATCGTCATCACTTGCCAGAAGATAGAGTTCGGCTCAGTGGTTTACGAAAATGACTGGGCCTAAGTCCATCCCCTTAATGTTTAACTTTAATATTCTGAATAGATATGGCTGAAAACTTAACCCCGGTATCTTTATCGGTCAAAGACTTCGAGACCAGAGAAGTGATGATGATAGATTATAAGTTCGACCAGACGGTAGACCGTGAAGGACAAATTTCCGGCATTCCCCGCGGCGGACGCATCAGCATCCGTGTGAAGGCAATGAACGACGGCAACAACCAGCTGCTGCAATGGATGCTGTCGCCCAACGACCCGCGCGACATCACAGTGACATTCTTCAACACCGTGGATGGCTCCACGATGAAGGAGCTGCAAGGCATAGGCTGCTACTGCGTGCACTACATCGAAAAATGGGAAGATGGCGAGGAACACTTCGAAGAACTGGAAATCGTCTGCCAGGAACTGAAGAACGGACCGGTAGCCTTCCAGAACCCCTGGAAATAAACCGGATATCATGACCTGCGGAGGAGCGGTGTGGCACGTTTCCACACCGTTCCCCGCAGTTTTTCCCTCCACCCATTTCTTCATACAGATATGGCACTACTTGCCCAATTACAATTCGGCGACAACGCGGTCCACCTCTACACCAAGACCTACAACATCGTGGACTGCCGCTGCCACTTCTGCCGGACCTACAACCACTCGCGCCCGGAAAGCGACGCTCGATGCGAACGCATCGAGCTGACCGTGGTCGCCCCCGCCATGACCGACCCCCTGCTCTACGAATGGTATATCAACCAAGGGGAGCAGAATTGCCGGCTAGCGTTTTTCTTCTCGGCCACCGATGGCAACCTGGAAGTTGAACGAGAAATGCTACTGGAAAACGCCGTATGTTTCGGCATCGAAGAGGATTATTCCATCGACCACCAAAGCCGCCGGCTGCTGAAGCTGCAAATCATGGCCGAAGAAGTAAGCCACAATCCCTGAATGCATACACGCATACCCTCCTAATCATACAATGGCCCATGGCTGAAAATCTATCCAGACACCTGAAAGGACTGTTCACCGCGGAAGACCTCACCGAAAGCGGGGTCATTATCCGCCAAGACCGCTGCCTCACACTGCAACACTATCATTACGACTGCTACCGAAGCCGTAACACACAAGGAGTCCCCTACGGCAAAACGGTATCCAACCTGCTATTCTTCACCGTCAGACTCCCCCACCCGAAAGACGGGCAATTTTTCTTCCAACAACTGAAGAACAACATACCCCACACCTTCTCCTTCCTTTTCAACGCAACTTTCGATGAACATGGCAGTCTGAAATCATACGACAATGCCCTGACCGTCCGAGGGTTTCTCGTGGATCTGGAGGAAGAATTCCACAGCAGCGAGGACGAACAGATGCAATTGCACGTGCAAATCCTGCTGAACGCCATCACCTACATCGGACGCGAGCAACACAAGACACTCGTCATCAGCCAGTGAGACGAACGTCACGCATTCTGCCGCCCCCACATTACATATAATCCCTACACTGAGAAACATGAGCACACTGATACTCACCCTTACCATCCGGCCCGAAAGGGAAACAGAAAAAGAAGGAGGAAAGAGCCAAACGCCCCCCGCGACTACCCGAAAAGTCGTGGAACAAACCATCGTGCTGCACTCCGACAACACCGCCGAGAGCACCATCAACCTGATGATCGGCAACCAGGAGAGTTCCTTCACATTAATAATCAAACAACTGAACTTTCAGAAACAGCTGTACCAACCTTGCGAAATCCAAGCTGTACTCCAACTGGACAAAGGGGACTATCAAGAAGCCATACCGCATGATACCCTCTTCGCTACCTTCCTGGAAGCTGTCGTCGACCTGCAATGGAAGAAAGACAACGACACCGCATCGATATCCATAGCCTCAAACTACTACGTACACGAAGTGACTCCACGCTACTACCGGAATGGCACTCTGGAAATCAACCTCCGGATATTCAGCCGGGACAAGAAGCTGACATTGGACCGGTTCTGCCGAACCTACACAGCCAAGAAACTGCTCCGCGACCTGGTGCTGCAAAAGG
The DNA here is from genome assembly GCA_019116285.1 of Candidatus Bacteroides merdigallinarum. Lineage (GTDB taxonomy): Bacteria > Bacteroidota > Bacteroidia > Bacteroidales > Bacteroidaceae > Bacteroides > Bacteroides merdigallinarum. Next base: position 30,631 of record DXBX01000062.1, read on the forward strand.
AACCCCAAAACGAGGAGACGGGGAAACAGGATGCGACAACAACCTCCCAGACGGCAGATGCCGGTTGGGTCAACAAATATAACGAACTGATCAACAATGCCGCCGTGCAGGTGGCCACCGACACCCACCTCACCTTCCTACACTACACGCGCACAAATGCGGAAAACAAAAGCGAAACGAACGAATACATCCAGCCTTATCTGGTGCAATACAATGAAAGCTACTACGACCTGATAGCGCGCGTAGCCAACCGCTGCGGCGAATTTCTGTACTTCGAGGACGGAAAGCTTCACCTGGGCCTGCCATCCAACAACAGGAGAAATGCCCAAAAGACCATCACGCAGTATGACTCCGTTTCTTTCCAAGACCTGGCAACAGGCATTACCGAGGTGAAGGACCATTACTACGATGGCACCAATCCTGCCGGCACGTACACCCAAGACAACTACGCCTACAATACGGAGATTACCTTGGACGACTACATCACCATCTTCCAACAGGACTCCTTCAGCAATTTCACGGACGAATGGTGGGGCAACTGGGGCACACAGATACTCAACATGATCAGTTCCGTACTGAATAGTACTTCGTTAAGCGATACGCTTGTCAATTGGGGTATCGCCCAAGGCACGTCGCTCATCAAAACGCCCTCTGCTGTAAAAGCCAAAAACAACTCGATGAACGAAGCACACATCACCTCCATGCCTGAAGACCAGAAGCGCCCCATCGGTTCGGGAGAAAACACGCAAAGCAACAGCAGCCTCTACGAGGCCTCGCCTTTCAGCACGTTACTGAAAAAGGCCGATACCCCTTACAAGTTCCAAGAGAACCTGAACACCTTCTTCTACGAATTCGTGAAGCGTGCCGAAAAGGACGTATCGAAACAAGCGGTGGTCGTGGACCTCGGCACAGGCTATGCCGACCTCAAGCTCGGCGAACTGGTATCCCTGGCGAACTTCACGGATCAGACGTATGTCGTCATCAAACTGGAAGGCCAAAACCAAATCACCAACTCTGAGACCATCAGTCATTTCCAAGCCACCTTGCTGCCCATCTATACCTATACAGAGACCACAGAAACCGCAAAAGAGGGAAAACCGCTACAATTAGTTATCCCTCCCTACCATATCGTAAGCCAAATCCGGAACTCCGGCCCGCAACGTGCACTGGTGGCCGACAACAGCGACCCGGAAGGTTTGGGCCGAGTGCGCATCCGGTATCCGTGGCAAACCGCCAACAGCGATGCCTCGCCCTGGATACGCATGGCGACGCCCTTCGCCACGAACGGCGGAGGCATGTATTTTGCCCCGTCCACAGGCGATGAAGTACTGGTGGATTATGACAACGGTAATATCGAACGTCCGTATGTCGTAGGAGCCCTCTTCAACGGCAAGGCAACCGCTCCCGGCAACGGCACGCGTGTCATTTCGTCGGCCAACGGCCACAGCATCGTCCTGAAAGATGCCAAAAGCGGTAGCGGCTTTTTCTCCGGACTTTGGGGCGGCATGACACTGCTGGAAACCGCCATACCGGGAATAAGCAACGCCTTCAAAGGTGCCAAAGACCTGGGAGGAGGCATCACCCTCACCGACAAATACGGAATCTATTCCATCAGCATGTCCTCCGAAGGACGAAAAGTCAGCATCAGCTCCCCCTTCGGAAACGTGAACATCAACGCCTTTACCGGCATCAGCCTGTCCGCCCCCAACGGCGACATCAAGATAACGGGAAAGAATGTCACCATCAAGGCCAGCAACAACCTGACCATCACGTCGGGCGAGAACATCCCGGACTCCAACACGCAAATGCTGAAGATGGCTCCCGAAGAGGTCTCGCGACGAAGAAAACTCAAGGAGCACTCTGCATCACTCTTCTTCTCCGACATGGGGGCATCGATCAAGGAAACGACGAGCAATCTCAAGCCGGAGCTCAAAAAATCACTGGAGAAACTTTGGGACTTCGCCAAATACGACAGTGCCAGCTTTGCCACAAGCAAACTGTTTGAAAGTGTGGCGGCAAGCTACGTGGACCTGTCCCTGCTGCGTAACATCATGGAAGCCATCCTAAGACCTACGGCGGGCACCATGCTCATCAAGTCGTGGAGATTCTTGCGTCTGGAGGCCGGACGAGGCACAACCCGCATCCCCAACAATGCCTATACCACCAGCGGGCTGCAACGGGTGCTCAATGACAACCATTCCAAAATGAAGGTGACCTACGAGACCATCATGGCCCTCTCCAACATGGTAGACAACTGGATCAGCAGCATCCTGACCAAGCACCGAAAGGCATACATTGCCCGCAAGGACCTGACAAAACTGCTGAAAGACTACACCCTCACCAAGAAGGAGGATCAAGGCGACAGAAGCGATGCGGACATCAAGAAGTACATCGACGACCTCATTAAGGACGCCCTGACAAGCACCTTCGTGACATCCTCCCACAAGGGAGACTTTATATTCAAGGAGATTGGCACAGGGGAAAACAAAATTCCTCTCCCGAAAGAAATACAAGAGTTCGTTGCAAATTGCGCCACCTACCTCCGCAAGACCGTCGCCGAACACCGCAAGCTCATCGAGGACTACACCCAATCCCTATCCGGATATCAAATCAACAGCTTGCTGCGCAAGAGTCTGGTGAAAGGGGCAAAATCCGTCACGGGCAACCAACAAATCGAATTCAAACTGGATGCCTTCAAATCCGTTACCGACGGCACCGAGACCTACGAACAAGAGCCCATGGAAGTGGCTCCTTTCATGGCCCAGCAACAGGAATGGATTCAAAAGACCAAGCGCAAGCTCATATTTAGATATATCATCAACTACAGTAATCTTGCATCCGCAAAAGAAATCACCATCAACGAGGAAAATCTCATCACAGGAAACGGTTGGGAAGGTTTTGTCAACCTCTTGCACGAACGGGGAAAAGATGACCCAAGCAACAAAGATAACGATCTGCTGAACAAAACCCTCATGAGCGCCATCAGCACGGCCACCGACAGCCTGCTGGACTTGATAGCCTTCCCGGATTGGAGCAAGTCGAAAGACCTTTGGGGGCCGGAATCGGAAGGCGAAATCCTCTTCTCGGACAAGAGCGGGCACACCCTCAACTTCGAGCGCGGGCACCTGAACCATACGGTCAACAGCGACAGAGCAGATGACTACCTGCTCAGAATCAAACTCAAGCTGAAATCCATCTGACAAACAAGCACATTATGGACCTGAGATATAACATAGACCTGAATGAAAGCCAGGATTTCGTCTTCAAAGACTGGATGAATATGTTGGACAAGTTCCACCAGGAGGTGAATGCATCCATTGACATCATCCACCAGCACAAACAGGAAATCCAGGAGATGAAAAAAGAAATCTACGACCGCATCAGCGAAGGATGCTACCTGTATGACGACACGCGGATTGTCATCTCTGCCCCTGAAATCATCATCGGCAATGTAGACAAGAGCGGACAACTCAAACCGGGCGGGAACAAAATCATCCTCCGCGGCAATCAAATCAACCTGGAAGGCGCGGGCGAGGATGGCACGATCCAAACCAAGGCAACCCATATCAACCTGCGGGCCATAGACCCCGGCGTGGACGGTATGGAAGGCATCGTCCACGACAGTGCCCGGATAGACATGCAAGCACGTTCCATCGGTATTGACAGCAACCAGTCCAGCGGTGCCTACACCCGCGACCTGGGCGAGAACTCCATCAACGGCATCTCCATCCACTCCGACGGACAACTGAAGATAGATGCCTCCATCAGCCACAAGGAATGGACTGAAGGCATCCAGCAAAAAATCAAAGAAGCAGATACGGCAATCACCCCTTTGCAGGTCAAAGCCGCAGAGCTGAAAGGCAAGTTGCAGGCACAAGTCACAGACATGGAGAAATTGCTGAAGCAAGACTTTTCACTGAGCGAGAGCGATGAAGTCACCAGTGCCAACATGGCAGCCCTTGATGCACTCCATCTGCGAGTAACAGACGCTTCCATTGCCTTCTTCCACCAAATAGACGCATACCTGGCCACGCTCTCGTCCCTGGCCGAACAGCTCAGGTACAAGAAAGCCCTCGCCGAAGCCAAAAGGACCGACACGACCGAAGCCTTTAAGAAGTCAGCCACAGGGGCACATCTCATACTCAACGGTGAACGGACAGAATTGAACAGCACGGACGGAGACCGCCAGATTCACACCACTGAAAACACACAGATTACCTTGAACTCCAAAAACATCACTATAAAATCTGAAACCGAAAACAACTCCAACATAAAAGATGGTGATATCACACTAAATGCCGAACATATAACCATTTGGACCAATGACTGCCAAACTGATGCCAACGGCAACAAGGACATTCCGACCAACGGTTCATTAACATTGAATTCGAAGCAAATCACCATCGCAGCTGTAGACTATGAACAAAAGGAAAACGCAGATGTCACGGAAAAAAGCCTCACCAATGACGGAAAAATCCAAATACGTGCTGAAGACATCAGCATAGACGGGACAGATACCGAAGGTAAAGCAGTCAGCAACACCGTCATCAACAGCAAAATCATAGTCCTCGCCTCCGCAGATTTAAACAAGGAGGAAGGCAAAATCAACAAATTTGCAGATGATGGTTCTATAGAAATAGATGCTGCAAACATTTTCATAGGAAGCAACACGGAAGAATTTAAAACCGAACTAGTACAAATTGCCGCTACAGAGATTGCAGGCCAAGCAAAAACGAAAGCCGAATTCGCACAAGGAGAGAAAGGCACGACGCTAAAACTGGCTGATGACAAGGCCATACTGGCTACGACTCAAGAGAATAGCATCTACGGCAAAAAGATCACCTTCAACGGAGAAAGTTCCTTCAACGGGAAGATGACAGCTGGAACCATCAATGTAAAATCATTGGATGTGAGCAACAAGCTCACAGCTCCAAACTTAGAAGCTGGCACAGCAGCCACTCCCAAAGAATCTGCATCCACCTACAGCGAAAAACTAGAACTGAAAGAACAGATTTTAGAAAAACTGAAATTCACACAAGGAAACAAAAATCAAGAAAAATAACTGATAACACTATGGCAAAACCTGTATGTATGGGTGCTATGCTGCAATGCTCGTTCGGCATGGCCCCCGCCACCCTCAACGTACTGGACCCGATGCGTCCCAAACTGCAGAGCAAACCAATAGCCAACATCATGGACTTTACGCCGATGGCAAACATCCCGCCTTTCGGCATGTGCCAAGCTCAGACCAACCCTGCCGTCATCGCCGCCACGGCAGCCGCATTTGGCACCCCCACCCCTGCCCCCTGCATCCCCGTATTCGTGGCCCCTTGGACCCCTGGCGGCAAAGACAAATCGGGATCCTTCCCCATGTTGCTGGACAATTGCAAACTGATATGCGCGTACCAAGGACAAATCACCGTCAAGAATCCGGGACAAACCACCAATGTGGACTACAAGTAAATCCAGCCTTCTCCTGCTCGCCTTGTGGCTGTTTCTGCCGATTGTCTCGCTGAAAGCACAGCAGATGACCGTGAAGGATTTCCGAAAGTCCACCCATCTCTGGCCGTTGCCCAAACACTATCCCATAGACAAGAAACAAGCCTGGCTAGATTTCTTTACGGCGGAAACGGATTTTTCTTTCCTGGCAGACGGCAAGACACCGATAGAGGCCCAACCGGGCGAGGGACTGCTAACCCTGCTGTTGCCGCACAAAACTCAGTTTGTGGTAATCCAACATCCCCGATATGGACTATACACTTGGAAGGTGCCAGGTAAATCCCTTCGGAAGAAAAAGCATTACCAAGCCACCTTGGTCACTTTTGATACCGAAAAGCCCTACGAACTGCAAAAGCAATGGACGGTGTTCCATATCTCGCCGAGCAATGCCCTGCTATGGGTGGATTCCATAATGACACCCATCCGAACTGGGACGGAACAATTCTTCCTGCCGTTGGGACAGCATACTTATCGCGTTGAGGCTCCCTTCTACCGGACAGTGACGGACACTTTCCACTTAGGCGACAGCAAACGTACTGTCATCCGGACCGAACTACAGCCACTCTACTCCTACCTGAACGTTCGGACACCGCTCCAAAACGCAGACATCTACGTGGATGGTGAACACATAGGACAAGGAGAAGGAACAAGCGGACGACTGCAAGCTGGCACCCATCGACTACGAATCACAGTTGGACATACATGTCTATACGACCGTGACATCACGCTGGACGAATCCGAGAAAAAGGAAATGACCCTGCAACGAAGCGACCTGTCTATCCAACCCAAAGAAACGTTTGCCCTGACGCCAGACACAACGGACAGCGTATCACTACAAATAGTCATCCACCGGGCACCTGTAGTCATCAACGCTCCCGCACCAGACACGGAAATCCTAATTAACCGCGAGACCATAGGCTATGGCACATGGCAAGGGAAGCTACCTTTAGGCACTTATGCCGTACAGACAAGAAAAAAGGGACTGGAATCGGACATCACATGGATACATATACCGGACACGCTCAAGAAAGAATTCAGCCTCACCGTCCCCCAAACTACCTATGGAACACTGAGCATCAGCAGCAACGTAGTCAATGCGGAAGTTTGGATTAACGATTCGTTGAGGGGATACACACCTTGTATCATCGAACGTTTGCCCGCCCAAAAGGCCTGCCAGATTGCATTGCGGAAAGCAGGCTATAAAGAAGTCCTCCAAACCGTTGTCCCACCGAGAAACAATTTGCTTGAAATAAAACTAAAGTTGAAAAGAAAGAAATGAAACTCAACATAGAGCTCATCCAAGACGAATACGACCACACGCTGAGCCGTCGCGTGTCTCTTCTGATGTTCTGTTACCTGAATCTCTGCACCAAGGCCGAACCAGCCGCCCTGCTCTCCGTACCAGTGACAATGGGAGGTAAATCCTACGGGCTGGAAGAGGTGGCAGAAGTCATGCTGCTGAACAAGGATCAGTTCATTTTGGTACCCAAAAAGAATGCCTATATCTCCGTCATCCTCAGAGGACTGATGAAAGAACATCCCGAATTCAAGAACGAAATCAAAGCTTTCGATGGAGAAAAACTTCTTAATCCGGATGATGTGGAAGATGAGAACCCTATACTGCTCATACTCTCTACCATTCCCGAAGTGAACAAGGACCGATACGACGCCCTGCTGAAAGCTGTCGACATCTTCTACGACAAATGCAAGGTAGAGATGGAAAAATACAAGGCCAACTACACGGCCCAACTAGTACAGGCTCTAGAGAACAATACCTCCGAAAATCCGGACGAGGCGAAGGATAAACTAGAGCAGACCAACGACACTTATACAAAAATGCGCGATGAGTTGAAAGAGAAGAAAATAAAAGAAGTAGAAGACGCCTACCAACGCTACCTTGCCAAAGAAACCGAGGAAGAAAACCTTCGGAAAGAAGAGGAAGAAGCCCGAGGAGAAAAAGCCGGATTTAGCTTGAACATGCTTATAGAGGACAATGAAGAATAACCTTTTCCGTCAAGACATAGTGGCCGACGCGCGATTTATGGTCGTGGGCTGCGGCGCGCTGGGCAACGAGGTCCTGAAGAACCTAGCCTTGATGGGAGCCCGCCACTTAGTGGCTGTGGACTTCGACCGGGTGGAGGTGGGCAACCTGAATCGTTCCATCCTCTTTACGCGCCAGGATGCCGAGACACACCGCCGCAAGACCGAAGCCGTAGCCGAACGGCTGGTGGCCATGAATCCCAACCTAGACCTGACAACACTGGACGGCGACATTGCTTATGACATCGGTCTAGGCTGGCTGCGCCGTACAGACGTGGTAATCGGATGTGTGGACAGCCGGTGGGCCCGCTATTGCATCAACCGTCTGTGTATGCGTGCCGGCATCCCATGGGTAGACGGCGGCATCAGCCAACTGGAAGGCACTGTGCGCGTATTCAGACCCGGTATAAACTGCTATGCCTGCAACCTAGGGCCTGAAGGAATGGACGAACTGCGCCAACGGATGCCATGTTCGGGTATCATCCGACAAGAAGAAGCAGAAGGGCACGCACCCACCACATCGCTCATTGCCTCCATCATCGGAGCCGTACAAGTGCAGGAAGCCTTGAAACTGGTTCATCCGGCCGAATTGGCAAATGGCGTATTCACCTCCCTTTGTGGGCAAATGTTTTACTACGAAGGACGAAATCTTAGCACACGAACGGTGGCCTTCCAAGCTTATGATGAAGAATGCCCTATTCATGATAAATGGGAACCGGTAAAAGAGACAGACATACCCACCCACATTACCATAAGAGAGGCATTTAAACGCCTGGCTCATCTGCTAAACACCTCCAATATTGAAATCGAACTGACGGATGATTGTTTCGTAGACTTCATCACTGATCGAGAAACCGAACACAACATCCCCGTAATGCGTCCAGGCAGACAAGTGTCTTTGTTCGTTGAACAAGACGAGACATTACATGGTCTTCCACGAACCCGCTTCTACCAACACGAATATCATATAATTGACAAACATTTCCCCTACGCAGACCTCACCCTGCAACAATTGGGTCTGCCGACTTGGAGCGTACTACCGGTAACAGCCGGCAATAGGCGACATTATATAGAACTGGCCGCAGACAAGCGGACAGACTTTTAACACAGAGCAAGATGAATATTCCCGGAAATCTATCAGAAATAAGTGCGGAAATGCTCCTTGACTACCTATATCCTGAACTGGAACAGAAATGGATAAGCCAGTACAAAGGAACATTCTACCGCAACTATAGCCCCGATATCATGGAACTGGAGCCAGACATTCCCCAAGTAGGGCTCTCGCGCGACGGCTTTCTGAAGCTACTGCCGCAAGGGATATTAGCCAACGAAAACGAACTGAAAGACGACGACCGAACAGAAAACTACGATGAGATGCAACGACGCCTGCGCATCCTGAAAGAAGCTTTCCTACCCTTCGATGTATTTCATTTCCGCAGCCGACTGGCCGCCGAACGGCAATTGTCGGAATTACTGAACCAGAAGTTGGCATTTATCCTAAAACACTTCTTCGGCATCGTTCTAGAAGAGGAGAACAATCCTTACTTACGCGAAGCTGCCGTATTGTTGCCTTATAGTTGCTCACTAAAAGGCGACTTTAAATTTGTACGCAACCTGCTAGCTACCCTCTTGGAATGTAAAGTGAAAATGGTCGAAGGGCGCTACAGAACCAATAGCCGTATGGAGCATTGGATTCCACAAGTGAAATACTACCTGCTGATCCCATCGCTCACAAGGAAATCCTATCATGACTTAATTAAAAAAACCACTCCTCTCTTCCACTTCATTCGCGAATGGTTCATCCCTTTCGACATCCACTGCGAAATTCAGCCTAAAGAAGCTAGCAACGAAAGCCAATTGAACAACCGGCTTATCCTGGACTATAACGCTTGGCTGACTATCTAACTAATTATTAAACAGAAACAAGCACCTTCACGAGAATGGATATAAATTCAAAAATTAACTGGCAACCGGGGATGGAACTCACAGCAGAGACATTCATCTCGCTGGATCGTACCTTCGACCTACGGCAACAAGTAGCTATGCGGCTAGCCGCCGGAGGCATGAGAGCCGGACGAATTCCCTACGCAGAATTCTGCAACAAGGGCGTATTTGTCCGCAACTCCTTCCAGATGGATCGCTTCCGATGCACGGCACTGCTACCCTCAGGCAAGATTCTAGACATAGACGAGCCCATGTCCATCAAGATTCCCATGCTGTACGGCAACCTGTACTACCTGACCGTGGGACCGGGCACAGGAATAACCGAATTTGAATATGAGGGCGTACCTTTCATCCGTCCGGAACATACCTATGCCATCCAGACAGCGGAAGAATTGGCCGAAGCAGACCGATTGCCAGTGGTGCGCTTCAGCGTCACAGACGGCGTTTTCAACTTAGACGAGAACTATATTCCTCCCTGTCTCAGCCTGGAATCCGAGCCTCGCTTTGCCGACTATCTGACAGACTATACTGTTTGGATGGAAAAGCTGGCCACCCACGCGAATTTGGAGGAAGGGGAAGGCAAACGTCTGTTCATGCGGTATCTCTTTCTACTGAAAGGCTACCACCTTCAGAATCCGCTGCAAGATTTCATTCTCTTCACGCAGGAAATGGCTCAGGCCATTGACTACTATGTGATGACACCCCACAACGGACACCGAGACATCCCGCAACCGGCTTGGCATGACATACAGCGCTGGCTGGAATGGCTCAAGAACTATTTCGACGGAGCCGTCAGTATCCTAAACACCGTAGTGCTGGAAGACCACAGCATCAACTTCGATGAACTGAAGGCACAAATCAAGGCTGAAATCTACGAACGGCTCAATCCCGAACTCTACGAGCGACTGATAACCGACCTCAAGGAGAACTTGCACCGCGAACTGAACGAGGAACTGATGAAAGCACTGACGGAATACTTCGACAGCACCATGAAACCCGAGCTGTACGAACGCCTGTCCGCTGAATTGGGCCAGCAACTGCGCGATGACCTCTACAAGGCACTTTACGATGCCCTCTACAACGCACTCTATGTACCGCCCGAAAAAGAAGAAGAATTCATTCCCCTCATCTAAAACGACATGGGCTGCCTGACTTTACCTTTACAAATCACTAACGGAGAAATTGCACGGGAAAAAAATATCAAGGAAGGCATTGATGCTTTTCTCTCGCTACTAATTGCTTCGCCACAGGATGGATGCGTAGCCGAACGCGACTTTGGATTCATTTTCAATAACCTGCGCTTTGAAATCCTGAACGAGAGCGAAGGCGTAATCTACGATTCGATGCAGGACGAAGAATCATCCGACGTCCATACGACAGAACTCTATGAAAAGAAAATTTCCGGCTCGTCCAAGAATCTGAACACTTTTGCAGCCGAACTAAAAGAAAGCATCCGGAAATACGAGAAACGCCTACAGAACCCGACCGTCTCCATGACTTATATCCGCGAAGAACGCCTAATATATGTGACCGTAAAAGGAATTATCGCCGTCTCTGGCGAGAAATACCAATATACGACCACCATTCGAATCTGGAATTAAAACTATGAACCGTACGATATTTGAAACCCGGCAACGGGCCGAAGAGCTACTGAAAGAGGCTATAGCCATTTGGCGTCAAGGCGCACAGAGCGATGCCTTGGAAGGCTTAGAAGAAGATCCTGTATTCTTCTTGTTGATGTCGGCTCTAGCCTACCAGGCCAACAACTTCGACAGCGAACTGGAACGTTTGAAAACGGATGTGTTAGAAGATTACCTCCACACACTCCGTCCCTACGGATTGGGGCATGCCATCCCAGCTGTGGCTGTCGTCAAAGCGCCTTTGCAAGCCAACATCGCCGAACTGAATGTCAATGCTAACAACCTGTTCACTTTGGGCAACACAGGTTACACCTTTATGCCCCTGCTGGCTACCAAGGCCGTAAACCTCAGCATTCAATCTATTGTCCGCTTGGACGGACGCCGGTGGAAGGTATCCCTCAAGTCCCCGCATATCATTTCGGACCTATCTTACTTTTCATTCGCTATCAAAGACTCCATCTTCAGTACATTATCGGTCAGTATCAAAGGAAAAGTCCTGCCACTTATCAGCCCTTGGCAATATGCCGACCTGCCTTTTAACGAATGTTTCTCGGTAGACAACCTGCTCTATAACCGCCAACAGGTGTTCAACCCTACCCCCATAGGACTAGATTTATTCGCACAACAGAACATCCGTGTTTATCACGTGCGCCCTTGCAACCTAAAGCGCTTCCTGCCTACTGAGACAGATCAATTGGAATTAGTCTTCGAATTCTCAGAAATAACAGACACGTTCGTCTTCGATAAATCCAAACTGGTACTGAACGTGCTCTTCCTGGCCAATGTCAAGCAGAACACCGTTAACCTATCAGCCAAGAACCCGGTATTTCGCGTGGACAGCAACCACTTCCTCCACTTGCTACGCCCTACAGAGGAACAATTGTTTGGTAACGTACAGATAGACATCCGGCACGTGGCCGCTGACCGCTTCAACCTCGGAAGCCTGCTTCGACTCTTACAAAGCCTTATCGACAAGTATGACACTGATTTCTATGCTTTTCAAGCTTTAGAAGAATGGAAAGGAGATCGCACCATGACCCAACTGCGCAATATCTTGGCTAAACTTGCCGAGAAAGTTCGTAACAACGAGAATAGCTTGAAATCGGGCATTTACCTGATGCTGCACCGACCACAAATCTCTAGCCAGGAAAACATGAGCGTAGCCGTCAACTACTTGACGACCGACGGCGCCCGCGTAAACAGCTTTCTCACTCGAGAAAGCGTCCTGCAAGCAGCCTATGGTTTCGACAACAACCAAATCGCCCTCATTGCTCCGCCTACACCCGGATATGACGAAGTGGACAAGGAAAAAGCCAAAGATGAACTGGCACGCTACTACATGACCACCCAAGACCGCATCGTAACACCATCAGATATTAAGCATTTCTGCCTGGCAGAACTGATGGCACGTTATGGGATAGGCAAGGAACTGATCAAATCCATCAGCATCGGGCATCGCCCGCAACAGGTCTACCGCGGCTGCGGATACGAAATCGTGGTAGACATTCTGCTGACTGACAACACATTCATCAAGCGCAACTTCGAAATACTCATCCCGCAAGTAGAAATCCTACTAAGCAAGATGCTACAGGTAAGAAGCACAAACATATATCCCATTGACGTCAATATCCAAATTGATAAGTAGACAACCCGGGACACCAATTTTTGTGCCTCTTTCTAGTTTATCCCACTTTATCCCACACTATAAATATAATATGGAAAACGAAGAATTCTTTCTGAACATCGTGTATAAAAACAAAAGCGTAAAGTTCCGGGTAGTCAACCCACAGGCACCCCTGGCTACGCTGATGCACAATCTGCGCCATGCCATCAGCAGCGATGGCAGGCTGATATTTGATTTCCCCTCCATAGACGAAACGGGGGCCCCGTTAGACTATTTCTTCGGCAAAGAAGACGACAAGGTGCACGAGGTACGCATCCTGCGCCCCCGCATCGGCCGTACCGACCAGACACTGGAAGATTATGGAGTAAATAATGGAGACACGATATTCCTGATACCCGACCCCTTCCCCGGTTAAGCCATGCCGAAACCAGATAATTTCACTCCCCGGCAACTCAGTGGACGGAACCGCCGCCTGCTTCATGAATGGAAGGCGATGGATGAACAACTGAGCGAGAGGAACGATATCCGTTACTCCGTCTTGAAATACAATGCAGACGGACTGCCGGTAAGCTACCAGATAGACTACCGGCTGACCAGCATCTGCGGTGTGGAACAGGAAGATCAATTGGACAACCCAAACATTCCCAACCCACCTCGCTTCGCCGATATATTCGTCATGCAGATAACGATTCCTCCGGGCTATCCGTGCGTAGACGCCGCGCCCTCCTACCGTTTCTTGACGACCGGCCCCGATGGCCAGGACATACCCCATCCCTGGCACCCCAACATTCGCTACCATGGAGCCTTTGCGGGACGGGTCTGTCTCAATCAGCAAGATACCTATGCGGACATTGTCTGGGCCGTGAAAAGGATTGCCGGATACCTGACTTATGAGCGCTACCACGCAAAAAACCAACCGCCCTATCCGGAAGACCTGACAGTGGCTCGCTGGGTTATTGAACAAGGAGAACCCAATGGATGGATTTTCTTCAACCAAAAGAACAACTGCACTCTGTGATGGGCCGAATGAGTTACGTAACAATTAAAATGCGGAAAACAATGGTTATGCCGAACAAATTTCTCATCATCTTCTTCAGCCTGCTGATACCCTTGACCCTGCAATCCCAGACGGTCAAGCACATCACGCTTACAGCCCGAGATGCATATACCGGACATATTGCCCTATCAGAAGACTCCAAAGATCTGGACCTGATAGTCAAGTTCATCTTCAACGAACAGGAAAATCGCCTCTCCGTCACCCTATTGTCCTACCGATCTTTGTTTGTATTTCAGGAAGACGTCCGCTATGGGCAGGCCGTGAAAAAAAGGAAGTTGCGTCCGGATCGCTTGCCTTATGTAGTACCCACCGATCCATCCATCCGCATCAAAGCCTCCCGAGATTTCCGCCAACAGCTGCCCCGCCCCCGCCGTAAATTTATCTTCAAGCGGTGGTTTGGATGCGACGGACTACAACCTATCCCCCAAGAGTATCAATTGGTAAACGACTATATCGAACAAGATTTCGACATCTTGCACGGACGAAACGAAATAATCGTTTCTCTGCACCACCTCCTCGTAATGGATTCGGAGCAAACAAAGAACGGCCAAGCACGCTATCAATGGACTTTCTTCAAAAACCTGGACCTGGAATACCACATCACACTGCAACGAGACCCCTGTCTGGGCGCCGAGACCGCCCTGCAACAAGCAAGCCGGGACACGGAAAGCATCCGAACGGCCTATAAGAACCTGCGAAACAGCTATCCGCATGAAACCGCGAACACAGAAGAACAATTCAACCAATTCACGGAACTCAAACAGATGCTGACGAAACAATTCCCCCGAAAAGCCATAGAGAGCGACTGTCCGGATGTGCAGCAGCAGCTAGAAACCTACAACACATACGTCGACTCCATCGCCGCTATGCAATGCCAACTGGTACAACAGGTAAAGACCGCCACCGGCATTGACCCCGACCTGCTACTCACTAGAGCACGGATGATAGACAACATGGTAAGCCGCTGGATCGGCAGTACGGACCCCATTGAACGCCGAGACTTAAATCTGATGTGCCACAACATCATCAACGAAATGAATGCCCAAATAGAGGTATGCGGCTTTGCCAACGAAGAACAGAAGAAGGCCGGACGCGTGTTCTTCAAAGCCCGCCAGTATTACCAAACCACCATCAACGCGAACAAACAGCCATGAAAGGAGCCTTACTTATCATATGCCTTTGCTGCCTCTCCCCGGTACTCCCGGCTGTGGCCGATGACCACGGCGATGACGAAATCGTGGAAAAGCTGAACAGCTATATCCGGGACTACGCCCGGCTGGGCACAGGGCTGGAAAGAGCCTCCAAGAACCAGCTCAAGGAAACCCAAGCACAACTGGAGCGGCTGAACGTAAAGTACGAGTTCTATTGCCAAGCGCAACAGGACTTCATCGTCGCAGACGATTCATTGATGAACCTGATGGCCGAATACCACGAGTTACGGCAGCAGACCGACAACACCATCCGACAACGGGAACAAGTCCTCCAAGCCTACCAAACCATTCAAGAGGCGGAGCAGCTGATTGCCTCGAAAGACTCTCTCTACAGCCAGATGCAGAAAAGGGCCCTGCTGCTATCGCAAACGCCCAAGACCGCCCAGCAATTGGAAGCCTTGAAGGGAGAGGAACAACTGGTCTTCACCGAGATAGAGAAGCAGTTCAACGCTGCCAAAGAGGCCATTGAGGATGTCCCTCTCCTGGAAAACCGCCTGAAAGCAATGGAAACGAAATACATTGAACTGAAGAACGCCTCGACCCGGATACAGGAGGCCAACTACACACCTTTCTTACAACGCATCAAGGACTACCTGCTGAGCATCGCGGCCGTGGGATTCATTTTGATGGTCATCAACATGATCCACACCAAGATACAAGCCTTCAGACAAATGCGCGAAAGCGCCAGACAGATGAAAGAGATGATGCGCAAGGCGAACAATGACTACCCACAAATTTAACGAAGAAATGATGAACAAGCGAATGATAGGCCTATGGCTGCTCATGCTTGCCGTACTGACCGGATGCACCGGCACGTGGAACACGGCAAGCATCGAAGAAGTGACCTCGAACAAAAAAGAGAACATCAAGGTGACCCACATACAGTTCTCACCGGACTACAAGCACATCACCCTGGACCTCGACCTGCCCTCCGACCTCAACAACACCCTGCTGTCCGACACAGACAGCGTACACGTCGTCATCAAGGAAACCACCCGCGGCACAACGGGCAACCAGAATTACTATGACGCAACGCAACCCCAACTGACCAGCATCCGCAATGTGGTGAAGGAGGAAACCACCCGGCAAAACCTTAAAATAGTGGCCTTGGTGGACCTCACCCTACCCCAACCGATAGTGGACGAACAGCGGGAAGCCTTGCAACAGATAAAGAACGTGTATGCCGACGACGAGAAAATACATGTCAGCTTCATGTATGACTGGCAGACCACCAAGCCCATCCCGCTCACCAATTATGTGCTGAGAAACTACTTCA
Source organism: Candidatus Bacteroides merdigallinarum (assembly GCA_019116285.1). Taxonomy (GTDB): domain Bacteria; phylum Bacteroidota; class Bacteroidia; order Bacteroidales; family Bacteroidaceae; genus Bacteroides; species Bacteroides merdigallinarum. The sequence continues at coordinate 46,922 of DXBX01000062.1, forward strand.
ACGCCAAGGAAGGTTCGGGCAAATACCTCTTCCGCAGCATCGTAGAGAAGAGAAACGAAATCCTGAATCCCGACCTCTTTCCCAGCACAGACAACCTGGCGATGCTGGTATTCTCGGACGGCGAGGTCTACGGGGAGGATGACACCCCTTCGGATCCGGACTACTACCAATACAAGGCCGAACTGGACAAGGCCTATCCGAGGCTCGTGGCAGACACCCTGTCCATCTACTACGTGAACTGTGCCACAAACCCCAATGGCGTGAACATAGAGGCCACTGGCACCCTGCAACGGATGTGCAAGAATTATGACGGCCTCTACCAGGAACACTTCAACTGGTCTCAACTGGAGGCGGACTTCAAGCGAGCCTTCCAATTAGACTATTGCGACTATCGCCTGACCCTGACCAACCCCAACCGGAAAATCTATAAAGGCAATGCACACACCATCCACATCGAGCTTCATGGCCGCGGCGACCAACTGATGGCATCGGGCAAGACTGTCTACAAGCTGGGCAATGTCTACAGCCCCATTATCGTCAACGGCGACAAGCAGTTGCTGGTCCTCATACAAGGCTTCGTCATCATGGCCTCCTTGTGGCTGCTCATCTTCCTTATGGGGCAGTTCATAGTGCCCGCCATCCGCTACCACCTGTTCCGGTCGAAATACGTCGTCCGCTACACAGGCAAGGGAATGAGCGCAAGCGGGCATCCCGTGGCCGACATGTGCTACTTCTGCAAGGCCCCGTTCGAGGAGGGCGATGAAATCGTAGTGAAGTGCACCCACACCATGCATAAGGACTGCTGGGACGAGAACAACTACCACTGCCCCGAGTACGGCCGCCACTGCAAGGAAGGAGCCTACTACTACAACAGGCACCAGCTGTTCGACTCGCACAACGCCACCCCCTCCACACGCTGGCTTTTGGTGGGATGTCTGTCCGCCTTTGTGGCATGGGTGGCCTTCACGTCGGGCTACAACCGCATCTTCCCGGAAGGCTGGCTGGATGGCATCGTAGACAGCCTGTACAACCTCCGTCTGGGCTTGTCCATCTCCGACGAACAACTGTCCGACTACAAGGAACAGCTCAACGTCATGCCCTATTTCGGCTTCTGCATCGGCCTCTGCTATTCGCTGTTCTTCAGCATTTCCTCCGAAGGCTGGAAGCAGTCCACCCAACGCGTCTGGCTCATCCTGCTGCGCACGGTCATCGGTGCCGTAGGATGCTGGATGTTTTTCGCCGTGGAATGCGTGCTGGCCATCGCGCTGGGCATCACCACCTATTCCTACCTCATCGACTGGATTCCATGGACGCTGTCCAGCACCCTCATCCTCTATCTGCTGGCGTGGCGCACGCAAAGCCGGGTGGACAAGCGGGGCATTCTCATCTCGTGCATCGCGGGTGTATTCTCCATGAACATCTGGAACTTCCTCTTCATGGATTCCGTGCTGGACTACCGTCTGCTGCTGCTCTTCAGCTTCGAGTTCTATTCCGTCACCTTGTCTGCCTGTATCTCGCACACGGCTTTCCGGTCCGAGCACTTTTTCCTGGGCATCTCCAAGGGAGTCAAGCCCATAGACATCGCACTCTACAAATGGTTCCGTTCCAACCCGCACCGGGTGGTCACGCTGGGCAAATCCGTGGACTGCGACCTGCAAATCACGTGGGACATCCGCAACCCCATCAGCCCCATACAAGCCGAGTTGCGGATGGAGAAAGGCCACATCAAAATGTATGCACTGGAGGAGGGCGTATTTGTCCACGGCAAGCCATGGCCATTGGGCAAGGGACTGAAACTATTCCATGGAACGAGCTTCACCATCGGCGATACTTTGTTCACCTACAAGGAAAAGGACCTTAACCATTTCTGACCCTATTCAAAGCCTCGCCCCCCCCGGCGGGGCTTTATTTTTGCCGGACAAGCTATTAATATCCCAAATTATTGTCGTACATTTGCCCCCGAAACCTAAACAAGGCTTGTTAATGAACCCAATGAAAGAGAATTACTATCACGTCGGCCTGACCGACGAAGAGGTACGGAAAAGCCGTGCCGAACACGGTGTCAACCTGATGACGCCCCCCAAACGCCCCTCTATGTGGAAACTGTACCTGGAGAAATTCCAGGACCCGGTGGTCAAGGTGCTGCTCGTAGCCGCCTTCTTCTCACTGGTCATCTCCATCGTAGAGAACGAATATGCCGAGACCATCGGCATCATCGCCGCCATCCTGCTGGCCACGGGCATCGGATTTTTCTTCGAATACGACGCCAACAAGAAGTTCGACCTCCTGAACCAGGTCAACGAGGAAACGAAAGTAAAAGTAATCCGTAACGGGCACGTGCAGGAGATCCCCCGCAAGGATGTGGTCGTGGGCGACATCGTTGTGCTGGAGACCGGCGAGGAAGTGCCTGCCGACGGCCAACTGTTCGAATCCATCTCCCTGCAAGTCAATGAGTCAAACCTGACGGGCGAGCCCGTCGTGAGCAAGACGACCGTCGAGGCCGACTTCGATGAAGACGCCACCTATGCCTCCAACCGCGTGCTGCGCGGCACCACCGTAGTGGACGGACACGGTTCGATGTGCGTGGATGCCGTGGGCGATGCCACGGAGATAGGCAAGGTGGCCCGACAGAGCACCGAGCAGACCACCGAGCCCACCCCGCTGAACATCCAGCTGACACGCCTGGCCAACCTCATCGGCAAGATAGGCTTCACTGCCGCCGGACTGGCCTTTGCCATCTTCTTCATCAAGGATGTGTTGCTGCACTATGACTTCTCTTCCTTCCATACCTTCAACGACTGGCTGCCTGCCTTGAAGCAGACTCTGCAATACTTTATGATGGCCGTTACCCTGATTGTGGTGGCCGTGCCCGAGGGATTACCCATGAGCGTCACGCTCAGTCTGGCACTCAATATGCGGCGTATGCTGTCTACCAACAACCTGGTGCGCAAGATGCACGCCTGCGAGACGATGGGCGCCATCACCACCATCTGCACCGACAAAACGGGCACCCTGACGCAGAACCTGATGCAGGTGCACGAGCCCAACTTCTACGCGCTGAAGAACCGTGGCGAACTGGGCGAAGACGACATCAGCCACCTCGTGGCCGAAGGCATCAGCGCCAACTCCACCGCCTTCCTCGAAGAGACCGCCCCGGGTGAGAAGCCCAAAGGCGTGGGTAACCCCACCGAAGTGGCCCTGCTGCTCTGGCTCAACAGACAGGGCCGGGACTACCTGCCGTTGCGCGAGAATGCCCAAGTGCTGGACCAGCTGACTTTCTCCACCGAACGAAAATATATGGCCACACTGGTACAGTCGCCCCTGCTGGGCAAGAAGGTACTCTACGTAAAGGGTGCGCCGGAAATCGTGCTGGGCAAGTGCAAGGACGTGGTTCTGGACGGCCAGCGCGTGGATGCCACCGAATACCGCTCCACCGTGGACCAGCAACTGCTGACCTACCAGAATATGGCGATGCGCACACTGGGCTTCGCCTATAAGATTGTAGATGACAATGCAAAACAGGACTGCGTAGAGCTGGCCGGCAACAACGACCTCTCCTTCCTGGGCATTGTGGCCATCAGCGACCCCATCCGTCCGGACGTGCCCGCTGCCGTGGGCAAGTGCCAGTCCGCCGGCATCAGCGTGAAGATTGTCACGGGCGATACGCCGGGCACCGCCACGGAGATTGCCCGACAGATTGGCTTGTGGAAGCCCGAGGACACGGAGCGCAACCGCATCACCGGTGCCGCCTTTGCCGAGCTCTCCGACGAAGAGGCCTTGGACCGTGTGCTGGACTTGAAGATTATGTCGCGTGCCCGGCCTACAGACAAGCAACGCCTCGTACAGCTGCTCCAGAAGAAAGGTGCCGTAGTGGCCGTGACCGGCGACGGCACCAACGACGCTCCCGCCCTGAATCACGCACAGGTGGGCCTCTCCATGGGTACGGGTACTTCCGTGGCCAAGGAAGCCAGTGACATCACCCTGCTGGACGACTCCTTCAACAGCATCGCAACGGCCGTCATGTGGGGACGCTCGCTCTACAAGAATATCCAGCGCTTCATCGTCTTCCAGCTCACCATCAACTTCGTGGCCCTGTTCATCGTGCTGCTCGGCTCGCTCATCGGCACCGAACTGCCGCTGACGGTGACACAGATGTTGTGGGTGAACCTCATCATGGACACCTTCGCCGCCCTGGCCCTGGCCTCCATCCCGCCCAGCGAGGATGTGATGCAGGAGAAGCCCCGCAAGAGCACGGACTTCATCATCACCCGCCCCATGTGGTGGAACATTATCGGCGTGGGCATCGTCTTCCTCGTCGTTCTGATGGGCATGCTCTGGTACTACAACCACACCCCCGGCGGCATGACGACCTACGACCTCACTGTGTTCTTTACCTTCTTCGTGATGTTGCAGTTCTGGAACCTGTTCAACGCACGGGTGTTCGGCACGAATCATTCGGCTTTCAGCCACCTCTCCAAATCCTACGGTATGGAGCTGATTATACTGGCCATCATCGTAGGCCAGGTGCTCATCGTGCAGTACGGCGGCGCCGTGTTCCGCACCGTGCCCCTCGACGGCATGACGTGGCTGCAGATTGTGGCTCTCTCGTCCTGCGTGCTGTGGGTAGGCGAAATCTACCGGGGTGTGAAACGCTTAATGAGCAAGAGACATGCTTGACGGACGCATTAAGAACTTGCTGATAGACTTTGGCGGCGTGTTGATCGACCTCGACCGCCGCCGTTGTCTCGAGCACTTCCGCCAACTGGGAATGCCCGACGTGGAGAACCTGCTGCACGACTGTCATCAGACGGGATTCTTCCAGCTGCACGAAAGGGGAGAGCTCTCGGACGCCGACTTCCGCGAACGCATCCGCCAAGCCATCGGCCGACCCGTAGGAGACGAGGCTATCGACGAGGCGTGGAACAGTTTCCTGGACGGCATCCCTGCCTACAAGCTGGACTTCCTGCTGGAACTGCGCAAGCGCTACAAAGTCTGCCTGCTGAGCAACACCAACGCCATTCATTGGGACTACGCCTGTGCGCACGACTTCGCCCGGGACGGCCACCGCGTGGAAGACTACTTCGACCGCATCTACCTCTCCTATAAGATGAAGATGGCCAAGCCCGACGCGGAGATTTTCCGGGCCGTGCTGGCCGACGCCGGACTGGCACCGGAAGAAACCCTGTTCATCGACGACTCCGATGCCAACTGCCGCACGGCCCGCTCGCTCGGCATCGACACCTATACCCCCCAGGCCCATGAGGATTGGCGACATCTGTTCCAATAACCCTCCCAGCGTGGCCACCATTGGCTTCTTCGACGGTGTGCACCGGGGCCACCGCTTCCTCGTCGACCAGGTACGGCACGAGGCGGCGGCACACGGCCTGGAGTCGGCGGTCGTCACCTTCCCCGTCCATCCGCGCCAGGTGCTGCAGAGCGACTATCGCCCCAAGCTGCTGACCACGCCGCAGGAGAAACTTGCCCTGCTGGAACAGACGGGCGTGGGCACCTGTATTTTGTTGGATTTTACCCTCCACTTGGCCTCCCTCTCCGCCCGCGAGTTCATGGAGGTGCTGAAACATCGCTACCACATCCGCTCCTTGGTCATCGGCTACGACCACCGTTTCGGCCACAACCGAAGCGAGGGCTTCGACGACTACGTGCGCTACGGCCGGGAACTGGGCATCGACATCCGGCCCGCCGAGGCTTTCCGCCTGCCCGACGCCCCGGACGGCGCTCCGGTCAGCTCTTCGCTGATACGCCGCCTGCTGCTGGCGGGCGATGTGGCACAAGCCGCCACGTGCCTGGGCTACCCCTACTTCCTGAACGGCACGGTAGTCAGCGGACGGCGCATCGGCCATCAACTGGGCTATCCCACCGCCAACCTGCAACCGGACCACCCGGACAAGATTGTCCCCGCCAACGGTGTCTATGCCGTCCGCGTGGAGACGGAGGGCCGGACCTACGGCGGCATGCTGAACATCGGCCGGCGCCCCACCCTGGATAACGGAGACGACCGCAGCATCGAAGTGCATATCTTTGATTTCGACCGCAACATCTACCAAGAGCCCCTGCGCCTGTCCTTCATCCGCCGCATCCGCGAGGAACGACGCTTTGCCTCCGTGGACGAGCTGGCCGAACAGCTGCATCGCGACGCCGCGACCATCCGCGCCCTGCTGTAGCCCCCTCCCCCAGCCTTGCCATGAAGAATTACCTGAAAAACTTCCTTTATTTCTCGCGCACGGAGCGGCGCGGCATCCTGATGTTATGTACGCTCATCCTGCTGGTGCTGGGTTTCACGGTCTGCCACAGGCACTTCCGGGACAAGTCTGCCTGCCTTTCTGCCGAGGATAAGGCCCTCCGGGCACAGATGCAAGAGGAATACGCTGAGTTTATGGCTTCCCTGCATGAAGAGGCAAAGGCCCGTCCGCCGCACACACACTCTGCAGACAGATACCGCAATGATTTCCGGGCATCCCCGGCTCTGACCCCGGCTCCCTTCGACCCGAACACGACGGACAGCGCCGGCTTCCGCCGCCTGGGTCTGCCCGGCTGGATGGCCCGCAACATCGTGCATTACCGCGAGAAGGGCGGCCGCTTCCGCCGGCCCGAAGACTTCCGCCGGATTTACGGCCTGACGGAGGAGCAATACCACATCCTCCGCCCCTATATCCGCATCGCGCCGGAAGACACCGCCAGATTGGCCGTACCCCGGATCTACACAAGCCCGTCCGACACCATCGCCCCGGACCGTCCCGCCAAGTATCCCGCCGGCACGGTGGTCGAACTGAACCGCGCCGACACCACCGAACTGATGCGCATCCCCGGCATAGGCAGCGCCATCGCCCGCCTCATCGTCGGCTACCGCCAACGCCTGGGCGGCTTCTACACCCTAGGGCAATTAGAGGAAATCAACCTGAACCCCGAACCGCTGCGCCCTTGGCTGCGCATTGACACCACCGCCATCCGCCGCCTCAACCTCAACCGCGTCAGCATAGACCGCCTGCGTCGCCACCCCTACTTCAGCTTCTACCAGGCACGGGCCATCGTGGAGCGGCGCCGGAAGCACGGCCCCCTGCGCAGCATGAAGGCCTTCACCCTCTACGAGGAGTTCACGCCCGCGGACTTCGAGCGGCAACGGCACTACATCTGCTTCGAGTGAACACCCGCCTTGCCCCATTCACACCGCAGTATTGCGGAACGCGAGCGCGGATACCGCCCATTTTTTTGCCTTCACAGCCGGAGAAAACCCGAACATTGACTAACTTTGCAAACAATTATACAATCATGCAACCCGCTTATATGAAGAAAAACCTGCTTTGCCTCCTCGCGTTCGCCCTCTGTCTGGGCGCGGAGGCCCAACAGGTCATCGACGTCGCCCGCTACGGCATTCGCCCGGACACCGGCAAGGACATAACCTCCCGCATCCAGAAGATGCTGAAAAAAATTGCCCCCTTGTCCGGACAGGGCAAGGAGCTTATCCTCCGGTTCGCCCCGGGACGCTATGACTTCCATCCCGACAAGGCCGCCACGCGCACCTATTATATCTCCAACCACGACCAAGACAACCCCAAGCGCGTCGGCATCCCCCTGGAAGGTCTGGAGAACGTGACCCTGGACGGCGGCGGGGCCTCCTTCGTGTTCCACGGACGGATGCTGCCCATCTCCCTATTGAACTCCAAGGGCTGCACGCTGCGCAACTTCAGCATTGACTTCGACAACCCGCACATCGCCCAGGTGCGTATCGTGCGCTCGGACAGCACGGACGGAACAGTGTTCCGCCCGGAACCGTGGGTCAAGTGGCGCATTGCTCCGGACTCCGTGTTTGAGGCTTATGGAGAGGGCTGGACCGTGCGCCACGGCTGGGGCGTAGTGTTCGAAGCTGACAACAAGCACCTGGTATTCAACACAGGCGACCGCGGCTGTCCCACCCACAATGCCCGGCTGACAGCCGACGGCGACATCCTTGCCCCGCACTGGAAGGACGCTGCCTTGAAGCCCGGTATGCGCTTCATCCTGCGCAGCGGCGGACGGCCCACACCCGGCATCTTCCTCTACAAGGACACGGACACACGGCTGGAGAACATCCGCATCCACTACGCGGAAGGCATGGGCGTGCTGGGACAAGTCTGCGAGAATATCACGCTGGACCGCCTCAGCGTCTGCCTGAAAGGAGAGAATGACCCACGCTGTTTCACCACCCAGGCCGACGCCACCCACTTCTCAGGCTGCCGGGGACTCATCTCCTCCTGCAACGGACTGTACGAAGGGATGATGGACGATGCCATCAACGTGCACGGCACCTACCTGAAAGTGGTCCGCCGCGTGGACGACCATACGCTGGTGGGCCGCTACATGCACGGCCAGTCCTGGGGCTTCCATTGGGGCGACGCAGGCGACACGGTGCAGTTCATCCGCTCCAACACCATGGAACTGGTGGGCAACAATGCCAACGTCATCACGGCCATCCGCCCGAACGGACAAGAGACGGAGGAAGGCGTCCGCGAATTTCTGATTACCTTCCGCGATAGTGTACCCTCCGAGGTCAGCGAGGCGGGTGCCTACGGCATTGAGAACCTGACCTGGACGCCGGAAGTGCGCTTTGCCGGCAACACCGTCCGCAACAACCGCGCACGCGGTGCCCTCTTCAGCACGCCCCGCCGCACGGTGGTGGAGGATAACCTCTTCGACCACACCGCAGGCACAGCCATCCTGCTCTGCGGCGACTGCAACGGCTGGTACGAGACCGGCGCCTGCCGCGATGTCCTCATCCGCCGCAACCGCTTCGTCAACGCCCTCACCAGCCTCTACCAGTTCACCAACGCCGTCATCTCCATCTATCCGGAGATTCCGGAGCTGGACAAGCAGCAGCAATACTTCCACGGCGGACAAGGAAAGGGGATTGTCATAGAGGACAACGAGTTCGAGATGTTTGACGCGCCCCTGCTCTACGCCAAGTCTGTAGACGGGCTGTGGTTCCGCCGCAATGTCATCCGCCGGAACACGGACTACCCGCCCTATCACTTCAACCGCGACCGGTTCCGCCTGGAGCGGGTGACGAACGCGCACCTGGAGGAATGAAGCCGCCGCTCACTCCCCGAACAGCCACTTGTTCAGCCACTTGTTGATATACACATTCGCCACCGCGAATCCTGCGCCGATGGCCGCGCCCGCCAGCACGTCGGACGGATAGTGCACCCCCTCGTTCATCCGCGAGATGCCCACCGAACAGGCCCACAGTGCGGAGGGAGCGATGACATACCACTTGGGATAGCGGATGCTGAGGGATGTGGCCAGGGCAAAGGCCGTGGCGGTATGGCCCGAGGGGAAGGACGGGCTGTCCTCCCGGCTATAGGGATGCACGCGGTCGGGATAGCGTTCGTAGGGGCGGTCGCGGTCCACGATGTACTTCAGGCCATAGGTGACGATGAACGTGCCCGCCACGCTGGTGCCCACATAGAGCGCGTCCTTCAGCAGGTCGCGGTCGTCCTTGATCCAGGCGGTCAGGGCCATGGCCACGGGGACGCCCACAGCCAGGTAGGGCTCGGACTTCGAGATGACCTTATTATAATTGCGGATGAACCGTCCGTCCCAACTATTGATCCGGTGGACGGTGTTGATGTCCCAATTCTGCGCAGAGAGCGGCAGCAGGGCGGGCATCAGAAGAAGGAAAAGGAATAATAATCTTTTCATAAACAACGGGATTGAGGGCGCAAAGATACGCAATCTTATTGAAATATCCACCATCCGCCCGCCACGGCCGCCCGCTGTATCCTATATAATAAAAGGTATATCGCCGCTCGCGCTCGTCGGCTCCCGCGCAGGCGCTCGCCGGTACCGACGAACGCGAGCACCGGTACCGACAAACAAAGGCGCCGGGAAAGTGCCTCGGAGGCGGCGTTTCCGCAAAGGATAACGAATTATTTCGCTAATCATTTGTTTCCTAAAGGTTTTTCGTTTACATTTGCAAGGAATTAGCAGAATCAGCCTTGCGCTAGACATTTACTAACAATTTAAATAACTTTAATTCAATCATTTATGTGGTTAAGTAATTCATCTGTAGGAAGGAAAGTGGTGATGAGCGTTACCGGCATCGCCCTCATCCTGTTTCTGACGTTTCACATGGCGATGAATCTGGTTGCACTTGTTTCCGCAAGCGGATACAACGCCGTCTGTGAGTTCCTGGGAGCTAACTGGTATGCCGTGGCCGGCACCTTGGCGCTGGCCGTGCTGTTCGTCATTCACCTCATCTACGCCTTCTGGCTGACGATGCAGAACCGCCGCGCCCGCGGTGCCGAGCACTATGCCGTCACCGAGCGCCGCAAGGAAGTGGAATGGGCTTCCCAAAACATGCTGGTACTGGGTCTGATCGTCATCCTGGGCCTGATTCTGCACTTGGTTAACTTCTGGTCCAACATGATGTTGCCCGAGCTGATGCACGACATGGGCATGCACGCCGACACGATGGTGCTGGCCTATGCCGCAGACGGCATCCACCACATCGAGAAGACCTTCGCCAACCCCGTGTTCGTAGTCCTCTACCTCATCTGGCTGGCCGCCCTGTGGTTCCACCTGACCCACGGTTTCTGGAGCGCCATGCAGACGCTGGGCTGGAACAACAAGGTATGGATCAGCCGCTGGCAGTGCATCTCCAACATCTATGCTACCATCGTTGTGGCTTGCTTCGCCCTGGTAGTCGTTGTGTTCTACATCAAATCTCTCATCTAATCAGCTAAAAGGAGACAAACAATATGACTAAGATAGATTCAAGAATACCGGAAGGTCCGGTAGCCGAGAAATGGACTAACTACAAAGCTCATCAGAAACTGGTTAACCCCGCCAACAAGCGCCGCTTGGACATCATCGTGGTGGGCACGGGCCTGGCAGGCGCCAGCGCAGCCGCCTCTCTGGGCGAAATGGGCTTCAAAGTTTTCAACTTCTGCATTCAGGACTCTCCGCGCCGCGCACACTCCATCGCCGCACAGGGAGGTATCAATGCCGCCAAGAACTACCAGAATGACGGTGACTCGGTTTACCGCCTCTTCTATGATACCGTCAAGGGCGGTGACTACCGCGCCCGCGAGGCCAACGTTTACCGCTTGGCCGAGGTTTCTAACAACATCATCGACCAGTGCGTAGCCCAGGGTGTTCCCTTTGCCCGCGAATACGGCGGCACGTTGGCCAACCGTTCCTTCGGTGGCGCACAGGTTTCCCGTACGTTCTACGCCAAAGGCCAGACAGGCCAGCAGCTGCTGCTGGGCGCCTACTCGGCTCTGAGCCGCCAGGTGGCTGCCGGCACGGTGAAACTGTTCACCCGCTATGAGATGCAGGACGTTGTCATCATCGACGGACGTGCCCGCGGTATCATCGCCAAGAATCTGGTGACGGGCAAGCTGGAGCGCTTCGCTGCCCACGCTGTGGTCATCGCCACGGGCGGATACGGTAACACGTACTTCCTGTCCACCAACGCCATGGCCTGCAACTGCTCCGCTGCTATGGCTTGCTACCGTAAGGGTGCCTGGTTCGCCAACCCCGCTTACGTGCAGATTCACCCCACTTGTATCCCCGTACACGGTGACAAGCAGTCCAAGCTGACACTGATGTCCGAGTCCCTGCGTAACGACGGCCGCATCTGGGTACCCAAGAAGCTGGAAGACGCCAAGAAGCTGCAGGAAGGCACGCTCCAAGGCAAGGACATCCCCGAAGAGGACCGCGACTACTACCTGGAGCGCCGCTACCCGGCCTTCGGTAACCTCGTTCCGCGTGACGTGGCCAGCCGCGCCGCCAAAGAGCGTTGCGACAAGGGCTACGGCGTGAACAACACCGGCCTGGCCGTGTTCCTGGACTTCTCCGAAGCCATCAACCGCCTGGGCAAGGATGTAGTGGCACAGCGCTACGGCAACCTGTTCGACATGTACGAGGAAATCACGGACGTATCTCCTTACGAGAACCCGATGATGATCTATCCCGCCATCCACTACACCATGGGCGGCATCTGGGTAGACTATGAACTGATGACCAGCATCAAGGGCTTGTTCGCCATCGGCGAGTGCAACTTCTCCGACCACGGTGCCAACCGTCTGGGTGCTTCCGCTCTGATGCAGGGCCTGGCTGACGGTTACTTCGTACTGCCGTACACCATCCAGAACTACCTGGCCGACCAGATCACTGTTCCCCGCTTCTCCACCGACCTGCCCGAATTTGCCGAGGCCGAGAAGGCTGTCCAGGCCAAGATTGACCACCTGATGGGCATCAAGGGCAAGAAGTCCGTTGACTCCATCCACAAGGAACTGGGTCACGTGATGTGGGAGTACGTCGGCATGGGTCGCACGGAAGCCGGTCTGAAGGAAGGCTTGAAGCGCCTGAAGGAAATCCGCAAGGAGTTCGAGACCGAACTGTTCATCCCGGGCGACAAGGAAGGCATGAATGTAGAGCTGGACAAGGCCATCCGCCTGAACGACTTCATCACGATGGGCGAGCTGATCGCTTACGACGCACTGAACCGCAACGAATCGTGCGGCGGCCACTTCCGCGAAGAATACCAGACGGAAGAAGGCGAAGCCAAGCGCGACGACGAGAACTACTTCTACGTGGCTTGCTGGGAATACCAGGGCAGTGACGACAAGGCACCTGTATTGCTGAAGGAGCCGCTGGTTTACGAAGCCATCAAAGTACAGACGCGTAACTACAAGAGCTAATCGGGAAGTTGAACCAATTAAAGAATTAACACAATGGATAAAAATATATCGTTTACTTTGAAGGTATGGCGTCAGAAAGGCCCGAAGGCCCAGGGCGCATTTGAAACCTACGAAATGAAGGACATCCCGGGCGACACCTCGTTCCTGGAAATGATGGATATCCTGAATGAGCAACTGATCAGCGAGGGCAAGGAGCCCGTTGTCTTCGACCACGACTGCCGCGAAGGCATCTGCGGCATGTGCTCGCTCTACATCAACGGACACCCGCACGGCCCTGCACAGGGTGCCACGACGTGCCAGATCTACATGCGCCGCTTCAACGACGGTGATGTCATCACGGTTGAACCGTGGCGTTCGGCCGGCTTCCCCGTCATCAAGGACTTGATGGTGGACCGTACGGCCTACGACAAAATCATGCAGGCCGGCGGCTACGTCAGCGTCAACACGGGTGCTCCCCAGGACGCCAACGCCATCCTCATCCCGAAGCCCATCGCCGACGAGGCTATGGACGCTGCAAGTTGCATCGGCTGCGGTGCCTGCGTGGCTGCTTGTAAGAACGGTTCCGCCATGCTGTTCGTATCGGCCAAGGTGAGCCAGCTGAACCTGCTGCCGCAAGGCAAGCCGGAGGCTCTGCGTCGTGCCAAGGCTATGTTGGCCAAGATGGACGAACTGGGCTTCGGTAACTGCACCAACACCCGCGCCTGCGAGGCTGAGTGCCCGAAGAACGTGTCCATCAGCAACATCGCCCGCCTGAACCGCGACTTCATCCGCGCCAAGCTGAAAGACTAACAGGACTCCTTTCTACATTTGATTAATATCAACAGAGACCCTCTTCTGCAGGAATCATCCCGCGGGAGAGGGTTCTTTTTTGACATTCGGGGCATTCGGGGGAATGAATCTGCCGCCGGACCGCCACAAACCGAATATCGCGAAGAGCAATCTATCAGAAAAAGAACCGATTTAGAGAGAAAGAGTAAGCAAGAAAAGGATTTATCTTTTAAATAGAATTAAAAAGTGAATACATTTGCAAGAGAGACTTGCAGGTTTGATAAGAAAGCAATACCTTTGCGCTGTGATTTTTTTCATAGTATTAGATTTAAGGTTAACAAACGGTTGGGGCTCGGCGGAGCCCTTTTTTTATGCGCCCGGACCAAGAGCCCGAAACACGCGCAACCCGTCCCCACGCGCAACCCGTCCATTCCTGCCTCATTTTTAGAGAAAAATGAGCCTATTTCTGAAATAATATGTTTATCTTTGGCCATAGTTTTTTAGAATTGATTCCTTTTTGATAGCACTTAAAGATTCTCATTTTCTGTGAAATACAGGACTAAAAGCTATACTTTTTTACTTGCGAAACTTGAATTGGGAACAATACTCATTATCTCATGAACAAATATATCTTTCTTTCACTATTGTGCCCTTGGGTGATTCTGACATCTTGCCAAGACACGCCATCCACACATTCCCCCGTCAAGGAAATCCATATAGCGGATTTCGAAGGGAAATTCTTGCCGCAGACAGAACTACCCCTGATGCAAC
>DXBX01000063.1 GCA_019116285.1 Candidatus Bacteroides merdigallinarum
CCCAAAAACAAGGTTACGATCCAGCGTAACTTCAGAAAACGTCTCATTTTACTGCTTATATTATATGAAAAACCACTTTTTTTGCCCTTTCGAGGCAAATTTTCTGCAAAGATATTGCATATTTCAAAATATACCACTACTTTTGCACCGCATTTGAGAAAAAACAACACTCTTCGTTAGCTCAGTCGGTTAGAGCATCTGACTGTTAATCAGAGGGTCCTTGGTTCAAGTCCAAGACGAAGAGCAAAGATGCTCAAGTGCACTCATTCTTCGTTAGCTCAGTCGGTTAGAGCATCTGACTGTTAATCAGAGGGTCCTTGGTTCAAGTCCAAGACGAAGAGCACGAGACAAGCAAGAGGAACGTCGAGGCGTTCCTCTTTTTTTATGCCCGGCCTCCACCCCCGCACAGCCCGGTATCGACGGGCAGGAGCGTCGGTACCGACGAGCACGAGCGCGGGAGCCGACGAACGCCCTCGCGGGTATCGACGAGCAACCCCCGCGAAGTTCAGTCTCCGGCCACGGCCAGCGTCAGCACACTGAAGCGCACCCCCTCCACGCCATCCAGGGCATCGGCGCAGGCTGTAATCGTGGAGCCCGTGGTCAGCACGTCGTCCACGAGCAGGATATGCCGCCCGGCCAAGGCCGCCGCATCCGTCACTACAAAACTGCCGTCCACATTGTCCCACCGCTGCCGGGCCGACTTCCGCGTCTGCGTCTCCGTGAACTTCCTGCGCTGCACGTACCCTACCGACACCGGGATGCCCGTCACGGCCGACACGCCCCGCGCGATGCACTCGCTCTGATTGTATCCACGACGCCGCTGCTTGTCGGGATGCAAGGGAACGGGCAGCAGCAGGTCCACCCCCTCGAAGAAGCCTGTCCGCATCAGGTCCGCCGCCATCAGGCGCCCCATCGCCTCGGCACAATCCTGCCGCCCCTCATACTTCAGGCTGAACAAGACGCGCGGGTAGTCCCCGCCCTTTTGGTAACGGAAATAAGACGTGGCCCGCTCCAGCGGGAAGCGCCCCCACAGACGGCACGCCACAGGATTGTCCGGCCGCAGGTGATAGCCGGTACGGGGCAAGGCGATGTTGCACTTCAGACACAGCACCTCCTCGGCATCATCCAAGGGAGCACCGCACACCACGCAACGCCTCGGCACGAACAGGCGGAACAGGGAGAGGAACCAGAGCTTACAGGTTTTCCACATTATTATATTCTCTGCAGAGTTATATCACTCACAATGTCTGGCACAAAGATACGCAATCTGCCCCAAAGCGGAACACCCTCTGCGGGAAAAAGCAAGACACCCGCCGGCGCTCGCCCACCTGCAAAGTTCTCCCTCCGACGGACAGCCCGGCAAGACGGCTTGGCAACGGGAAATGTTAATAACTGATAAGAACAGCCTTGAAGTGCAGGTACTGCGCCGTATTTTCCCTATCTTTAAGGCAGTTTTCATTGACAACCCGTTTACCTAAAAAAACATTCGCATGCAAACCCACAGATTTCCCCTCCTTTGCGCCGGCCTCGTCGCCACAACCTGCGCAGTGAATGCCCACACGGCGGACAAAGACAAGGACGCAAAGCCCAACATCCTCTTCATCCTCTGCGACGACATGGGCTACGGCGACCTGGGCTGCTACGGACAGCAGTACATCCGGACCCCCAACCTCGACCGTATGGCCCAAGAGGGCATGCTCTTCACCCAGGCCTATGCCGGAAGCCCGGTCAGCGCACCGTCGCGCGCCGCCCTGATGACCGGACAACACTCCGGCCACGGACACGTGCGCGGCAACAAGGAATACTGGCAGGGGGAGGTGATGTACGGCCGGAACAAAGACTACGCCGTCACGGGCCAGGAGCCCTATGACCCGCGCCACATCATCCTGCCCGAAGTGATGAAACGCAACGGATACACCACCGGCATGTTCGGCAAGTGGGCCGGCGGCTACGAGGGCTCCGTCTCCACCCCGGACAAGCGCGGCGTGGACGAGTACTACGGCTACATCTGCCAGTATCAGGCCCACCTCTATTATCCCAACTTCCTCAACCGCTTCAGCCGTGCCATGGGCGACACCGCCGTGGTGCGCGAGGTATTGGAAGAGAACATCCGCCACGCCATGTTCGGCGACGACTACCGCAACCGCACGCAGTACTCCGCCGACCTCATCCACCGGCGGGCCCTCCGGTGGCTGGACAGCCAGGACGGCTCGCAACCGTTCTGCGGCATCCTCACCTACACCCTGCCCCACGCCGAACTGGCACAGCCCGAAGACTCCATCCTGCAGGGGTACAAGAAACAGTTCTTCACCGACAAGACCTGGGGCGGGAGCGAAGGCTCGCGCTACAACCCGGTGGAACACACGCACGCCCACTTCGCCGGCATGATTACCCGGCTGGATGCCTATGTGGGCGAGATTCTGGCCAAGCTGAAGGAGAAGGGCCTGGCTGAGAACACGCTGGTCATCTTCAGCAGCGACAACGGCCCCCACGAGGAGGGCGGTGCGGACCCCGCGTTCTTCGGGCGGGACGGCAAGTTGCGCGGCCTGAAACGCCAGTGTTACGAGGGCGGCATCCGCGTGCCCTTCATTGCCTGGTGGCCGGGCCACGTCCCCGCAGGCCGGGTCAATGACCATCAGCTCGCCTTCTACGACGTGCTGCCTACCTTCTGCGAACTTATCGGCGACAAGCGCTTCCCCAAGAAATACGTGAACAAAGACCTGGAGGGTGACGGCTTCGACGGCCTCTCCTTCGCCCCCACCCTGCTGGGGCAGGACGAACGGCAGGCGCGGCATGACTTCCTCTACTGGGAGTTCCACGAGACAGACCAGATCGGGCTGCGCATGGGCGACTGGAAGCTGGTGGTGGTCCGCGGCGTGCCCCGCCTCTATGACCTGGCCACCGACCTCCACGAAGACCACGACGTGGCCGACCGGCACCCCGACATCGTGCGCCGGATGACGGACATCATCCTGCGCGAACACCGCCCGAGTGACCTCTTCCGCGTGACCCTCCCCCGGGGCGCCGGACAGTGATATCGCCGGGAACATGCGCGGGAATTGCCGTGCCTGCTCGCGGATACCGACGCTCGTGCTCGCGGGAGCCGACGAACACGGACACGGAAACCGGCCCCGCGCACGGCAAAAGACAAGGCGCGGAAAGTGCGGACACACGGGGCAAACCTGCCTCAACGTGAAATCCGCGCTTTCCGCGCCTTCGTATGTGACGGCCCGCGGCCGTGTCAGAAGCACTTGGCCTCGCCGCGCTTGGCCTCGTTCTCGATGTAAGACTGGATGTGGCGCATGCGCTTCTCCACCAGGATTTCGTCCACGGCGATGAGGATGCCCGTCTCTTCGACGTCGCCGAACTCGCGGTTGATGGCGGTGCCGAACATGCGCATCGTGGGGCTAAGGCTCATATAGGCATTGACCAGCGGGGGAATGTTGTAGCCCAACTTGCGCACCTCGCTGTTCAGTATCTTGTAATCCTCCTTGAAGGTGTCCTTGCAGAAGAGGGCGGCCAGCTCGCGTTCATCGGTCTCGATCTGCAGCGGATCGATGGGGGTGACGAGGCCCTCCTTGTCGCCAAAGTGCTTTTTCAAGAAATAGAGTATCATGTCGCGTCCCGGACGGGAGTAGTTGGGATACATCGTGACCTTGCCGAAGAAGTACTTCACATTGGGCATGACAACGGTCAGGGCACCCAGGCCGTCCCACAGATTGTCCAAGGCGAAGAGTCCCTTGTTGTCCATGCGGGTGCGCTGATACTCCAGCGTGACGAACGACCGGGCCAGTTCGATGGTGGTGGGGAGATATTCGCGCAGGAACTTGTCGGAGAAGTGGAACATGTGGGCCGTGGCCAGCAGGGGCTGCCCCGCAGCGTCGAAGCGGACGTCCGTGCCCAGGATGTAGCGGTAGCCGCCCAGGATTTCTTCGGCCTCCGGATTCCAGACTATAAGCTGCTTGTAGGGGTGCTCCATGACATCGAACTCGTCGATGTCCACCGATTTGCCCGTACCTCCGCCGGCGGCGCGGAAGGCAATCTCGCGCAGGCGGCCGATCTCTTGCATCGTGTGAGGAGAGTCGTGGGCCGTGACGATGTAGATCTGGTTGTGACTGCGGTTGGTCATGCGCAGGCGTTTGTCTTCAGTGAGTTCCGCCTTGAGCAGTTCTTTGCTTACCGGTGCAATGATATCTTCCATATGCTGTTCAGAGTTTATACACGATGTCTTTAACGTATTGTGCCCATTGCAGGGGCGTCTTCGACTTGTCGAAGGTCTGCCAGGGGATGGGCTTCCCGATGGTGATGGTGAAAGTCTTGTGGCGGTTCTTCAGCATCTCGTCGGCCAAGTAGAGCATGGCGATGTTGAACTTGATGCCGAGGGCCTTGCAGACGTTGGCCAGGTTGTAGAAGAAGTTGGAGTTCCGACCGTCGAAGTGGATGGGTACCACGTCGCGTTGGTGCTGCACGCTCTTGACGATGAAAGCCTTCTTCCACTCCAGGTCGCGGATGACGCCCCCCCGGCGCCGCGAGCACAACCCGGCAGGAAACATGAGCAACTGATTGTCCGAGGCGAATCCGGCCTCGACCACGCGGGGAAAGTCCTTGGCCTGGCGTCCGGTCTTGTTGATGGGGATGCAGAGGGGCGCGAGGCCGTGCAGGTTCATCAGCAGGTCGTTGACCAGGTACTTGATCTTGCCGTCGTAGCGCGTGCCCAGCACGTAGCCCAGGGCCAGACCGTCCTGCCCGCCCAGGGGATGATTGGAAACGAAGGTGCAGAGGCGGCCGTCGGCGGGCAGATTCTCTTCGCCACGCACCACGAGCTTCGCATCCAGGAAGTCCAGGCTGGCTTTCAAGAAGTCTACCCCGACCTTATCCTGCGCGCCACGCAGGAAGCCGTTCAGCTCATCCTGGTGGACGATACGCTTGAGGTAGGAGACGACAAACTTCGGGATATACTTCGCCTTCTGCGGAGCTTTCTCCCGCAACACCTTGTCTATGTCTATCAGAAACAGAGAATCGTCAGCCATGCTCGTTGCTATAATTTTACAGCGCAAAATTAGCGCATCTTTTTAATTATACACAACGATTTGTCAGAAAACTGACACCAAAATCTATCAAAAGCCGTATAATATCTGCCAAGCAACTGATTTTAGCCACCGGATTGCGCAAAAGGCGCCGGAGTGTGCAAGAATTCGGGACACGACGTCAAACATTCCGGAAACACAGATTATCTGCCCGTTGACAGTTTTCCCCCTAAAGAATGGCTGAAATCGGCCCGCCGGTTTGACGGAAAACCCGTAAACTTGCAAACACAACATTCCGGTCCCGGCAAAATGCCGGGACGGCCTGAACCTCTAAAATGAAAGATTATGAACAGTGTGACATTTACTAAGGAACTGGTGAACGCGCAAGACGAACTGCTGCGCTTCGCCCTCAAACTCACCGCCGACCGTGAGGACGCCAACGACCTGCTGCAAGAAACTTCGCTCAAGGCGCTGGACAACGAAGACAAATACGAACCGCGCACCAACTTCAAGGGCTGGATATACACCATCATGCGCAATATCTTCATCAACAACTACCGGCGTATCGTGCGCGAACAGACCTTCGTGGACACCACCGAGAACCATTACCACCTGAGCGCCCCGGGCGAGACACCCGCCGAAAGCACCGAAAGTGCCTACGACCTGAAGGAAATGCACCGCATAGTGAACGCCTTGCCCAAGGAATACCGCATCCCCTTCTCAATGCACATCGCCGGCTTCAAGTATCGCGAGATTGCCGAGAAGCTGGACCTGCCCATCGGCACGGTGAAAAGCCGCATCTTCTTCACGCGACAACGGCTGCAGCGGGAGCTGAAGGATTTCCGGTGAATAATCCAAGTAAAGGAAGAGGATACGCTCTGCGGAGACGCAGCGCATACCCTCTTCCCGCATGAATCGCACTTCTCACGAGGTGCTATCGAATTTGAAAAAACAGTTTTTGCGCAAATGCGGCCAGTTGCAACCGCCAGAATTGCCATTCGTGACCCCAAGGGGCCTCGTCGAAAGTCAATTCCACTCCTTTCGAATGGAGATAATCCACTATGTTCAAATGGCCCTGATAACGGGTGTCCTTCGTCCCGCAACTTATCCAGAGCAATTCCAACTGCCGGTTGACCTGCGAAGGATCATCCATCAGCCCCGGTATATACTTATCAAAGTCAAACTGGTCGTCGCTCAGGATACCTGCGCTGAACTCACCTACATACGCAAATTTGTCCAAATTGCGCAGGCCTATGACGAAAGCCTGGCCTCCGCCCATGGACAAGCCGGCAATGGCCCGTCCGGCCTTCTCCTTCCGCACGCGGTAACGCTTCTCGATCAGCGGAATCACATCAGATATCAGTTCCTCTTCCAGCAGGTCCATACCTTCCACTGTGCTGCCGCCGGCCCATGAGCCGTCCGTGAAGCCGTAGGTCATCACCACCAGCATAGGCTGTGCCCGACCGGACGAAATCAGATTGTCCATGATGACGGTAGCCCGGCCATCCTTCACCCAACTGCTCTCGGCATCGCCACCGCCATGACGCAGATAAAGAACCGGGAACTCGCGCTTAGGCTCCTCGAAGTAGGCCTTCGGCACATACACCCACATCTTATGCAGGGCATTCATGGACGTGGAGCGATAGCTGAGAATATGCACATCGCCGCCGGCAGCGTATTCCTCGTCGAAGCGCGGCGCATCCTTGCCCCTCACCTCCAGCACATTGCCATAGATCTCTGTGCCTACCTTCACGTTCGGGTCTTTCAAGTCCAGCACCGGGCGTCCGTCCACCTTATAATAATATTGGTAAAGCCGCGGCTCCACCGGGCCTACGGTGGCACTCCACACACCGGCCGTATCCTTCTGCATGGGCACCGTGCTCACGCTCCACTCGTCAAAGACCAGTTCCACCCGCCCGGCCTCTGCAGCCCGCAGTCGGAAAGTCACGGTAAGGTCCTCGTTCACCACCGGCGAGAATTTTGCCGCCGCCGGCTTCCACCAGCCTTTTGTATTAAAGGTGTTTTCTCGTTTCTGAGCATACAGGCAGGAACTAAACAAGAAGAAAACGGTTCCCACCACCCATACTGTTGTCAATCTGTTCATAACTGATTCATTTAATAAATGTCTTCAAAATGCTCCTGCCGACTGCGTCTCGAGAAGCGGCCTTGCCTGTAGGAAAAACATCAGAACCCGCCGGAAAAAGCTGTCGAAAGCTCTGAAAAGTTGTATTTCCAGGCTGGAAATACACATTTCTAGGTTGGAAATACACATTTCTAGGCTGGAAATGTACATTTCTAGGCTGGAAATACAGTTTTCAAGCGGCAAAGGCAGGTTTTTCTCTGCACTTCACAAGTTTTCCCGGGGGATTCCGATGCTTCGCCCGGGGGCAGACGGGCGAAGCATCGCGGATATATCCTTCCGGCCGGGGTCAATCCAATGCCGCGCGTGCCGGCCCGTCGGGGTCGTTCTTCACCTCGCAGCGGTCATCCAGGATCATCGTCTCCCCCTTCTCGCTGGTATATTCCGGCCAAGAAGGCAGGGCGTCTGTGTTCGGATTTCCCGTACGCATGAATTGGAGCAAGGCGGCCCCCATCTTGTCTGCCAGCTTCCGGGGCTGGATGCCGCCGCCGGTGTGCGTAATCATCAGGTCGGTATTCATCAGCCAAAAACTGATGTCCAGGCAATGGAAGGCCCGATGACGCCCGTCGAAGAGCGGAGATTTCCAGCCGAACCACGCCATATAGACGGGCGACTTCTGGTGCAGTTTCTGATTAGCGGCCTCCACCACCCCGCGGCGGGTAGAGGTGACCAGCGCCCAGATTTCGGCGGGCGATTTGTCCGGAAATGTCTTTGCATAGGCCTCGACCACCTTTTCTGCCTTCTCGCCATAGGAGGGGCGGACTTTCTCGACAACGCCTGCCAGGTCGATCTTCTCAAGTTCCGCATGGTCGCGGGTAGGCGTAGACTCGTGGAAGGTGGAGCAGAACAGCATGGGGATGTCCGGTCCTTGCCCTTCCGGAGTGAAGAACAGGCCCTGTGGCACATTCTCCCCGTCGGCCACCGGACTGAAGCCTCCGCGACCACCCCAATGAGGTTCGCGGCTCATCCGTTCCACTGCCCTCTCGCCAATGCGCAAGTATTCTTCCCAAGGAATATCCTGCAGCTTGTCCACCTCGGCCGGCGTCAGTCCGGCTTCTTCCAGGATACACTCGCCCAACTTCTGCGAATAGGGTTTGTCCGTCGCACTGATGGCATTGCCACTCAGAGCCACACCCTTATGTACCAGCCCCTTAGCGGCAGGCATGGCGGCAATGGTGCAAACCTTTGCACCGCCGCCGGACTGCCCCATGATGGTCACATTGTCCGGGTCTCCGCCAAAGTTGGCGATATTCTTGTTGACCCAGCGCAAGGCCGCGATGATGTCCAGTATGCCGACATTGCCGGAGTCCTTATACTTCTCGCCTCCCACCTTGGAAAGGTCGGAAAAGCCGAACGCATTCAGGCGGTGATTGACGGACACGAAAACGATGTCGCCCCGGCGAACGATGTTCTCACCATTATAAGAATCCTGCTCGATGCCGTTGCCCCGGGCATAGCCGCCTCCATGCAACCAGACCAGGACCGGCCTTTTCTTTCCGTCCAGTGCCGGTGTCCACACGTTCAGGCGGAGGCAGTCCTCGTCAAGCAGGTCATAATTCCAATGATCCACAAACATGGCGTATGACTCGGGGCGACGGTCATACATCGACTGCGGGCAAGAGGCTCCGTAAGCCACCGTCGGGCGCACTCCGGTCCAAGGCTCCGGCTCCTGCGGCGACATAAAACGATTCTTCCCGGCGGTACTTGCGCCATAAGGGATGCCCCGGAAATTATAAATACCGCGCATGATGAAGCCGCGCACTTTTCCATAAGTGGTCGAAGCCACCGCGATATCTTCGCCGATAAACACCTGCTGCTTATCGGGATCATATGGTGTTGTTTGTGTTGTCTGGGCTGTCAGAGACAGAGGGAAGGCCAGCCCCAAGAGCAGGCACCCGGCGAACAGGTCCCGCCCAATATAGCTTATATTTTTCATAATCATTCTTTAGGTAAAGAGGTTAAAACATAGACCATCTCACACTGCGCGCCCAATACCTCGGCAGGCATCGTCAGCCCGCTGCCGGTCTCCGCAACGTTCAACGGCTCCGAATAGGTTGCATACGTAGGCAGGAAGCGCTGATACAGGTAATTTCCTTCGCCCGGAACGGTTACCTGAATATCCGATACGGCGATTTTCTTCGCCGGATTGAACGCGTAGACATAAATCTCGTCGCCACACTTCACACCGAATACCTGCATGCCTTCCGCACGTACCTCCACCGGTACAAACTCACCTTTGCCCGCCTGCAACATGCGATCGCAAATGGTCCGCACGCCCCGATAGTAGGCTGTCATGCCACGGGCATCGAAATACTCCCACCACCAGCTCATCGGCAGAACCGGTGTCGGCGAGAATACGCCATACCACAAGCCCCGACGGAAATCGATATCCATCTCGTCGGCAAAGTCATCGAAATTCTTCGACCAGTCCCACTCTCGTCCAAACTCACCGATGATGTAGGGTTTCCCAAACTCGACGACGTATTGCCTTATCTCGCCGGGAATGGCGTCCGTCCGGTTATAGATATGCTTCTGGTTGATATCCATGTCGGGTACGGAATTCAGGCCTTCCAGGTCACGATGCGAGATGCTGGTCGTCACAATGTGCCCATACGGGTCTATCTGCTTCAAATAAGCACTCATCTCGGCATGCCAATCCACGATTTTCGAGGCAGCAATGGGTTCCGGTTTGTGGCGGTGTTGCACATTGTCCACTTCGTTGAAGAACTCCCACATGGCTATGGAGGTGCTGTATCCCCAACGTGCCACGATATAACGCAAACGGTTCTTGTACCAAGCCCGCGCCTCCGGCTTTCCGAAGAATTCATCCGAATTTGCGGCAACGTTCTGATGGCCGGGGCCAAAGCCGCCCTGTCCCAAGGTCAGCATCATATAAAGCTGCAAGGACTCGCAAAGCTCTACCAGTTCATCCATCCGCTGCAAAGCGCTCGGATTATACCGGCTGTCCGAAGCCACATAACGGACATTATTGAAATGGTCCTTATGGTCTATCGGCAAATTCCACGAGCACATCCACGTCCGGAAGAAGTTACCCCCGTTCCGTGCCAGGTTCGTCAGCAGATAATCGTAGTTATAACGGCTTCCCAACTCGTGCAAATCCTTAAAAAATTTCGAGTCGTCGCTACTCCTCGACTCCCAGCAGACGTTCTCGCCTACCCCACGGAAGACTTCTCCATTGTCAAAGCGCAGCACCCAGTCTGACTTGGGATGCAAAAAACCACGCTTCTGGCTGGAGGCAGCCCGGAAGGATTGCTCCGGCGAACGGTCTACCTCTTTTCCTTTTTTGCTCAACAGGAAGGAATACGTATAGCCCCCCACCTCTTGCGGCGTGAAACGGGCTTTCCAATAAGAGTATTTCCCGTTGCCATTCTTGTCAAAATAACAAGGCAAACGAAGTTCCTTTCCCGACGGGGCGGTAATCAACATATCCAAAGCCACTTCTTCTTGGGCATAGGGATTCTTATAAGTCTCTTTGATTTCAATATCAATCTCTACCTTGTCATATTGCTTGGGCAAGAACTCACGCTGAGTGGTCCGCACAATCTGGGCGCACAAATTCCACCCCAGCCCCATCAACATACAGGCTAGACACACATATTTCTTCATCATACAGCTGACAGAATTACAAAATTAAACAAACAGAGCCGGACAGGCATGCAGAGGCGCGACACCTGCCCGGCTCCTACCTCACTAAAAACGAGCTTACCACACGTATGTACCACAGGCTCCTGCCGGCAAAGTCAGCCGGGCATAAGCGCCATTATGCTGCACGGTAAAAGTGCGAGTCAACCACGTGTCGTTGACGACTATCAAGACCACCTTTCCTTCCGGCGTACGGAAAGCCACATTGGGCAACACATCTGCCTGTGCGATGGGCACCGTACGGAACACGCCGGGATTCTGTTCGTCCTCATACATCCCAAGACTTTGATCTCCACGGTTGGTTGATGCAATGCGGACAGACCCCGGGCGGACAAACTTCGAAGCATGAGCCACTGTATAATAGGCCACATTACGCCACATGACTTCATCGCCGTCAATCGTGATGGCACCTTGACACATGGAGCATCCTCCGTTGTCCGTATGAGGATCGAAGTTCGGGTCAGCAGCCAGATTCCACAAGATGGAGTTCCGGCTCCAATTACGCATCACATCAATAATAGTACGCTTCACGGCAGGCACAATGCTGATATGGTCATCGTCGCCCCGGTCTGTAGTCATCTGTTCCGTAAAATAGAGATTCTTGTCCGGACGTGCGTTATGCACCAACGACATGGCACTCATCTCACCCACATAATTATGGAAAGCCGCACCATCCACATATTGGGCCGCCTCGGGATCGCTGAATATCGTCAACGGATAGTCGGGACGATCCGTGTTGTGGTCGAACACAATGATTTTCGTCTGAATACCTGCCTGACGGAATGCCGGTCCCAGATGATCACGAACGAACTCTGTCTGATCGGCCGGAGACCACGGCATGCTGGGCGTATTTCGCGAGTTCAACGGCTCGTTCTGGAAAGTAATCGCATCCAAATGAATGCCTTGCTTCTCCATCGCCTGGATATACTTCACAAAATAACGGGCATATACCGCATAACATTCTTTACGCAATTTACCACCCCGTACATTGAAATGCTCTTTCATCCAAGCCGGAGCCGACCAAGGCGAAGCCATGATACGGATATTCGGATTGATAGCCAGGATTTCCTTCATCACCGGCACCACATCCTTCAAGTCTTGCGACAGACTGAATTTCTTCAGTTCATAGTCTGTCTCGCCTTCGGGCAAATCATTGTATGAGAAGACGAAACTGTTCATGTCCGATGCGCCAATCGTCAAGCGAAGATAACTGAACCCCACATTGTTGCCATCGTAAGCAAACATCTCCCGCAAAATTTTATCGCGGGCCGGTGCAGACATCTTTATCAGATGCTCTGCACTACCTCCGGTCAAAGCAAAGCCAAAGCCATCAATCTCCTGATACTGCTGACGGTCATCCACTATAATGGGAACTCCACTTTTACCGCCTACCTTGTCTTGGAAGACTATTGCCTTCTCCTGCTTGGTAAACAAATTGGCACGGTCATTCGTCGTAATCCACGATTCAATCTGACGCCCGGACTGAGCATATACGGCCGGAGCTGCCAACAGCATAAGATAAAGTAGATTTTGTATTTTCATAACTGCTAATAAATTTACTAATTGGTAAGGGACAGGCAAGTAGAACGCAAAAAGATATGCGTAAACCCACTTGCGCTATCCCATATACTACTTAAAATTTCAACTATTATACATGCCAAGAACTAATGCTTAATCTGTATAAATACAATCAGGTGTATTCCAAGCTTCATCTTGAACCAATACTCCTTCAGAAAGATTTATCTGATCTACAGGAATCGGGAAAAATCCACCAGTTTCTTCAACACGCTTGACCATATCACCTAAATCTGCCGTAGTCCACACACCCGCATTACAGATAGCCACACCGTTCTTCTTATTCAATTGTTCGCCAGCAATATGCCAACGCAGCAAATCGTAATAACGAATTCCTTCAAAACACAATTCATAACGGCGTTCTTGACGCAAAGCCTCATCAGAATAGGCCGGCAGCGGATCCAATCCGGCTCTTGTACGAACTCTATTCATATAAGAAACATCTTGAGTCAGTTCAGACAGCATCAACAAAACATCAGCATAACGAACTATATACGTATCCTGAGTGTTATTACGTCTATAATCATCGGAAGCATTGAACAGAATTGTACTATAGCTTACCGCCTCAATTGTACCATCCTCTTTCGTCCGCTTGGCATTGATAGCCATATATTTCTTATTCCAATAACCGGTCTCTTCCATCTGGCTATCACCACCCCAAGAATATTCTTCCATCTCATCCTTATCTCTTACATCCATAATGGAAGCTTGTCGACGAATATCGTTAGGTTCGTTTTCCAGCCATTCATCCCATAACTGAGAATTGACTGTGCCACCTCCCCATCCGAAACCTAAGGGGAACATGTTCATTTGCTGCTCAGCCGTAAAGCTCCAGCCACGTATACCACTATAAAGAACCATCTGATTGGCTGCAGCCTCACCATACACATCGCCCAGCGTTGAATATTTATAGCTAAATATGTTTTCTATATTGGCACCTTCTTCCTTTATCCAAGTTATGTCGCCATATTCATCCGCATATTCCGCCTTAATTCGTTGCATATACTTATAGTCTTGCGAAGTAGCCTCGTTACTATATGGCCACAACGACCAGAAGTTAGGCAGCAACCCATGTCCACTGTTGATTTCTACATCTTTCAGCCAATCTATCACTTGTTGCTTAGTAATGCTTCCACCATCCGGAAGAGGCATAGCATCCTTCTCATAGTAGCCTGTATAGAACAACCATGCACGTGCCATCAACGCTTCTGCAGCCCACTTGGTGGCATGACCTAACCGCGATTTATCCATATCTTGGAAACGTTCGGCTGGCATTTTCTCTATGGCAGCCTTAAAGTCTGCACCAATTTGTCCCCACAATTCATCAGGAGTAGCTCTCGGTAAGTTCACACGCTCGGTAGTTAAAACCAAAGGAACAGTTCCGTATACACGGCAAAGATTCATATAAGCATAAGCTCTAAGGAACAAAGCTTCACCTTCTATCGCCGTCCGAGCTTCTTCACTACTCCACTCCACCATATCCATACCATTCAAGATAGTGTGCACACGATAGATAACAGAATATAATTTGCTCCACAAGGTGCCAAATTGATTTTCACCATTCCGTTTCAAACGCCCGATTGCTCGGTTGTCTCTATCACTTCGTCCTGCCGCTCCAAAACGATCGTCTGAAACCAATTCACTCATAAAGAACGGATTATTCAACGGCGCAATCTGCACAATATTCTGATATGCAGCAGTCATTAGCATTGCAATATCCTCTTCCGTAGATGGGACAGAAGAAGTGTCCTTCTTTGTCAAGTTCTCCACATCCAGAAAATCCTCACATCCGAACAGGAAGAACAGAGGTACTATATAAAGCCATATCTTTTTCATATTCGTCTATATTAAAAGTTAAGATTAAAACCAACCATAATTGTACGCGGCGAAGGATAGTTACCTATATCAATGCCCGAAACCCAACTCTTGCCGTCTCCATAACCAACTTCAGGATCCAATCCATTATAGCCTGTGATGGTCAACAAATTCTGAACAGCAAAATAAATACGCGCTTTTTCCAGAGGCATATTGGCGAACAAATGCTTGAAATCATAACCAATAGTCAAGTTAGATATACGCAAATAGTCACCATCTTCAATATAAATATCCGAGACATTTTGCCAGTTCAAAGAAGCCGTGCTAGTCAATCTCGGAAGACGATTAGAAGTGCCTTCACCATGCCAACGTCCATAAATCTCAGTCGTATAGTTATCCAAAGGTGCATCCTTCACATCGCGATACGAGCGTGCAATCTGATTACCCAAAACAGCCACAGCAGCTATGTTCAAATCAAAACCTTTGTAACCAAGATTAACATTCAAACCCATATTGACATCCGGATGAGGATTACCAATCATAGTGCGGTCATCCGATGTAATCTGACCATCCTGATTTACATCGACAAAAATCAGATCACCAGGCTGAGTATTGTCATATTTAGCCCCTTTGTAAGCATCTATCTGAGCCTCACTTTGGAATACACCTGCAGTCTTATAGCCATAGAAGTAGCCTATAGGATAACCTACTTGTGCACGGTACATCTCATCACTGTTTCTCCACAAGACATTGGAACTTCCATAGATTATGCCATCATTGTTATTAATCTTGGTAACTTCATTCTTGTTATGAGAGATATTATAACCAATCGCATAGGTAAAGTCTCCCACTTTGTCTTGCCAAGTCAAACCGATTTCAATACCTTTATTCTGCACGTCTCCACCATTTACATAAGGTGCGCCTGCACCATAGCTGCTTAATGCCGGAGCTTGTAACAACCAATCACGAGTATTCTTCACATACCAGTCAAATGTCAATCCCAAACGGCTGTCAAAGAAACGAGCATCAAAACCCAAATCAAACTGCTCGGAGGTTTCCCATGTGACATCTTCATTAGGCAAGATATCAGGGTAAGCACCGGTAGTCAAGATACTCTTATCCGGGCCGAAGAAATAATAAGCTCCATAGTTGATTGTAGCCAAATATTGGAAAGGAGAGATGGACTGATTACCATTCTGACCATAGCTGGCTCTCAGTTTGAAGAAATCCATAACAGGTCTCACACTCTCCATAAAAGGCTCGTTAGTAACAACCCAACCAGCAGACACAGAGGGGAATACGCCCCAACGATTACCCCGTTTGAAATTGGACGAGCCATCCGCTCTTACCACGGCTGTCAACATATAGGTCTCATTATAGTCGTAGTTGATACGTCCGAAGAAAGAAGCCATTTTGTGAGGAGACATAGGACCACCACTTAAAGACGTCATATCAGCAGAAACGGCTTGCGTATTATCCAGCCAAGCATGCTCAAAATCGTCGAATACAGAATTTCTATTCGTTCCGCTCATAGACATACCCAAGCTATTGTTTTCCACAGACTGTCCTACCAATACGTCAAAGTTATTGCGTGCAAGAGAGAATTTATAGTTCAAGGTATTCTCTATCATCCAGTTCATCCGAGTAGTCATCGTCTGCGTTACTTGATTTTCATTACGGAAATGGTCACTGGCCAAATTGAACTCTGGTATAAATCTCCGATAATTATTTTGACGGAAACGAACACCAAAGCTACTCTTGAACACTAAATTCTTAATCGGTTGAATTGTCAAATAAGCATTGGCATGCAAACCATAAAACTTCGTCTCATTTTGACCATCCTCGTAATCCATCAAGCCGATAGGATTAGCACGATTACTCTCCAAAGGAATAGAAGTCGTATAATCCCCATTCTCATCATACACATCGAACAAGGGGAAAGCCGTCAATAAACGACGGATACTATTTCCATCCAAATTACCGATTCCGATACCATTACGGCTTCCTGCATGGAAATTTACATTCTCGCCGAACTTCAGAATTTCAAGATTCCCTTTCTTGAAAAGAACATGCTCTGAATTGATACGAACTGTCGTACGATCATATTTGGGTGCTACGGGTTCTCCTATGATACCCTCTTGACTTGTATTTGATAAACCTATTGAGAACACGGAGGATTCATTACCACCTGTGATATTTAATGAATGATT
Source organism: Candidatus Bacteroides merdigallinarum (assembly GCA_019116285.1). Lineage (GTDB taxonomy): Bacteria > Bacteroidota > Bacteroidia > Bacteroidales > Bacteroidaceae > Bacteroides > Bacteroides merdigallinarum. The sequence goes on from DXBX01000063.1 coordinate 16,431, forward strand.
TCTGATCAGAGCATTTTTGTTCAGCGAAGTTTCAAACCATTCCGGACCTGCCCATCCGTTCTGCACTCTATCCCATTCCGGTACCAAATTGGCCCAGTCAAGAGTCTTACCATCATTGGCCCATGCCTCATTGATGATTTCTACGTATTGCTGTGGATTGAGCACATCCGGCTTCTTATATACATTCTGCCAACCAACGTACGTATCCAGAGAAACATCTATTTTACCCACACGGCCTTGCTTGGTTGTAATCAATACTACGCCATTAGCAGCACGTGAACCATAAATAGCTGCCGAAGCAGCGTCCTTCAATATGTCAATGGATTCTATATCAGCAGGATTCAATGAATTGATATCACCACCTGTTACACCATCGATAATATACAAAGGCTCAGAATCGCCAATTGTACCTAAACCACGGACTGCCACCTTAAAACCTTCGCCCGGCATACCGGAAGAGGAAACGATGCTTACGCCAGGCGTCTGGCTGGCCAACGCACCCAAAGCATTCACCGTATTTAATTTGGCAATGTCATCTCCCTTCACTTGAGTGGTGGCACCCGTTACCAATTTCTTCTTTTGCACGCCATATCCCACTACAACAACATCGTCAAGAGCCAAGACATCAGACTTCAACACAATTCTCAAATTTGTACGGCCTCCTACTTTCACACTCTGTGACATATAGCCCACGAATGAGAAAGTCAGGACTGACTCTCCACTGGGAACTGCAATCTGGAAATTACCATCCAAGTCTGTGATAACTCCCGTTGAAGTTCCCTTCAACACAACATTGACACCGGGCATTGTCAACCCATCTTCATCAACAACCGTACCCGTCACCGTTATCTTAGCCTGTGATACAGCTTGGCTTTCCAATACTACATTCAAATTAGAAAGCTGGCCGTCTTCAGCTACCGCATAACCACCCTGCAAGGGTAATAACATCAGACATAAATACTTTGCCCACGAGGATATTCTTCCTTCTGAATTCCCCCAAAGCTTCTTCTCTTTTCGATTACAATATTTTTGCATGGTTTTTAGTTTTAATTAATAACTTTCTTACGTTTGTCTCTTCAATTTTGCAGGTCATTGCCTGCTTTTACTCACAACTAATTCTCATAGGCATCATTGTTTAATGGTTATTACTTCTTTAACTTATAATCGTTTCCGGAGAAATCAATTTCATCCAATGTAAGACTACGCGGATGATTATAGATATCATTCGCAAGACGTTGGTTGTTCTTATTCAGAATAAAATATCCCCATGGCATAAACCATGCCCAGTTGGTTTGTTGTTCATAGACTTGCACAGAAGGTAAATCACCCACTTCACCTAAAGCGATTATCTTCCCTTTGCCCAAAGAAATCAATTCATCATGATGAGACGGTTTCCAATCTCCGTGATACACATCTGCTGCCAATACATCCACATATTCATTACCGGGGTAATAATCAGCATATGGGCCGGCTTCGTCGCCGGGTGTTGTCCGAGGCGCATTCGCATCCCACACCCAAAGTAGATTGTTCAGCTTGTGATGTTTCGTAAAATAATCATACATGGCTATCCAGAGCTTTTGGAAGCCGTCTTTACCCGGTTTATTGCACCACCAGAACCAAACTCCATTCATTTCATGGAAAGGCCTCCACAACACAGGCACTTTAGCTTCCTGTAATTGTTTCAGATAGCCGGCAACACCGTCCATCTGCTTTTTCCAAGCCGTGTTCAGTTCCGTACCTTCTGTAACCAATTCATTCCATTCTTCTTGTGTAGGCAATTTATCAGCCCATCGCCAAATATCATCTCCATCGCATACATCGCAATTTACCGGCCAACAACAATGCCACATCAAAGTAATCACACGCCCTTCTGCATGCTTTCTGATAGCGGTATCCACAATCAACTGACGTTGTTCCTCCGTGGTCACCTCCAGCGTGGCACAAGGCTCTCCATTACCGGGAACTGTCAGATTCAGCGGCCCACAATGCCGGAAATCTGCAGGATTGTCCCCCACAGCGTTGAAGCTGAAATCAGATCCCCACACTACCGGCGTCTTTCCCGTCAAGGAATGAACCACCGAATCATAACGTTCCATCCCGCTGGCAAAGTTGTGCATGCCGGTCAGCGTATAATCCCCTTGGATGGAATAGAGAAAATCCAACAACTGCACTGCCTCCGGCGTAGCGTTCTCATTCACCGGGCTAAAAATCGTTTGCTGCTCCTTTTTTTCCGAGCAACTGACCAGGGCCAGAGCAACCGCTCCTACCACACCGGCCATTAATCTGTACGGTCTCATTGTTTTGTTTATTTAGGTAATTAGTAAATATCAGTCATCAATCCTTTATTTCGGTCAGCAACCGGAAGGAACTGGCTTTCAACGTCGTAGCATATGTTTCTTCCACATTCAACCCCTCTTCTGCAGCAACCGGGAAACCTTGCTTGTTTTTCTGCATATTTTCCTCTTCATAGACATACAAGCTAGCGTCCTGCATTTTTTTTGGAAGACGGATTCGCAAATTGTAATCCTCATCACCCACGTTCACCAAAGCCACAGTGGTCTTACCTTCCCAGCTACCGGCCACAGCATACACAGACTTATCCGCGGAAACGATTTCCGTCTTCAGCACGTCGGTACCTGCAGGGAAAAAGCGACACATCAACGACCATGTATAAAACCAAGGACGCATTTCTTCTTCATCCGGCTTGCCGAAAACTTCCTCGCCCAGAATATTCCACATTCCCCAGATTTTTATGTCTTCTGTATTACCGGAATCCCATTTGCTGTGCATGGCATCATCCAACATCCAGGCTGCAACGCCGGAGAGGCCGTTATTCATCACTTCCATAGCCAGCAAGGGCATATCCAAACCATAGAAATAGTCATATACCAACATATTACAATCGGTTCCTTTCGTGAAAGGATGCCCCTCTACTCTACGATTATACTCCGCCATCAAAGCCGAATCGGCCAGTTGCTTATACTTATATCCGGCTTCGCCCAGGATTATTTTCTTATGTTGAGGCACACTCTGCTTATACAATGGCAGAATCTCTGAATAATGTCCACTGCGCACCTCGTGCTGGCCGGGATAAGCGTGAATGTCATACACACCAATCAATGAATCCAATTCTGCGGCAGTCTGCTTCACCCAGCCCACCGCATCATAGGGCGAAGCCGGATTCTTATACCCCACCACTACATCAGGACCGGCAAATGTAACCTGATCCGTCAGCCCGGGATATTTGTCCATCTCGCGACGGAAGCGGAGCAGCACGCTCTTCCACAGCTCATAGTCACCATTGGTCGAAGCCCAGTCACCATCTGGTTCATTAAATATCACAAAATGCTTGATACATGAATAGCCACAATCATTCACCAGAAAATTCAAGTAATCCACCGACATCTCTATCCAACGGGAATCAGCCTTCATCTCCCAAGTAGGAGGATTATACTCACCATACACCACTGTGATTCCTTTCTCCGTGCAATACTTCAGCAACCGGGAGAGCGAATCAAAATTCCGATGCTTATCATATTTTCCTGTCGCTGCATCATAGTAACGGTAGGGACTGTTAATCATACAACGGACATAGGGAGGCCTCATATAGTCCAATCTTTCGTAAAGTTTCCCCCAATCTTCGTCCGACACCTCCTGTCCCCATGACTTTGCTTCATCATAAGGATCCCATTCCACACCGTTACCTATATATCCGGCATTTATCACTTCGGAAGAAATGGTTACCGACACCTCTTTTTCTTCTGCACAAGCCCCCGCAACCAACAGCATCGAGGCTATCAATAAATGGCCTAACTTCATAACTTCATTTAGTTTGTTTGAATACTTTAGCAAAGGTAGTGTTCTTGAAGCAATCCGCATTGCTAATATATGCTCAATATTTGTATTTTTTTGAATCCAGCAAGAACACCAAGCCTTATTATACATCCGCCCGACATTCGTCCGATAGCAGATACTCAACCAGTTCGTCTACGGCACAAGTCGCCACACCTACATATTTATCCGCACTGCCATAATACACGAACAACGTCCCGTCTACGATTACATTGCCAACCGGGAATATACATCCCGAATAAAGGCCGGACAACTCGAACTCAAACTCCGGCTCCAGAATCGGCCGGGGGGTCCGTGCCAGCACATGCAGCGGATTGTCCAGATCAAGCAATAAGGCACCGACACGATAGTATCCCAAACCGCCATGCTCCACGCCATGATACAACATCAGCCAACCGGCCTCTGTCTTCAGCGGAGGGGTGCTGCCGCCGATCTTCTCTTCCCACGTACCTTCCACGCCGGACAGTAGCAGATGGCTTTCCTTGTCTTCCCAGCTCAGCAAATCATCCGAGTACTTCAACCAAATGGACGGGTATTTCACCCCGTAGCTGTCGCCCACAAATTCTTTCGGCCGGTGAAGCATGACGTACTTCCCCCGTATCTTCTCCGGGAACAGGATGACGTCTCTATCGTCCAAGACGGGTGACGTGAGCCGCCCAAGACGCCTGAACGAACGAAAATCCGACGTGACAGCCAGCCCCGTATTGCCCAGGTTCTTGCGGATGGCCAACGGCGCATCCGAACCACACTCAGGGGTCAGCACCTCATCGTGCGCGAACTTCCAGTACTGCCCCGGAGCATAGGGACGATAAGCGTAGGTCACGTAGAACTCGTCGTCATACTTCACAATGCGGGGATCTTCCACGCAACCGGAATCAGGACCGTTCTGGCTGGGGCCGAATACAGGCTGGTCGGAGGCCCGTTCAAAGTGGAAGCCATCCTTGCTGACGGCCAGCCCCAGGCGTATCACATGCTGCTCGTCGTTACCGGCGGCACGATACAGCATATAAAAGATGCCCTTATCGTAAATGACTCCCGGATTGCTGGTCACCAGAGATTCCCAGTCACTGGATGCTAGCGGGGAAAGGATAGGATTCCCCTCAAATTTCTTCAGTTTCATATTATACACTCATTATAATAGGTTATCAACTAAAAACGATCCAAATCACGGCACTGAGCAGCAGTAACAGCAAGGCCCACCACAAATAATATTCGTACCAAGGACGTCCCCGATGAGCCCGGAACTCAGCCGCCATGTCCTTCCACGAAAAGACGGTGTTCTCCAGCTTCTCCGGCAGCGGAGCTGCGGAAAAACGGCTGGCCACATACATCAGCAAGCCACTGACCACCAGCAGGAACGGCACAATCAACAGGAAGTGCAGATTACCAAACACATAGGACTTGAAGAACAGCAGGTTTACGGCTATCACCAGGCCACCCAACAACCCGACAAACACCCCGTTACCATTGACACGACGGTTGAAAATTCCCAGCAGGAAAGCAGCCACAATGGGAGGCGACAGATAAGAAAGCATCTCTTGGTAATACTTCAGCAGCGAGCCGAACTTACCTATTTGCGGTGCCCACAAGGCAGCCACAAGGATAGCCACGCAAGCGGCAATTTTGCCCACAACCACCAGCCGGGCCGAAGAGGCATGCTTGTCATATTTGGCATAGAAGTCCATCGTGAACAGCGTGGAGGCGGAGTTCATGATGGCGCTCAAGGCTGAAGTCAAAGCCGAGAGCAGAGCGGCAATCAGGATACCCATCACGCCCACCGGCGCCAGACGCATAATCATGGTTGGGTAGACCATGTCCGGACGCTCCAGCCCCGGGAAAAGATCACGGGCAATAACGCCGGGAATGGCAATGATGAATAGCGTCATCATGGTCAGGAAGCCGGCAAAAAGCACTCCTTTACGGCCTTCGTCCACTGAACGGGCGCTCAGCACACGCTGCACCAACGTCTGGTTGTTGGCCCAAAAATAAATGCCCAGCACCGGCATGCCGACAATCAGCCCCAGCCAAGGAGTGGCCGAGTCCGTCAAAGGACGTATCAGCTTGACCAGCAGGTCATCGGACGCATAGAGCGAGTAGAAATAATCACCCCCTTGGCGGAAGCAGAAGAAGGTCAGCAACATAGACCCCACAATGAGCACCACGGCCTGTATCAGCTCCGTATTGATGACGGACGACAGCCCGCCCGGTATCGTATAGGAGGCTGCGAACAAAGCAAAGATCAAAATAATGAGCTGCAAATCGGCTTCCGGCAATATCAGCTTGATAATCAGTGCAGCCGAATAAAGGGCACCGGCCGCATCCAGGAAAATATTACCTACGATACAAATAAAGGAGAAATAATAGCGCGACCGGCTGTCGAAACGCTTCTCCAGAAACTCAGGAATAGTGAAGATGCCCGACTTGATGTATAACGGCAGCAGGAAGATGGCAAAGCAGACCATCACCACCATGCCTGTCAGATTATAATTATATACAGCCAGCCCCGTGTCATATGCATCGCCCGACTGTCCTATCAGCGTTGTACTGGAGATGCTGGCCGCAAACAGCGACAAACCCACCACCCACCACGGCATCGAGCGTCCGGCCAGAAAATAAGACCGAGAGTCGGCACTCTTCCCGTGCCTCATCCCCCACCAGACTATGAAAACCAGGTAGATGACCACAATCACCACATCCACTCCATTCATCGCAAACATTTCCATAATAACAACAATATCTATTTTTAATCGGTTAGCTATATTTCCGTCACTGCAAAGATAAGCGAGTTGTCGAAAAAGCCTTTATATTTTTCCACTCATTAATTGTACTTTTTTGAATAGTTACTTGTATTCTGATTATAAATATTTACCTTTGTCTGCAAAACCACGAGCCTTATGAAAGAGATACAAAAAGAGATTATCCCGATTGCCGACGACGACCTGTTCATCGTCCTTGACCATCCGAACGCCGACTTTGATTACGCCGTGCATTACCATCCCGAATATGAAATCAACCTCGTGGTGGATTCGTACGGGAAACGCATCATAGGCGACTCGGAAGAAGAGTTCTCCTCGCTGGACCTCATCATGGTCGGCCCCAACCTGCCCCACGCCTGGAAAGGAGAAGTGGTGGAGGGCAACCATGTGGTCACCATCCAATTCTCCGAGAAGCTGCTCAACTTTCCCATCCTCGAAAAACGGCTTTTCTCCTCCATCCGGAAGATGCTGCTCGACTCACAAAAAGGCATAGACTTCTCCTACGACACCAAACTGCGGATGAAAGACGAAATCCTGCAGCTGACACGCATGCAAGGCTTCCACACCGTCCTGACGTTTCTCTCCATCCTGCATCAGCTGTCCGTGTCCGACCACCGCATCTTGGTAAGCAACCAATATGACACCCAAGACACCATCCGAAGTTCTAAGAGCCGGCGGATCGCCAAAGTCTGCGAATACCTCGAAGCACACTATGAAGAACCCGTGAAGCTGGAGGACGTGGCACAGCTGGTCAACATGTCCGAGTCTGCCTTCAGCCACTTCTTCAAGAAGAAGACCAACTCCACCTTTATCGAGTACATCACCAACCTGCGCATCGCCAAGGCCTGCCGCATGTTGTCGGACACCTCCACGGGTATCGCCGAAATCTGTTACGATTGCGGGTTCAATAACCTGTCCAACTTCATCCGCATCTTCAAGAAGAAGAAAGGAACCACCCCCAGCGACTACCGGACCTTCACGCAGCAGATTCTGATTAAATACTGAGCGCACCGGCCTTACCCTGCCGGCACATTCCCTATATCCCCGCACGCCCACGCCGGTACCCGCGCTCCCGCTCGTCGGTACCCCCGCTCCCGCTCGTCGGTACCCGCGCTCGCGAGCCCCGGCTCTCCCCCTTGCGGGGCGGGTCGGGACCCCGCAATCCCCCACCAGCAAAGCGTTTCAGAAGAATACTTATTTTCAAGGGAATAAGTAATCAACAGGCTGTTGAAAACTTATTCGAAAGTTTTTCTGCGAAATATGGTGGGGGATTGTGGGGAATTGTGTACTTTTACAGCCTGATATTATAATAAGGAAAGAAATGATACGTTTTTTGGGCAACATAGAGGCCAAGACCGACGCCAAGGGACGGGTGTTCATCCCCGCCGCCTTCCGGAAACAGCTGCAGGCTGCGTCCGAGGAGAGCCTCGTGCTGCGCAAAGATGTATTCCAGGACTGCCTGGTGCTCTACCCCGAAAGCGTCTGGTTTAAGACGCAGGAGGAACTGCGCCGGCGGCTGAACCGCTGGAATGCCCGCCAGCAGGCCGTGTTCCGCCAGTTCGTCAGCGATGCGGAGGTGGTGGTGCCGGACGGCAACGGACGCATCCTCATCCCCCGACGCTACCTCCAGATGGCGGGCATCCGGGACGAGGTGCGCTTCATCGGCGTGGACAACACCATCGAAATCTGGGCACGCGAACGGGCGGAAATCCCGTTCATGGATGCGGAAGAGTTCAGCCAAGCCTTGCAAGAGACCTTGGGCGAGGATTTGTGGGATAACAACAAAGGAGAGCTATAATCATGACGCAAGAGACTACTACGACCTATCACATACCGGTGCTGCTGACACCCGCCGTGGACGGACTGGACATCCGCCCGGACGGCACGTACGTGGACGTTACCCTGGGAGGCGGCGGACACACGCGCGAAATCCTGCGGCGGCTGGGGCCCGACGGACGCCTGCTGGGCTTCGACCAGGACGAGGACGCGGAACGGAATATCCCGGACGACCCGCGCTTCACCTTCGTGCGAAGCAACTTCCGCTACCTGCACAACTTCCTGCGCTACCACGGCATCCGCCACATCGACGGGCTGCTGGCCGACCTGGGTGTGTCGTCCCACCACTTCGACGACAGCCAGCGGGGCTTCTCCTTCCGCTTCGACGGCGCGCTGGACATGCGCATGAACAAGCGGGCGGGACAGACGGCGGCCGACATCGTGAACACCTACGACGAGGAGCGCCTGGCCAACATCTTCTACCTCTACGGCGAGCTGAAGAACAGCCGGCGACTGGCAGCCGCCCTTGTACGGGCACGGGCACAGGCCCCGGTAGCCACCATCGGCCAGTTTCTGGACATCGTAAAACCGCTGTTCGGCCGCGAGCGCGAGAAGAAGGAACTGGCCCGTGTCTTCCAGGCCCTGCGCATCGAGGTGAACCACGAGATGGAAGCCCTGCGCGAGATGCTCCAAGCCGCCACCGAGGCCCTGCGCCCGGGCGGACGGCTGGCGGTCATCACCTACCACTCGCTGGAGGACCGCCTGGTGAAGAACCTGATGAAGACCGGCAACATGGAAGGCACGGTGGTGAAGGACTTCTACGGCAACGTGCAGACGCCCTTCCGCACGGTGAACAACAAGGTCATCACGCCGGACGAAGACGAAGTGGCCCGCAACCCCCGGTCGCGCAGCGCCAAGCTCCGCATCGCCGAGAAACGGGAAGAGAACAACAACGACAACTGAACACAAGGAGGAATCATGGATACCGAGACAAAGAAAACCCGCCCGTCCGCACCGCGCACGTCGTGGCGAAGCATCATCGGCGGCGACATCCTGGCTACCGAATTTTTCCGCCGGCAAGCCAAGTTGCTGGTGCTCATCATGGTGCTTGTCATATTCTATATAAACAACCGTTACGAATGCCAGCAGCTGATGATCCGCATCGAGGAACTGAAGAAGGACCTGACAGACATCAAGTACGACGCCCTGACGCGCAGCTCGGAGCTGATGGAGCATAGCCGCCAGTCGCGCATCGAGGAGTACATCGCCACGCAGCACAGTGACCTGCAGAGCGCCACGACGCCGCCCTACCTGATTCGCAACGATTAACGCCCGGAGGAGAAACGCATTATGACCATAAACAAGAAAAGCATAGTCAACCGTTACTTCTTCATCGTGGTAGTGATGTTGCTCCTGGGCGTATTCGTCATCATAAAGGCAGCCGTCATCATGTATGCCGAACGGGAGTATTGGCAGGAAGTGGCCGACCGCTTCGTGCGCGAGAATGTCACCATCCACCCCAACCGCGGCAACATTCTCTCGTCCGACGGCAAGCTGATGGCCAGCTCGCTGCCGGAATACCGCATCTACATGGACTTCATGTCCGGCGAGCGCGACGAAGAACGCCGCAAGAAGGACCAGCAGCGCCGCGACCGCAACCTGACGGACAGCATCGACAGCATCTGCAAGGGCTTGCACCGGATTTTCCCGGACAAGAGCGTGGCCTACTTCAAGCAGCGCCTGCGCCAGGGCCGCAAGAAGAAGAGCCGTCACTGGCTTATCTACCCCCGACGCATCTCCTACATCCAGTACAAGGAAGCCAAGCGCCTGCCCGTCTTCCGGCAGGGAGCCAATGCAGGCGGCTTCCACGAGCAGGTGTACAACCAGCGCAAGAAACCCTTCGGCTCACTGGCCTCGCAGACCCTGGGACGCCTCTACGCCGACACGGCCAAGGGCGCACGCAGCGGCATCGAGCTGGCTTTCGACTCCGTGTTGCGGGGACGCAACGGCATCACGCACCGCCAGAAAGTGATGGACCGCTATCTGGACATCGTGGACATCCCCGCCCAGGACGGCTGTGACGTGGTCTCCACCATCGACGTGGGCATGCAGGACATCTGCGAGAAAGCCTTGCGCGACGAGCTGGAACGCATCAACGCCATGGTGGGCGTGGCCGTGCTGATGGAGGTGAAGACCGGCGAGGTGAAGGCCATTGTCAACCTCAGCAAGGCCAGCGACGGGCAGTACTACGAGATGAACAGCAACGCTATCAGTGACCTGCTGGAGCCGGGTTCAACCTTCAAGACGGCTTCCATCATGGTGGCCCTCGAGGACGGGAAAATCACCCCGCACACCATGGTGGACACGGGCAACGGCATCATGAACATGCACGGCAGCAAGATGCGCGACCACAACTGGCACCGCGGCGGCTACGGCAAGATAGACGTCACGCGCATCCTAGAGGTCTCGTCCAACATCGGGGTCTCCTACTTGATAGACAAGTATTACCGCGACGACCCGCAGAAATTCGTGGACGGCCTGAAGCGCATGAGCCTCGACCAACCCCTGCATCTGCAGATACAGGGCGAGGGCAAGCCCTACCTGAAAGGCCCGGACGAACGCTACTTCGCCAAGACCACCCTGCCCTGGATGAGCATCGGCTACGAGACGCAGTTGCCGCCCCTCAACATACTGACGTTCTATAACGCCATCGCCAACGACGGCGTCATGGTGCGTCCTAAGTTTGTCCGGGCCTTGCTCCGCGACGGGGAGGTCATCCAAGAGTACCCCACCGAGGTAATCAATCCGAAAATCTGTTCGGACAGCACGCTGAGCCAGATCCGCGTCATCCTGCGCCGCGTGGTGTCGCACGGCCTGGCCAAGCCTGCGGGCAACCCGGAGTTCGCCGTGTCGGGCAAGACAGGCACGGCCCAGATCTCCAAGGGCAAGGAGGGCTACAAGTCCGGCCGCGTCAACTACCTGGTGAGCTTCTGCGGTTACTTCCCCTCGGAAGCACCCAAATACAGCTGCATCGTCTCCATCCAGAAGCCGGGATTGCCGGCGTCGGGCGGTCTGATGGCCGGTGGCGTCTTCGGCAAGATTGCTAAGCAAGTGTTCGCCCAAGACCTGCGCTTCGACCTGTCCGCCGCCGTGGATAGCACCTCGTGCCCCATCCCCGACGTCAAGGCCGGCGAACTGGAGGACACGCGCGAAGTGCTGGCCGCCCTGGACATCCCCGTCGAGGCAGAAGGTACGCCCGATGCCTGGGGCGTGCAACAACCCGACACCACCGCCGTTGTCCTGCACGAACGCGAACCCAAGCCGGGACTGATGCCCAACGTGGTAGGCATGGGGGCCAAGGATGCCGTCTACCTGCTGGAAAACGCGGGCCTGAAGGTACACCTCAGCGGCATCGGACGTGTACGGCGCCAGTCGCTTCCCCCGGGCAGCCGCATCGTGCGGGGACGGACCGTGGCACTGACACTGAAATAGGTATCTATACATATTATATATTATATAGGAATGAAACTGAACGAACTGTTGAAAACGGTGCAGCCGGTGGAGGTCATCGGCCGCACGGACATCGAAATAACGGGTGTGGACATCGACTCGCGCCGCGTGGAGGCAGGCCACCTCTTCATGGCCATGCGCGGCACGCAGACCGACGGACATGCCTACATCCCCGCCGCCATCGGCCGGGGTGCCTGCGCCATCGTCTGCGAGGAACTGCCTGCCGAGACGCAGGAGGGCGTCACGTATGTGGTGGTGAAGGACAGCGAAGACGCCACGGGGCGTATCGCCACCCTGTACTACGGCGACCCGACGTCGCGCCTGGAGCTGGTGGGCGTCACCGGCACCAACGGCAAGACCACGACGGCCACCCTGCTCTATCGCCTGTTCCGCTACTTCGGCTACAAGGTGGGGCTGGTTTCCACCGTGTGCAACTATATCGACGATGAGGCCGTGCCCACCGAGCATACCACGCCCGACCCCATCACGCTCAACCAACTGCTGGGCCGCATGGCCGACGCCGGCTGCCAGTACGCCTTCATGGAGGTCAGCTCGCACGCCATCGCCCAAAAGCGCATCAGCGGCCTGCGCTTCGCCGGAGGCATCTTCACCAACCTGACGCGCGACCATCTGGATTACCACAAGACGGTGGACAACTACCTCCGTGCCAAGAAGAAATTCTTCGACGACATGCCCCGCGACGCCTTCAGCCTGGTGAACGTGGACGACAAGAACGGCATGGTGATGGTGCAGAACACCCGCTCGCACGTCCACACCTACTCCCTGCGCAGCCTGTGCGACTTCAAGGGCCGGGTGCTGGAGAGCCACTTCGAAGGCATGCTGCTCGACTTCAACGGGCACGAGGTGGCCGTGCCGTTCGTGGGGCGCTTCAACGCCTATAACCTGCTGGCCGTCTTCGGCGCGGCCGTCCTGCTGGGGCAGAAGCCGGAGGAGGTGCTCATCGGACTGAGCACGCTGCACCCCGTGTCCGGACGTTTTGAGACCATTCGTTCGCCCAAGGGATTCACCGCCATCGTGGATTACGCCCACACGCCGGACGCACTGGTCAACGTGCTGAACGCCATCCACGGCGTACTGGAGGGACGGGGCAGGGTCATCACCGTCGTAGGCGCGGGAGGCAACCGCGACAAGGGCAAGCGCCCCCTGATGGCCAAGGAAGCCGCCCGGCAGAGCGACCGCCTGATCCTGACCAGCGACAATCCCCGCTTCGAGGAGCCGCAGGACATCATCCGCGACATGCAGGCCGGACTCAACGCCGAGGACCTGCAAAAGACGCTCTCCATCACCGACCGCCGCGAGGCCATACGCACCGCCTGCATGTTGGCGCAGAAGGGAGACGTCGTCCTGGTGGCCGGCAAGGGGCACGAGGACTACCAGGAAGTGAAGGGCGTGAAGCACCACTTTGACGACAAGGAGGAACTGAAAAAGATAATGATGAACTGATACGACTATGCTATACTACTTATTCCAATGGCTTGACCAATATGACTTTCCCGGCGCGGGGATGTTCTCCTACACCTCGTTCCGCTCGCTGATGGCCGTCATCCTGGCGCTGCTCATCTCCAGCATCTGGGGCGACCGCTTCATCCACATGCTGAAGCGGAAGCAAATCACGGAGACGCAGCGCGACGCGAAGGTTGACCCCTTCGGCGTACAGAAGGTGGGCGTACCGTCCATGGGCGGTGTCATCATCATCGTCGCCATCCTCATCCCCTGCCTGCTGCTGGGCCGGCTGGACAATGTCTACATGCTGCTGATGCTCATCACCACCGTCTGGTTGGGTTCGCTGGGCTTTGCGGACGACTACATCAAGATATTCAAGAAGGACAAGGAAGGCCTCCACGGCAAGTTCAAGATCATCGGCCAGGTGGGCCTGGGGCTCATCGTGGGCCTGACGCTCTACCTCAGCCCGCAGGTGGTCATCCGCGAGAACATCGAGGTGGAGCAGGGCGGCCGGACGGAGGTGGTACACGCCGCCAAGGAAATCAAGGCCACGCAGACGACCATCCCCTTCTTCAAGAGCAACAACCTGGACTATGCCGACCTCATGGGCTTCCTCGGCGACCACGCCCAGGCGGCAGGCTGGGTGCTGTTTGTCTTCGTCACCATCTTCGTGGTGACGGCCGTCAGCAACGGTGCCAACCTGAACGACGGCATGGACGGCATGGCGGCGGGAAACTCGGCCATCATCGGCCTGACGCTCGGCATCCTGGCCTACGTGTCGAGCCACATCGAGTTCGCGGGCTATCTGAACATCATGTTCATACCGGGCTCGGAAGAGCTGGTTATCTTCATCTGCGCCTTCATCGGCGCGCTGATAGGCTTCCTGTGGTACAATGCCTATCCGGCGCAGGTGTTCATGGGCGACACGGGCAGCCTGACCATCGGGGGCATCATCGCCGTCTTTGCCATCATCATCCACAAGGAGCTGCTCATCCCCATCCTCTGCGGCGTATTCCTGGTGGAGAACCTGTCGGTCATCCTGCAACGGGTGTACTACAAGGTGGGCAAGCGGCACGGACGGAAACAGCGCCTCTTCAAACGCACGCCCATCCACGATCACTTCCGCACGTCGCTGTCGCAGATTGAGCAGGGCTGCAGCGTGGTCTTCACGAAGCCCGACCAACTCTTCCACGAGTCGAAAATCACCGTCCGCTTCTGGATTGTGACCATCGTGCTGGCGGCGATTACCATCATTACGCTGAAAATCAGGTAAGCGCAGCGCACTTTGCTCGCCGGCTCCCGCGAACGCGCTCGTCGGTATCCGCGAGCACGAGCATCGGTACCCGCGAGCACAAGCAACCATATCCCGGCGGAGAAGCCGGGTGACCAAACTTAAAAAACCAAGGAGAATCTGAAATATGACCAAAGAAGAAAGAAAAAAACGTATCGTTATCCTGGGCGCCGGCGAGAGCGGCGCAGGAGCCGCCGTGCTGGCCAAGGTGAAAGGCCTGGACACCTTCGTCTCCGACCAGGGCAGCATCAAGGACAAGTACAAGGCCCTGCTGGATCAATATGGCATTGAATGGGAAGAGGGCCGGCACACGGAGGAGAAAATCCTCAACGCCGATGAGGTGGTGAAAAGCCCCGGCATCCCCAACGACGCGCCCCTCGTGCTGAAACTGAAGGCACAGGGCACACCCATCATCTCGGAGATAGAGTTCGCGGGACGCTACACGCACGCCAAGATGATCTGCATCACCGGCTCCAACGGCAAGACCACCACCACGTCGCTCATCTATCATATCTTCAAGAGCGCCGGCCTCAACGTGGGCCTGGCGGGCAACATCGGCCGAAGCCTGGCGCTGCAGGTCGCCACCGAGCAACACGACTATTACGTCATCGAGCTCAGCTCCTTCCAGCTGGACAACATGTACAGCTTCCGCGCCAACATCGCTGTGCTGATGAACATCACGCCGGATCACCTCGACCGCTACGAGCACGACATGCAGAAGTACGTGGACGCCAAGTTCCGCATCACGCAGAACCAGACGCCGGACGACGCCTTTATCTACTGGCAGGACGACCCCATCATCCGCCGCGAGCTGGCCAAACACGGCCTGCAGGCACGCCTGTATCCCTTCTCCGCCGTCAAGGAAGACGGCGCCATCGCCTACGTCGAGGACGAGGAGGTGCACATCGACCAGCCCATCGCCTTCAACATGGAGCAGGAGGAGCTGGCCCTGACCGGCACACACAACCTCTACAACTCGCTGGCGGCCGGCATCTCGGCCAACGTGGCGGGCATCGATAAGGCCGACATCCGCAAGGCATTGTCCGACTTCGAGGGCGTGCCCCACCGGCTGGAGTACGTGGCCACCGTGCGCGACGTGCGCTTCGTCAACGACTCGAAAGCCACCAATGTCAACTCCTGCTGGTACGCTCTGCAGAGCATGAAGACGCCTGTCGTCCTGATCCTGGGCGGGAAGGACAAGGGCAATGACTACCGGGAGATAGAGGACCTCGTGCGCCGCAAGTGCCGCGCGCTGGTCTTCCTGGGCCTGCACAACGAGAAGCTGCACGACTTCTTCGACCCGATGGGCCTGCCCACCGCCGAGGTGCAGACAGGCATGAAGGAGGCCGTGGAAGCCGCCTACCGCCTGGCCGGGCGGGGCGACACCGTGCTCTTGAGCCCCTGCTGCGCCTCGTTCGACCTCTTCCGGAGCTATGAGGACCGGGGCGACCAGTTCAAGGCGTGCGTGCGGGCACTGTAATCTCTAAAACACTAAACGCTAAACCCGAACAGAAGTGGACTTATTACGTAACATATTCAGGGGCGACAAGGTGGTGTGGATCATCTTCCTCTGCCTGTGCGTCATCTCGATCATCGAGGTGTTCAGCGCGTCAAGCACGCTGGCCTACAAGACAGGCAACCACCTGGCACCCATCTCTCGCCACGCCGTCTTCCTGCTGGTGGGGGCCGGGGCGGTGTGGGCTTTCCACCTGATTCCCTACCAATGGTATCAGTTGCTTCCCCGCATCCTGCTGCCCGTGGCGGCCATCTTCCTGGTGTTGCTGCTCGCCTTCGACGACCTGCACATCGGCAGCATCCTGGTCATCGAGAAGACCAACGAGGCAGGACGCTGGGTGAAGTTCTTCGGCCTCCCCTTCCAGCCCTCGGAGTTTGCCAAAATGGGCATCATCATCTACACAGCCTGGCGCCTGTCGCGCGGACAAACCGAGCAGGGCGCCGACCCGAAGGCCTTCAAGTACATCCTGGGGGTGGCGGGAGTGACGTGCTTCCTCATCCTGCCGGAAAACTACTCTACGGCCGTGTTGCTGTTCGGGGTGGTCTTCCTGATGATGTTCGTCGGACGTGTCCAGGCGCGGAAACTGCTGAAGTTGGGCGGAGGCCTGATGGCCGTGGCGGCCCTGTTCGTGGGTTTCCTGTTTGTCACGCCCAACGACACGCTGGAGAAGATTCCCCTGGGGCACCGCTTCACCACGGTGAAGAGCCGCATAGCTAACTTCACCAACGACGAGAAGGTGCCGCCGGCCAAGTATGACATGAGCGGCAACGGACGCCAGGTGGGCAACGCGCGCATCGCCGTGGCCACCAGCGGATTCCTGGGCAAAGGCCCCGGCAACTCCGTGCAGCGCGACTTCCTGAGCCAGGCCTACTCGGACTTTATCTTCGCCATCATCATCGAAGAGCTGGGGCTGGCGGGAGGCATCATCGTTGTCTTCCTCTACCTGTGGCTCCTCATCCGGTGCTGGCGCATCGCCAACCGGTGCGAGCGCACGTTTCCGGCCTTCCTGGTGCTGGGCGTGGGCCTGCTGCTGACGGTGCAGGCCATGTTCAACATGATGGTGGCCGTGGGCTTGGCCCCCGTCACGGGGCAGCCGCTGCCCCTCATCAGCCGCGGCGGTACGTCCACCCTGATCAACTGTGTGTACATCGGCATCATCCTGAGTGTCAGCCGCTATACCATCGAGCTGAAGGAGCGTCGCGAAGCGGCCGCCACCGACAACCAGTTATATCCCGCCACCACCCCGGAGGTGCTTCAGGCCGAGCCGCCCCGTTCGCCCGAGCTGAACAACGACGAGGAAATGGCCTGACCCCCATCATCCGATTAAAAGCATAGAAGACAATGAATACCAACCCCTCAACAACCTCATCCGCCGCCCCCCGCATCATCATCAGCGGAGGCGGCACCGGCGGGCATATCTTCCCCGCCATCTCCATCGCCAATGCGCTGAAGGCCCTGCGCCCCGACGCGGACATCCTCTTCGTGGGTGCGGAAGGCCGCATGGAGATGCAGCGCGTGCCCGACGCGGGCTATCGCATCATCGGCCTGCCCGTCGCCGGCTTCGACCGCCAACACTTGTGGAAGAACTTCGCCGTCCTCGTCAAGCTCTTGCGCAGCCAATGGCGGGCGCGACGCATCGTCCGCGAATTTCGCCCGCAGGTAGCCGTGGGGGTGGGCGGATACGCCAGCGGCCCCATGCTGAAGGCATGCGCCCTGGCCGGCATCCCCACCCTGATACAAGAGCAGAATTCCTACGCCGGCGTCACCAACAAGCTGCTGGCCAAGCAGGCGGCCAAGATTTGTGTGGCCTACGACGGCATGGAGCGTTTCTTCCCCGCCGGGAAAATCATCCTGACGGGCAACCCCGTGCGCCAAAACCTGCTGGACAATCCCGTCACCCGCGAGCAGGCCGCCGAGCACTTCGGCCTCGACCCGCGGAAGAAGACCATCCTCATCCTGGGCGGAAGCCTGGGCGCACGCACCCTCAACCGCACCATGGAGGCCGCCCTGCGCGACATCAAGGGACACCCCGAGGTGCAATTCATCTGGCAGACGGGACGCATCTATATCGACGAGGTGAAGAGCGCCATCACAGCCTTCACGGGCGACACCATGCGCAACGTCCGCGTGGAGAGCCTTCCCAACCTCTACGTCAACGACTTCATCCGTGAGATGCCCATGGCCTACGGCCTGGCCGACCTGGTGGTGTCGCGCGCAGGGGCCGGCTCCATCTCCGAGTTCTGCCTGCTGGGCAAGCCCGTCATTCTGGTGCCTTCGCCCAACGTGGCGGAAGACCACCAGACGAAGAACGCCCTGGCCCTGGTGGAAAAGGAGGCCGCTCTCTACGTGAAGGATGCCGACGCACCCGCCCGCCTCATCGACCTCGCCCTGCGGACAGTAGCCGACGACGCCAAGCTGCACAGCCTCTCGGAGCATATCCTGCGCCTGGCTCTGCCCGATTCGGCAAACACGATCGCCCGCGAAGTATTGAAACTCATACACCAATGAAAGGAAAAGACATGAACAAGATAGAAGATATACAATCCGTCTATTTCGTCGGAGCGGGCGGCATCGGCATGAGCGCCCTCATCCGCTATTTCCTGGCAAGGGGCAAGCAAGTGGCCGGATACGACCGCACGCCCAGCCCACTGACCAAGCAACTCATCGCCGAAGGGGCACGCCTGCACTACGAGGAGAACCCCGCCCTGATCCCCGACGACTGCCGCCGCCCGGACACGACGCTGGTCATCTATACCCCCGCCGTACCCGCCGACCATGCCGAGCTGGTGTGGTTTCGCGAGCACGGCTTCGAGCCGCACAAGCGCGCCCAGGTCTTGGGCCTCATCACCCGCAGCAGCCGCGGCCTGTGCGTGGCCGGCACCCACGGGAAGACCACGACCAGCACCATGGCCGCCCACCTGCTCTACCAGTCGCACGTGGGGTGCACGGCCTTCCTCGGAGGCATATCGAAGAACTACGGCACCAACCTGCTGCTCTCCTCCGACAGCCCGTACACGGTCATCGAGGCCGACGAGTTCGACCGCTCCTTCCATTGGCTCAGCCCGTGTATGAGCGTCATCACAGCCACTGACCCCGACCACCTGGACATCTACGGCACCCCCGAAGCCTACCTCGAGAGCTTCCGGCACTACACCACCCTCATCCGCCCGGGAGGCGCCCTGATCATCCACAAGGACCTCGCCCTGCGCCCCGACGTGCAGGAGGGTGTCCGCGTCCTCACCTACGGACGCACGGAGGGCGACTTCCACGCAGAGAATATCCGCATCGGAGAGGGCAAGATATTCCTCGACTTCGTGGCGCCCGACACACGCATCGCCGACGTCCAGCTGGGCGTGCCCGTCAGCATCAACATCGAAAACGGCGTGGCCGCCATGGCCCTGGCACACCTTGCCGGCGCCACCGATGCCGAAATCCGCCTGGGCATGGCCACCTTCCGCGGCGTGGACAGGCGCTTCGACTTCAAGCTGAAGACCCCCACGCACGCCGTCCTGAGCGACTATGCCCACCACCCCGCGGAGATTGCCCAGAGCATCCGCTCCGTGCGCGAGCTGTACGAAGGCCGGCGCATCACCGTCATCTTCCAGCCGCACCTCTACACCCGCACGCGCGACTTCTACCGGGAGTTTGCCGAGAGCCTCTCGCTGGCCGACGAGGTCATCCTGACCGACATCTACCCCGCCCGCGAAGAGCCTATCCCCGGCGTTACGAGCCAACTCATCCTGGACAACCTGCACGGGGATGTCGCCAAGCGCCTGTGCCGCAAGGAGGACCTCCCCGCCCTGCTGCGCCAGGAGCCCGACCTCCAGGTGGTCATTGTCCTCGGGGCCGGAGACATCGACCTCCAGGCTCCCGGCATCGCCCGGATGATGAACGAACGACTGAACGCCGATAACTAACCAAGGAGAAACCCTATGCTGAAGAAGATTCTGACCCTCGCCTGCACCCTCGTGGCGGCCGCCTACCTTTTCCTGGCCGTCACCGCCTTCAACCGGAAGCCCGGCGGACAAGCCTGCCCCGGCCTCGAGCTGGCCGTACGCGACAGTGTCTACGCCGGCTTCGTCACCGGGCAGGACATCTCCGCCCTGCTCAGCCGCCAGGGCCTCGACCCCGCCGGGAAGAACACGGACAGCATCGACACACGCCGCATGGAGGAAGCCCTCGCCGGACACCCCCTCATTGACGACGTGCAATGCTACAAGACACCCCGCGGAGGCGTGTGCGTCGAGGTCAGCCAGCGCCTCCCCATCCTGCGCATCATGAGCGACGGAGGAGAGAGCTACTACGTGGACAACAAAGGCCGCACGATGCCCCTCTCGGCCAAGTGCGTCGCCCGCCTGCCCGTGGCCACGGGCAGCGTCACACGCGCCTTTGCCACCGACTCCCTCTACGGCTTCGGGCAATTCCTGCGGGGCGACCCCTTCTGGCAGGCACAGACGGAGCAGATACACGTCCTCCCCGACCATACCATTGAGCTCGTGCCCCGCGTGGGCGACCACATCATCTACCTGGGCACCCTCGAAGGCTACGAGCGGAAGCTGCGCCGCGTCCGGCTCTTCTACGAGAAAGCACTCAACCGCGTGGGATGGAACAAATATTCGCGCATCAACGTGGAGTTCGACAACCAGATTATCTGCACGCGCCGCTGACCGCGGACACCGGTACCGACGGACACGAGCGCAGGTACCGACGGGCACAAGCGCGGA
This sequence comes from Candidatus Bacteroides merdigallinarum, assembly GCA_019116285.1. GTDB lineage: Bacteria > Bacteroidota > Bacteroidia > Bacteroidales > Bacteroidaceae > Bacteroides > Bacteroides merdigallinarum. The sequence goes on from DXBX01000063.1 coordinate 37,320, forward strand.
TACCGACGAACACAACCCGCAATACCTTGGGATAAACGATAGAAAATAACTAACTTTGCAGCCAAATACTAAACAACAGAAACTATGTCAACAACCGAATTTATCGCCGCCATCGAGTTGGGCTCATCACGCATCGCCGGCATCGCCGGACAGAAGCATGACGACGGAAGCCTCGAAGTCCTGGCCTACGCCTCGGAAGACTCGTCTTCGTTCGTACGCAAGGGCATCGTCTACAACATCGACAAGGCTGCCCACGCCATCCAAGGCATCGTCGCCACCTTGGAGGAGCAGCTGGGACAATCCATAGCCAAAGTCTACGCGGGCATCGGAGGACAGTCGCTGCGCACCGTGCGCAACGCCGTCAGCCGCACGCTGGATGAGGAGGGCATCATCTCCAACGACCTGGTGGACGAACTGAACGACGAGAACCTGCAAATCCCCCTGGCGGACATGTGCATCCTCGACGTCGCACCCCAGGAATACAAGATAGACAACACCCTGCACGCCGATCCCGTGGGCGTGGCCGGGCAACGCATCACCGGGCAATACCTCAACCTCGTCGCACGCCACCAGCTCCGCAAGAACCTCGAGCAAAGCTTCGAGAAAGCCGGAGTCAAGCTGGTCGACATGCCCGTGGCACCCCTCGCCCTGGCACGCGCCGTACTCTCCAAGAACGAGATGCGCGCCGGATGCGCCCTCGTCGACCTCGGCGCGGACACCACCACCGTACAGGTCTACAAGGACAATATCCTGCGCTACCTCTGCGTGCTCCCCCTGGGCGGACAGAACATCACCCGCGACCTCACCCTCCTGAAAATCGAGGAAGAAGAGGCCGAGCAACTCAAGCTGCAATACGGCGACGCCTGCTACCAGCCCGACACCGACGATGCCAACCCGGCGGACACCCCTCAAACCTGCACCCTGGCCGACGGACGAGCCATTGAGCTGACCGCCCTGAACGACATCATCGGCGCACGCGCCGAGGAAATCCTGGCCAACGCATGGAATCAGATCAGGCAGTCCGGCTACGAGCGCGAACTGCTGGCAGGCACCATACTGACCGGCGGCAGTGCCCTCCTGACGGGCACGGAAGCCCTCTTCCGCAAGCTCAGCCGCACGGAGAGAGTGCGCACCGCCCTCGCCATACAAGCCCCCCTGCACGACGCGCCGGGCACCCTCGCCTCCGACGCACGCCAAAACACCCTGTTGGGCCTCCTGGCCGTCGGCAGCGTGAACTGCGCCGTGCAGCCCAAGCCGCAGCCCAAGCCCGAACCCCAGCAGGCCAACATCTTCCGCGAAGAAGAAGTGGAAAAGCCCGAGCCGCCCAAGCCCGAGCCCAAGGAACCCCAAAGCACCGACAAGGACAAAGACCACAAGACCACGAAGAAGCCCATCAAAGAACCCGACACGGGCAAGCGAGGCTCCTTCTTCGGCAACCTGTTCGAGAAATTCCGCAACGAGGTGCTGGACGACAACAGCGAAAAGCTGAACAATTAACCATAGAGCAATAACCACTTAACCATTACATACGAAAATGGACGACAGAGTACAATTCGACTTCCCCACCGACTCCCCTAAGATCATCAAGGTCATCGGCGTGGGAGGAGGCGGCGGCAACGCCGTCAACCACATGTACCGCGAAGGCATCCACGAGGTGGCATTCGTGGTATGCAACACCGACCGCAAGGCACTCGAAGAATCGCCCGTGCCCGTCAAAGTGCAACTCGGACACGAAGGCCTCGGAGCCGGCAACCGCCCCAGCAAGGCCAAGGAAGCCACCGAAGAAAGCATCGAAGAAGTCAAGAATATGCTCAACGACGGCACCAAGATGGTGTTCATCACCGCAGGCATGGGAGGCGGAACCGGCACCGGCGCCGCACCCACCATCGCCCGCATCACCAAGGAGATGGACATCCTGACGGTGGGCATCGTCACCATACCCTTCCGCTGGGAAGGCGACAAGAAAATCGACCAGGCCCTGGACGGCGTCGAGGAAATCAGCAAGAACGTAGACGCCCTGCTCGTCATCAACAACGAGAAGCTGGGCGAGATATACCCCGACCTCTCCGTCAAGAACGCCTTCGCCAAGGCCAACGACACCCTCCTCGTAGCCGCCAAGAGCATCGCCGAGATCATCACCATGCGCGGCATCATCAACCTGGACTTCAACGACGTCAAGACCGTCATGAAGGACGGCGGCGTGGCCATCATGAGCACCGGATACGGCGAGGGCGAGAGCCGCGTCAGCAAGGCCATCGAGCAGGCCCGCCACTCACCCCTGCTCAACAACAACGACATCTTCAACTCCCAGAAAGTCCTCCTCAACATCTCCTACAGCCCCGACCACGAGCTGATGATGAGCGAGATGGACGAAGTCAAGGAGTTCATGAACCGCTTCAACCGCAACTTCGAGACCAAGTTCGGCATGGCCGAGGATCCCGCCCTGGGCGAACAGGTGAAAATCACCCTCCTCGCCACCGGATTCGGCATCCAGGACATCCACATGAAGGAGATGGACCAGCGCCTCGAACAGCGCAGCCAGGAAGAGCAGAAGCGCCTGGCCGAACTGGAAGAGAAGGAAGAAGAACGGCGCAAACGCCGCGAGAGCTATTACGGACGCGATACCAACGCCCGCTACCAGCCCGTCCGCCGGCGCCACATCTACCTCTTCGCCCCCGAAGACCTGGACAACACCGACGTCGTCACCCTGGTCGAAGAATCGCCCACCTGCCGGCGCGACAAGACCACCCTCAACGCCATCCGCGACAAAGCCGAGCAAGAGCGGGCCGAAGCCATCGCCACCGGAGGCGGACAACAAGGGGAAGAAGAAGGGGTCATTACATTCTGAACTAAATCAAAAAAACAATAGCACTATGAGTTTATTCGACAAAGTCAGCGAAGACATTAAAACCGCAATGAAGGCCAAGGACAAAGTAGCCCTCGAGACACTGCGCAATATCAAGAAGGTATTTCTGGAGGCGAAGACCGCGCCGGGCGCCAACGACACCCTGAGCGATGCCGACGCCCTGAAGCTCATCCAGAAGCTGGCCAAGCAGGGCAAGGACGCCGCAGACATCTACATCCAGCAGGGACGTCAGGACCTGGCCGACGAGGAGCTGGCGCAGGTGAAGGTGATGGAGACGTATCTGCCCAAACAGCTCTCGGCCGAAGAACTGGAGGCTGCCCTCCGCGAAATCATCGCCGAAGTGGGCGCCGAAGGCCCCAAGGACATGGGCAAGGTGATGGGCACCGCCACCAAGCGCCTGGCCGGCGTGGCCGAGGGTCGCGCCATCTCGGCCAAGGTGAAGGAGCTTTTGAACCTGTAAGCAGGAAGAGCCCGACCCTGAAAAGCCGGTACATAATGCCTGTCCCACGGTTATACCCGCCGCCGGACAGGCATTTTTCATAGAAAGACTTCGCGCAACACCTCCACCGAGCGCAGCTCCGGGAGGTCGGGCAGATGGAGGCGATAGTAGGTCAGAATGACCTCCAGGCAACGGGCACGCTCCTCGCGCGTGAGGCGGAAGAGGTGCATCGTAGCGTAATCCATGCGCATCAGGCGGGCCATGCGGGCGGCCTCGTCGGGCGGAAGGCAGTCGTTGTGTGCCGCGGGACGCAGGGGCGTGAAGCACGCGGCACGCAGGTCGAACCAGTCGCCCGCGGCATAATCCTCCAGGTTGGGATAAAGCCCCAGGAAGCGCGAGAGGCGCATGAGAAAGACCAGGTGGAAGTTGGCAAAGCCCGTGCGACACTCGTCCAGCCACAGCAGCGACGAGCGCAGGTAGGCAAAGAGAGGCCGGTTCTCCGTCTCCTCGCGCAACACCCGGTAGAGAAACTCGGAGAGGAACAGGGCAATGGCCGCCTTGCGCGGGTCGTAGGGCAGGGACGTATAGGGACAGGCCGTCCGGGCCTCCTTCACCCGCCCCACCGACGACGAGGAACGCACCTCGGCCTCCAGCTCCACCAGCGCGGGGGGCTGAAACAGCACGCTCCGCACCGCCGCACGCCGCGAGCGCGACACCGGCACCACCACCGATGCCCGGCCCGACACCTCGGTATAGACGGTGGCCATCAGGGCCGTGTCCTTATACTTCACCGTGCGGAGCACGATACACTCTGTCTTCTGTAACATCTCATTCCGTTTCGTTAGCGGGAGCAAAGCTACGAAAAATCCGCGAAACCCGACCATCCCACCGCTGCCAAATCACACCCCATCCCGCCGCAGACGTCCGGGGATATTGCCGTCCGCGCTCGCCGGTATCCCCGAGCGCGTTCGTCGGCTCCCGCGAGCACGAGCGCCGATACCGCCGAATCCGCACGGATTCTCCCCACGGATTGCCGCCGTCTCATTTAAATGTCGTATCTTTGTGCCCAATAACAGAAATACCTTATCACTCATGAAGATAGAAGAAAGACTGACCGCAGCCGTCGTGAACGGCCTGAAAGCACTGTACGGACAGGACGTGCCCTCCGCACAAGTGCAATTGCAGAAGACGAAGAAAGAGTTTGAAGGACACCTGACACTGGTAGTGTTCCCCTTCCTGCGCATGTCGCGCAAAGGACCCGAGCAGACAGCCGGGGAGATCGGCGAATACCTGGTGGCCAACGAGCCCGCCGTGGCCGCCTACAACGTGATCAAGGGCTTCCTCAACCTCACCGTGGCCCCCGCAGCCTGGATCGAACTCCTGGATGATATCCATGCGCAGCCCGAGTACGGGTTGACACCCGCCACGCCGGAGTCGCCCCTGGTGATGATCGAGTATTCGTCGCCCAACACCAACAAGCCCCTCCACCTGGGCCACGTGCGCAACAACCTCCTGGGCAACGCCCTGGCAAGGATTATCGCCGCCAACGGCAACCGTGTGGTCAAGACCAACATCGTCAACGACCGCGGCATACACATCTGCAAGTCCATGCTGGCCTGGCTGAAGTATGGCAACGGCGAGACACCCGAATCCTCCGGCAAGAAGGGCGACCACCTCATAGGCGACTATTACGTGGCCTTCGACAAGCACTACAAAGCCGAAGTGAGCCAACTCATGGAGCAGGGCATGACAAAGGAAGAGGCCGAGGCCGCCTCGCCGCTGATGAAGGAGGCGCGCGAGATGCTCGTCAAGTGGGAAGCCGGCGACCCCGAAGTGCGTGCCCTGTGGAAGAAGATGAACGACTGGGTGTACGCCGGATTCGACGAGACCTACCGCATGATGGGCGTCAGCTTCGACAAGATATATTACGAATCCGAGACCTACCTGGAGGGCAAGAAGAAGGTGCTCGAAGGACTGGACAAGGGGTTGTTCTACCGCAAGGAAGACGGATCGGTGTGGGCCGACCTGACGGGCGAGGGGCTGGACCACAAGCTGCTGCTCCGCTCGGACGGCACGTCGGTCTACATGACGCAGGACATCGGCACGGCCGAGCAACGCTTCGCCGACTACCCCATCGACAAGATGATCTACGTGGTGGGCAACGAGCAAAACTACCACTTCCAGGTGCTCAGCATCCTGCTAGACCGCCTGGGCTTCGAGTGGGGCAAGAGCCTGGTGCACTTCTCCTACGGCATGGTGGAGCTGCCCGAAGGCAAGATGAAGAGCCGCGAGGGCACCGTGGTGGACGCTGACGACCTGATGGCGGAGATGATTGCCACCGCCCGCGAGACCAGCGGCGACCTGGGCAAGCTGGACGGCCTGACGCCGGAGGAGGCGGAGGACATCGCCCGCATCGTGGGCCTGGGCGCGCTGAAGTACTTCATCCTCAAGGTGGACGCCCGCAAGAACATGACGTTCAACCCCAAGGAGTCCATCGACTTCAACGGCAACACGGGCCCCTTCATCCAGTACACCTACGCCCGCATCCGCAGCGTGCTGCGCAAGGCACAGGAGGCTGGCATCCAGCTGCCCGAACGCCTGCCCGAAGGCATCAGCCTCAGCACGAAGGAAGAGGGCCTGGTGCAGATGCTGGCCGACTTTGCCGCCGTGGTGCGCCAGGCAGGCACGGACTACAGCCCGTCCGTCATCGCCAACTACTGCTACGACCTGGTGAAGGAGTACAACCAGTTCTACCACGACTTCAGCATCCTGCGCGAGGAGAATGAGGCCGTGCGTCTGTTCCGTCTGGTGCTCTCCGCCGAGGTGGCGAAGATTGTGAAGCTGGGCATGGGCCTGCTGGGCATCGAGGTGCCGGAACGGATGTAAGACATTGGCTTAGATACATGGATTGGGCGCGGATGGCGCGGATGACACGGATAAAACCCTTCCCAAAAGGAATCCGTGAGATCCGCGTAATCCGCGCCTAAGTCATATAACAGGTGCCTCACGGGAACTGCAACGTGAAGCAACTGCCCTGCCCCACGGCGGACTGCAACGTGATGTTCCCGCCGTGGCGGTTCATGACCTGACGGCAGAGGCTCAGGCCGATGCCGGAGCCGCCGGGCTTGGTGGTGAAGAAGGGGACGAACACCTTGTCCTGCACGTCGGGCAGGATGCCCTCGCCATTGTCGCGCACGTAGATGACGCACTTCCAGGGGAGGGCTTCGGCGGTGCCCACCTCGATGCAGGGATCGGGCGTCCGGGCGCAGGCCTCGCGCGCGTTCTTCAGGAGGTTGATGAGCACCTGCTCCACCTGGGCGCGGTCGATGTGCAACTGGATGTCGTCGGCGGGGAGATGGATGCGGATGGCGGGGTCGTCGGGATAGAGCTTGCGCAGGTCGGCCAGCAGTTCGCGCACGGAGACGGGACGGCGCACGGGCGCGGGCAGGCGGGTCAGACGGCGGTAGTTCTCCACAAACTCCAGCAGGCCCTTGCTGCGGCGGCAGATGGTCTTCATGCCCTGCTGCATCACGGCATAGTTCCGCTCGTTCATCTCGCGCTCGCTCAGGGTCTCGCTCAGGGAGAGGATGGGCGTGATGGAGTTCATGATTTCGTGCGTCAGCACGCGGATGAGCTTCTGCCAGGCCTCCATCTCGTTGCGTTCCAGCAGGCGGGTGCGGAATCCCTGCATCGCATCGGACAATTCCCCGGCCATCTCCTCCATCGGACGGTTGCGGTAGGGCGAACGGAAGGAAATCATCCGGTCGTCGTGGCGCAGGCTCTCCGCCAGGCCGCGCATCATGCGCATCTGCACCATCTGCAACCGGTAGAGGCGGACAGCCATCAGCAGCAGCAACAGGAAGAGGGTGGCGGCACAGAACCACAAGCGGCGCTCCGCCAGCACATACACCCCGACCGACATCAGGGCAAAGCCTGCCACGTGGAGCAGGACGATGAAAGAATAGCGTCTCATAAGCCCAGTTTTTCCAGTTTGCGATAGAGGGCGAAGCGGGTAATGCCCAGGTATTCCGCCGCGCGGGTCATGTTGCCGCCGCTCAGGCGCAGGGCACGCTCGATGGTCTGCCGCTCCAGTTGCTCCAGGTTCAGCATCTTGGCATCTTTCAGTTTGTCCGGCTGCGGGTCTGCCGCCTGGAAGAGGAAGTTCTCGGGACGGAGCAGCGAGCCGTCGCCCAGGAGCACGGCACGCTCCATCAGGTGCTGCAACTCGCGCACGTTGCCGGGCCAGGCATATTTCAGCAGCTTGTTCTTGGCCTCGCGCGAGAGGCCGCGCATCTCCTTGCGGTACTTGCGGGCATAGCGTTGCAGGAAACACTCTGCCAGCAGGAGGATATCCTCGCCCCGTTCGCGCAAGGGCGGGATGTGCAGCTCGATGGTGTTGATGCGGTAGAGCAGGTCCTGGCGGAAACGCCCCTCCTCCACCAGGCGGTGGATGTCCGCATTGGTGGCGCAGATGAGGCGCACGTCGATGGGCGTGGCTTGCGTGCTGCCCAGGCGGACGATTTGCCGCTTCTCGATGGCGGTCAGCAGCTTGGCCTGCATCGGCAAGGAGAGGTTGCCAATCTCGTCCAGGAAGAGCGTGCCGCCCGTGGCCGCCTCCATGCGTCCCGCTTTGGCCTTGCGGGCATCGGTGAAGGCGCCTTTCTCGTAGCCGAACAGCTCGCTCTCGAACAGTTGCTCGGGGATGCTGCCCAGGTCGATGGTGACGAAGGGCCGCCCGTAGCGGGGCGAATGACGGTAGAGCAACCGGGCGATGACGTCCTTGCCGGTGCCGTTCTCGCCCAGGACAAGGATGTTGGCATCGGCCTCGCGCAGCTTCTCCACGGTGGCGAACACCTGGCGCATGGGCTCGGACTCGCCGATAATCCGCTCCTCGGAGCTTCCGCCCGCAGGGTCGCTCAGCACCTCCACTTGTTCCTTCAGCTGGTCCACCTCGCGGCGGGAGCGGCGCAGCTTCATGCCGGAGGAGAGGGTGGCCAGCAGTTTCTCCTTCTCCCACGGCTTGGGGATGAAGTCGGTGGCGCCCGCCTTGATGGCACGCACGGCCTTGTCGGTGTCGGAGTAGGCAGTCATGAAGATGACCACCGCCTGCGGGTCGATGCGCAGGATTTGCTTCAGCGCGTCGAAGCCCTCCTGCCCGCTGACCACGTCGCGGCTGAAGTTCATGTCCAGCAGGATGAGGTCGGGACAGAACGTGCGCATGAAGTGCTCGATGCGCTCCGGGCTGACGGCCACCTTGATTTTCTCCGCCAGCGGCTCCAGCAGCAGGTTGAGGGCGAAGAGGACGTCTTCGTTGTCGTCGATGATAAGGATTCTTCCCAGTTGTTCCATTGCAGATGATAATTTGTCTTCCCGCGGGCAAAGATACGCATAATATCCGTGTGTTGTGCGTGCGGATGCGCACGATTTTTGTGCGGAGTCGCACAAGTGCCGGAAGGTCGGCGAGGGTCTTATATCCTATAGGACAATACGTTGTCTGTTTGGCACGGGATTTGATGGCTTATAGGCGAACAACCATGCCGTTTATGAAGAATGTAATCACATACGCCCTCCTGCTCCTCGCCCTGTCCGCCCCCGCTTGGGTACACGGGCAAGCCCTGACGCTCACGTTGGAGCAGGCCATCGAACAGGCACGGGAGATGTCGCCCGACGCGCAGAGCGCCCGCCACACCTTCCGCTCGGCCTACTGGAACTACCGCTACTACCGCGCCAACTACCTGCCCGCCCTCACGCTGACCTCCGCCCCCTATATGGACCGCGCCATCAACCGCATCACGATGGGCGACGGCTCGGTACAGTTCGTGGAGCAGAACCTGCTGAGCACCGATCTCAGCCTGAGCGTCACGCAGAACATCGCGCTGACGGGCGGCACCCTCTCCCTGACCACCTCCGCCCAACGGCTTGACCTGCTGAGCGAACACACCTCGTCGTGGCAGACCTCGCCCGTCATCCTCGGCTACAGCCAAAGCCTCTTCGGCTACAACAGCCTGAAGTGGGACCGCCGCATCGAGCCGGTGCGCTACGAGGAGGCACGCAAGAGCTACGTGGAGACCCTGGAGCTGGTGGCCGCCACCGCCACGCAGAAGTTCTTCGACCTGGCCACGGCGCAGAGCAACCTGGAGATAGCCACCACCAACTATGCCAACGCCGACACCCTCTATGCCTACGCGCAGGGACGCTACGAGATAGGCACCATCAGCGAGAACGAGATGCTGCAGCTGGAAATCAACAAGCTGAACGAAGAGGCCAACTGCATGAGCGCCCGCATCGAGGTGGAGAACGCCATGCAGGAACTGCGCTCCTACCTCGGCATCCGCGAGGACACGGACCTGCAAGTAAGGCTGAACGACTCCATCCCCGACTTTGTGGTGAACCTGAACGAAGCCCTCCTGCTGGCCAACGCCAACAGCCCCGACATCCAGAACATGCGCCGCCGCGAACTGGAGAGCGAGAGCAACGTGGCACAGGCACGCGCCAACGCCGGACTGAAGGCGGACATCTACCTGCGCTTCGGCCTCACCCAGACGGGCGACAAGCTGCGCGACGCCTACCGCGACCCGCTGGACCAGCAATACGTCAGCCTCACCCTTTCCCTCCCCATTCTGGACTGGGGGCGCGGCAAGGGGCAGGTGCGCGTGGCACGCTCCAACCGCGACCTGGTCTACACACAGGTGGAGCAGAACAAGACCGACTTCCAGCTGAACGTGCGCAAGCTGGTGAAGCAGTTCAATCTCCAAGCACAGCGCGTGCGCATCGCGGCCCGCACCGACCGCACCGCCCAACGCCGCGCCGAGGTGGCACGCCGGCTCTACCTGCTGGGCAAGTCGTCCGTGCTGGACCTCAACGCCTCCATCAGCGAGAAGGACTCGGCACGGCGCAACTACATCGCCGCCCTCAACGAATACTGGAGCCTCTTCTATACCCTCCGCAGCCTGACGCTCCACGACTTCGAGCACGACAGGCCGCTGGAGGAGGACTTGGAGAGGCTGCTGGAATAAATAGGAATTTACCAACAAGATATGGACATACAACTGGAAAAGAAACCGTGGTACATCCGCTACCGTTACCACCTGCTGGGCGGGACCGCCTTCCTGGGCCTGCTCGTCTACGTCATCGTCCTCTCGCTGGGTCCGCGCCGCCTGCGCGTCTCGCCGGACGACATACAGATCTGCGAAGTGAAGAACGACAAGTTCCTGGAATACGTCGATGTGGAAGGCCTCGTCCAGCCCATCCTCACCATCCTGGTCAACGCCGGCGAGGCGGGCAGCGTGCAGCGCATCGTGGCGGAGGAAGGCAGCCTCCTCCAAAAGGGCGACACCATCCTCGTGCTGGACAATCCCGAACTGCTGCGCGAGATAGAAGACCAGCGCGACGAGTGGGAGAAACAGCTCTTCACCTACCGCGAGAAGGAGATAGAGATGGAGCAGCAGCGCATCACCCTCCGGAAGCAGGCCCTGCAGACGGAGTATGAGCTGGAGAGCCTGCGCAAGACCTTCGAGCTGGACAAGGAGGAATACCGCATGGGCGTCAAGAGCAAGGCCCAGCTGGACGTGGCCGAGGCCGAATACCGCTTCAAGCTGGAGACCGCCCGCCTGGAGCGCGAGAGCCTGCGCCACGACTCGGCCGTCAACCTCATCCAGCGCGACCTGCTCCGCAACGACCGCGAACGCGAGCGCAAGAAGTACGAGCGTGCCCGCCGACGCCTGGACGGTCTGGTGGTGACGGCCCCCGTGGGCGGACAACTGAGCTTCGTCAAGGTGGTGCCCGGTCAGCAGGTGACCGCCACGGAGAACATCGCCGAGGTGAAGGTGCTGGACCAGTACAAGATACACACCGCCCTGAGCGAGTACTACATCGACCGCGTCACCACCGGTCTGCCCGCCGCCATCACCTACCAGGGACGCCGCTACCCGCTGCGCGTCTCCAAGGTGGTGCCCGAGGTGAAGGACCGTACCTTCGACGTGGACCTGGTCTTCGCCGCCGACTCCCTGCCGGACAACCTGCGCGTGGGCAAGAGCTTCCGCGTGCAGATTAAGCTGGGACAACCCGAAGAAGCCTTGGTCATCCGCCGCGGCGACTTCTACCAGTCCACCGCCGGGCAATGGATCTACAAGCTCAATGCCGACCGCACCCGCGCCCGCCGTGTGCCCCTCGGCATCGGACGGCAGAACCCGCAACAATACGAAGTGACCGACGGTTTGCAGCCCGGAGATTGGGTCATTACCACGGGATATAGTAACTTTGGCGAGGCGGAGGAGCTGGTGATTAAATAGGAATTTATAAGTTGACAAGGGGACGAGTTAACGAGGCAACAAGGCCTGTTAGCAAACAGATTTACAAGTGATAAGCCCTGTCCTCGTAGTCTTGTTTACTTGTCAACTCGTCAACTAAATTATCATTTATATGAAAACCCTGAAATACGCGGCACGCCACCTGGCACGTGCCAAAGCTTACACCCTTATCAACGTCGTCGGCCTGGCCCTGAGCCTGGGCTGCTGCATCCTGCTGGCGCGCTACCTGCACCGCGAGTACACGACGGACACGCACTGCGTGGATCGCGGGCGCGTTGTGATTCCCTTGCAGGACATTGACGGCAATGTATATCCTTCGATACTGCATCCCGACTGGGTCACCCTGGACACCACCTATATCACGGACAGCCAGGTGCAGGAGCGGTGCCGCCTCATCCTGCTGCAGGATGACCTCGTGCAGCGGGGCGAGAGCAGCCATCAAGCCCATGTGCTGGCGGCAGACTCCAGCTTCTTCCACCTCTTCCGCTACCCGGTGCAAGTGGGCGAAGCGGCGTTGCACGCCCCCACGGACGCTGTGCTGACCGAAGCGTTCGCCCGCCGCCTCTTCGGGCACGAGAACCCCGTGGGGCAGGTGCTGGACTATGCCGGGCATGAGGTGACCGTGCGGGGCGTGATAGGCGAACCCGCCTGCAAGACCACCCTGCACTTCGACCTGGTGGTGGCCTACGACCTAAGTGACGAATGGGGGCGGATGCCGTGGGAGCTGGTGCACGTGCTGCCCGCCGTGGACCTGCCCGCCATCAACCGGCAAGCCCATATTTACCGCCCGGTGAAAGCGGCCGGAGACTGGTATCCGGTGGGCAAACAAATACGCCAGCAGTTCCTCACGCTGGAGGAATTCTATTTCGACCAGACTTCCACCGATGAGGACACCCGCCTGATGCGCAGCCAAGGCAACCTGCGCTACCTCCACTTGCTGGCGGGCGTGGCCGTGCTGCTGTTGCTGGTAGGGATGCTCAACTTTGTCAACCTCTACATGGTGCTGATGATGAAGCGCAGCAAGGAGTATGGCATCAAGAAGGTGTTCGGCCTGCACCGCCTGCCCCTCTTCCTGCAGATTTATACCGAAAATTTCCTGCTCTGCGCCGGGGCGTTGCTGCTGGCCGGGGTCGTGGTGGAGGCAGGCCAGCCCCTGCTGAACCGCCTGGCCGGCGACCTCATCGGCTACACCGCCTTCGATGCCTGGCTGATGCCCGGCTTCCTCGTGCTCTTTCCGCTGCTGACGTCGCTCTATCCCTACCTGCGCTACAACTACCGCCCGCCGATGGTCTCCATCCGCACCATCGGCACCAGCCGCCAGTCCATCGCGGTGCGTATGGGCTTCCTCTTCGGGCAATACCTGGTGACGCTCCTGCTGCTGGTGCTGTCCGTCTACTTCGTCCATCAGTTGCACACGTGGCTGGACACGCCGCCGGGCTTCCGCACCGAAGGTATCGTCCACGCCAATCTCAGTCCCCGCAGCCACAATTTCTATATGGCCGGCGAAGAGGAAAGGCAGGCGGAGACAGGCCGTGCGCAAGAATTGGGCCATCGCATCAAGTCCTGCCCTTACGTGGACAAAGCACAAAAAATAAGCAAGGACGGTGTGCTGGCAAAAGGCTTTCTCTCCACCTTGCTGAACGACCGGGGCGAGAAGGTCGCTATGAATATGACCTTCGTCCCCAAGGGGTTCTTCGACTTCTACGGCATCCCCGTGCTCGATGGCAACCTGGAGGGGGAAGGCTACCTGATGGTGCTCAACCGCCGGGCGATGGAGATGTTCGGCTACCAGAACCGTGAGGAAGCCTTCGTGCGCAGCGAGTCTCCCTTGTGGATTTTCGTCGACACAAAAGGCAATGTGGTGGAAGGAGGCACGAAGCTGATGCCCGTCGCCGCCGTGGTGGAAGACTATTGCAACGGCCACCTCTCGCTGGGACGGCAGCCGATGGCCTATATGGTACAGGGCACGTTGATCGGCGACGAATGGGCCTTCTCCGTCACGCCCGGCCACGAACGCGACCTGCACGACTACCTGCGCCAGACGGTGCAGGAGGTCTACCACAGCGATGACTTCGCCTTCACCCCCCTCGCGGACCAGGTGGCAGCCATCTATGACGATGATCGCCGCGTGGCTTGGGTCAGCACCGCCTTTGCCCTGATGGCCATCGTGGTGTCCTGTCTGGGACTGCTGGGCGTGTCGCTCTTCGACCTGCGCCAACGCTACCGCGAGATAGCCATCCGCAAGGTGAACGGCGCGAAGCGGGGCGACCTCTACCGCCTGCTCTTCCGCAAGTATGCCGTGGTGCTGGGCGCGGCCTTCGCGGTGTCGGTGCCCGTGGCGTGGTACATCGTACACCGATACACGGCGGACTATGTGGTGAAGACGCCGCTCCAATGGTGGATGTTCCTCGCGGCCCTGGCGGTGGTGGCCCTGCTGTCGCTGGGCACGCTGTGGTGGCAAGTGCGCCGCGCCGCCTCCGCCAATCCCGTGGATTCGCTCAAGCGTGAATAGGGTTCGGGCGGGGGTACCGCCGGGCGCGGGCGGAGGTACGGGTAAGCGCGGGCGGAGGTACCGCCGGACGAGGGCGGGGGTACCGCCGGGCAAACAGGAATTTAGATGGAACGCAAATGGTAACTGAATTCCCCTCCTCCGGGGAGGAGGGGTGCCCAACGGGCGGGGTGGTAGCGGCAGATATACACTGCTAATGATTTCAGAGCGAGCGGGTTTCGCTACCACCTCCCCCTTCGGGTACTCCTCCTCCCCGGAGGAGGAGAAATAAGTTACCACCGTTCCAATCAACCCGATAAATTATCATTTAACGAAACGACTATGTTACTGCACTACCTGAAAGTCGCCGTCCGGCAACTGCTGAAGTACCGGACGCAAAACCTGATAAGCATCGTGGGGCTGGGCGTGTGCCTGCTCTGCTTCAGCGTCTGCCTCTACGTGGGGCGGTTCATCCTCAGCACGGATCGGTGCTTCGAGAAGCGGGACCGCATCGCGAACATCGAACTGCTGCGGGAGGACGGCACGCCATTCGGCGCCGGCTGCATCCCCTTGGCCCACCGTCTGGCCGCCCAACCACCCGCCGGGGTGGAGGCTGTGACCTACGTGAACCCGGGCGACAAGCGCGACTATACTGTCGTGCTGGCTTCGGGCGAGGAACTGCCTTTCCAGAATCTGGATGTGCTGGAGGCGGACACCAGTTTCCACCACGTGTTTGGCGGGGAACTGCTGGCCGGCTCGTGGGAAGCCGCTGCACGCACGCGCAACGCCGTCATCCTGACCGAGCGGATGGCGCGCCGCCTCTTTGCCCAACCCGCCGAGGCCATCGGGCGGACGATGTTGCTGACCAATGCCCGGAGGATGATGACCGCCCGGGAGGCCGGGGTGACCGGCGATGTGTCCTACACCGTGCAGGCCGTCATGCGGGACCTGCCCGCCAACAACTCTCTGACGCGAATGAAGCCGGTGGACCTGCTGACGGTGAACGACGAGCTGAGCTACCACGAAGCCTTCCGGCAGGCGGACTACCTCCTGAGCGGACAAATCTGCGCCCTGCTGCGCCCCGGCTTCACGCCCGACCGACTGAACGCCACCTTCCTGCAACAGGGCCTGAAGATGACGTTCGGGCCGAATGAATGCCCGGTGGCGGCACAGCCCTTCGGCGAAGACTTCCTGAGCGAGGGCGGTTTCTTGATTTTCGCCGTCATTTTCATGGCATTGGGCACGCTCATCCTGCTGGTGGGGCTGCTCAACTTCTTCAACTTCGCCTGCGGCTCCTACCTCACCCGCCTGCGCGAATATGCCCTTCGCCGCGTGCAGGGCAGCCGTCCCGGACAATTGCTGGGCCTGCTATTCACCCAGGCCGTGCTGACAGTGGTGTTGGCCTTCTTGGTGGCAGGCTGCTTGGTGGAGGTGTGGGTGCCCAACCTGCACATCTCCCTGGAGACCTTCCGTCTGGAGATAGACGGCGGGGCATTGCTGGGCCAGTGCGTGCAATACCTCGCGGTCCTCCTGCTCCTGACCCTGGTTGTCTGCGCGGGCACGGTGGCCTACGCCTGCCGCATCCCCATCCAGACCGGCATCCGGGGCACGGGCCGCGTGCGCCGTGGCAGCAGGCACATCGCGCGCAACGCCCTGCTGGCCGTGCAGTTCTTTGTCTGCTGGGTGTTTGTGGCCCTGGCCGCCGCCCTCTACTTGCAGACGGACACGCTCACATCGTCCGTGTTCAACACCCTGACAGACCGCCAGAAGGAAGAGATACTGAGCATCCCCCTGAACTACACGTTCCTGACGGAGGCCGACAAACAGGCCCTCATCGACCGGATGAAGCAGCACGCCGGGGTGGAAGACTGTCTGCCCGCCGAGGAATCCTACGTGAGTGGCCTGACGCGCACCAGCGTGTTTGCAGACGAGCAGAAAAGCCGTGACAAGGTCATCCAGATATTTTACCACCGCATTGCCCCTAACTTTTTCCACTTCATGAACATCCCGCTGCTGCAAGGTGAAACCTTGCGCGACTCCACCGGCATCGTCATCAACACGAAGACAGCCGAGAACTACACCCGCCTGACGGGCAAGGAAGCGATGGGTGCCGTGCTCTATCCGTGGGACGGTCCGGCCATGACGGTGTGCGGACTGGCCGGCGATATCAATAACTATCTCTATGCGCCGCCCGAGGACTGGGACAGCAGGAAGATTGGCATGTGCTACCAATACTCGGACTTCAGCCTCTTTCTGGGACATTGCTACCTGAAGTGTCGTCCAGGCCAGGCCGACGCCGTGCGCCGCCACGTGACCGCCGTCCTGACGGAAACCCTCCCGCCCACCATCCCCGCGCAGGTGAACACCCTGCAACAGGATCTGGAAGCGGAGTGCAGCATGGAGGCCAACCTGCGCAGCCTCATCCTGTTCTTCGCCCTGGTGTGCGTGGTGGTCACGCTGCTGGGCGTCTATGCCGCCATCACGCTGGACACCGAGCGGAGGCGCAAGGAGGTGGCCATCCGCAAGGTGAACGGCGCAGGCCGCCGACAGATATTCCGGCTCTTCGCCAAGACCTACGTCTGGCTGCTCACGGGCACGGCGGTGGTAGCCTTCCCGCTCATCTACGTGATCTTCCAGCAATGGCAGACGCTGTACGTGTCCTTCTTCAGCTACGGCCCGTGGTTCTGGGCGGGACTGTTCCTGTCCGTCACGCTGGTCACGGCGCTGACGGTGGTGTTCCGCATCACGAAGATAGCGCGGGTGAATCCGGCGGAGGCGGTAAAGACGGAATAATCAACCATTTAACGAAACGACTATGTTACTACACTACCTGAAAGTCGCCGTCCGGCAACTGCTGAAATACCGGACGCAAAACCTGATAAGCATCGTGGGGCTGGGCGTGTGCCTGCTCTGCTTCAGCGTCTGCCTCTACGTGGGGCGGTTCATCCTCAGCACGGACCGCTGCTTCGAGAAGCGGGACCGCATCGCGGAGGTGGTACTGGACTCGGAGGACGGCAAGCCGTTTTCGGGCACGCCTGCCCCGCTGGCCGACCGCCTGCGGCAGCTGCAGTGGGACGAGGTGGAAGCCCTGACCTACGTGGCCTATCCGGACAAACGGCTCTTTGACGTCGAGGCCAAGGAGGGCGAGATGTACCCCTTCGATCCCCTGACCTGCATGGAGACGGACAGCTGCTTCCGGCAGGTCTTCACCCCGCGCATCGTGGCCGGCTCGTGGGAGACCGCCGCACAGACCCCCAACGCCGTGGTGCTGAGCGAGCGTACGGCCCGCCGCATCTTCGGGACCAACCTGGCCGATGCCATCGGCCGCCAGCTGGTGACCACGCTGAAGATGCCCTATTCCGACAAGCGGGGAGGCGTGGCCTACACCGTGCAGGCCGTCATGGCAGACCTGCCCCTGAACAACAGCCTGAACTTCATGGAGCCGCTGGACCTGCTGGTGCTGAACGACAGCGACGGACTGCTGCACTATGAAAGGAACAACGAAATGACCGGCGGCTTCACCTACGCCCTGCTGCGCCGGGACGGGACGGCCCTGTCCGGCCTGGAGAAGAGTTTCCGCCGCACCGGGATGAAACACACGCTCTACGCGAAGGAATTTGACGTGAGCGCCCGGCCGTTCGGCCAAAACTTCTGGGAATACTCCATTGCCAAATTCATGCTGGCCGTGGTGCTGGCCCTGGGCATCCTGGTGCTGGTGGTGGGACTGCTCAACTTTTTCTACTTCCAGATAGGCTCCTTCCTGGGCCGCAGCCGCGAGTACAGCCTGCGGCGCGTGCTGGGAGGCGGCACTGTGCAACTCACGGCCCAACTTTTCGTGCAGGCGGCATTGGTGGTGCTGCTGTCCTTCCTGCTGACGTTCTGCCTCATCGAGCTGTCGGCCCCCCGGCTGCACTTCTCGCTGATGGAGTGGCAGATGAAGATTGACCCGGCGGTGCTGAACGTGCAGTGCGCCCAATACCTGCTGGGCGTGTTGGCCGTCAGCCTCGCAGTGTGTGCCTTCACGGCCCTGCGGGCACGCCGCGCCGACCCGCAGTCCGCCCTGCGCGGAGGCAGCCGTCACCGGATGCGGAGCGTGATGATGGGCGTGCAGTACTTTGTCTGCTGGGTGTTCGTCACGTTGGCCGCCGCCCTCTACTTGCAGGCGGGAAAGACCACGTCCACCCTGTTCGGCACACTGACGCGGCAGGAGAAGGCGGACATCCTGAGCATCCCCCTGGACTATCCTTCCCTGAAGAATGCCGACAAGCTGGCCCTCATCGAGCGGATGAAGCAACACGCCGGGGTGGCCGACTGCCTGCTGGCCGACATCGGCTACACGCGCGGCGTGTCCGGCAACCAGCTCCTGACCTCCCCGCCCGCCGACGAGAACGGACGCGAGGTCGTGGTCAACCTGCTCAGCGTGCCGTCCAATTTCTTCGACTTCATGCACATCCCCTTGGTGCAAGGACGTGCCTTGGAGAACAAGAACGAGATGGTGGTGGACCAAACCTTCGAGGCCGACATGCAGGCCGAACGCCGCGAGAGCCTGATGGGCGTCACGCTCCACGATTATCAAGGCAGCTACACCGTGAGTGGCATCTGCGCCCCGTTCGTGACCGATGTTTATGGTTTGGACTACGGCCCCGGCTACTTCCAGGGCTTCGCCTTCCTGCCTTCGGACTTCAGCCACTACATAGGCCACTGCTACCTGAAATGCCATCACGGCCGGACAGAGGAAGTACGCCGCCATGTGCTGGAACTCCTTTCGCAGGCCCTGCCCTACACCCTCCGCCCGGAGGTCGGCACCCTGCTGGACGACCTGGAGGAGATGCAGGGCCTGGAGAGCAAGCTGAAAGGCGTGGTATTGTTCCTGGCCGTGGTGTGCGTCATTCTCACCTTGCTGGGCGTCTATGCCGCCATCACCCTCGACACCGAGCGGCGGCGCAAGGAGGTGGCCATCCGCAAGGTGAACGGCGCGGGCCTGCGGCACATCTTCCGGCTGTTTGCCCGGTCGTACCTGTGGATATTGGGCATCACCTTCGCCCTGGCCGTGCCGCTGCTCTACGTGCTGTTGCAACAATGGAAGCAACTGTACACCGTGTTCTTCAATGACGGGCCGCTGTTCTGGCTCAGCATCGGGCTGTTTGTCCTGCTGGCCACGGCGCTGACGGTGGTGTTCCGCATTGCGAAGATAGCACGGCTGAACCCGGCGGAGGCGGTGAAGGCGGAATAAGAAATAGGAATTTAGATGGGACGCAAATGGTAACTGAATTCCCCTTCTCCGGGGAGGAGGAGAATCAAGTTACCAACGTTCCAATCATCACTGCTAAATTATCATTTAACCAATACATATACCAACCGATTATGATCAAGACAGTAAACCTGCAGAAAATCTTCCGCACGGAAGAAGTACAGACGTTGGCCCTGACCAACGTGAACATCGAAGTCAATGAAGGCGAGTTCGTCGCCATCATGGGCCCGTCCGGTTGCGGCAAGTCCACCCTGCTCAACATCCTGGGCCTGCTGGACAATCCCACGGCGGGCGAGTATTACCTCAACGGCACAGAAGTGTCGCGCTACACCGAGTCGCAGCGCACCGACCTGCGCAAGGGCGTCATCGGCTTCGTCTTCCAGAGCTTCAACCTGATAGACGAACTGAATGTGTACGAGAACGTGGAGCTGCCCCTGCTCTACATGGGCATCCCCAGCGCCGAGCGCAAGAAGCGTGTGGAGGATGCCTTGGAGCGCATGGGCATGATGCACCGCGTGAAGCACTTCCCCCAGCAGCTCAGCGGCGGACAGCAGCAGCGCGCCGCCATCGCCCGCGCCGTGGTGGCCAACCCCAAGCTGATCCTGGCGGACGAGCCCACCGGCAACCTCGACTCGAAGAACGGCCGCGAGGTAATGGAGCTGCTCAAGGAACTGCATCGCGACGGCACCACCATCGTCATGGTGACGCACTCGCAGCACGATGCCGACTATGCCGACCGCATCATCCACCTGTTTGACGGGCAGGTGGTGTGAGCGGAAGGCTCACTTCTTTGCGCCCTTCGCCGGTTTCGCCTCCTTGGCGGCCGACGCCTTGGGCGCACGCTTCTTGCGCGTGGAGGCCTTGTCCGCCTGCAGCTTGATGAGGTCCATGCAGGATGCCAGGCTGAGGTCGGCGGGCTCAATACCGGCGGGAATCTTGTAGTTGTTGCCCTGGTAGGCGATGTAGGGGCCGTAGCGGCCGTTCATGATTTCCAGGTCCGGCTCTTCGGGGAACTTCTTGATGTGGCGCTTGGCCTCGGCCTCCAGCTTGTCCTTCAGCAGGCCGATGGCCACGTCGAGGGTGACGTCCAGCGGGTCGAGATCCTTGGGCAGGGTGACGTAGATGCCGTGGCCGTGCACGTAGGCGCCGAAGCGGCCGTTGCCCACGCTGACGGGCTGCCCGTCCCAGTCGCCCAGTTCGCGCGGCAGCTTGAAGAGGTCCAACACCTCGTCCAGGGTGATGGTCTCGATGGACTGTCCCCGCTTCAGCTGGGCGAAGCGCGGCTTCTCGTCCTCGTTGGCACTGCCTATCTGCGCCACGGGTCCGAAGCGGCCAATCTTGACGCTGACCTGCTTGCCGCTCTTGGGGTCGGTGCCCAGGATGCGTTCGCCCGCCTTGTGCTCGCTCTTGGCAGCCAGGGTGCTCTCCACGGACGGGTGGAACTGGCTGTAGAATTTCTTCAGGACGCCCGTCCATTGCTTTTCGCCCTCGGCTATCTCGTCGAACTGCTTCTCCACCGTGGCGGTGAAGTTGTAGTCCAGTATGTCGGGGAAGTATTCCGTCAGGAAGTCGTTCACCACCAGGCCCGTGTCCGTGGGCAGCAGCTTGGACTTCTCCGCGCCGGTGATTTCCTTGTGCGTCTCGTCTGCAATCTGCCCGTCCTTCAGGGTGAGCACGTTGCAGTCGCGCTCCTCGCCCGGCTTGTCGCCCTTGACGACGTATTCGCGCTGCTGGATGGTGCTGATGGTGGGCGCGTAGGTGGAGGGTCGGCCGATGCCCAGTTCCTCCAGCTTGCGCACCAGGCTGGCCTCAGTATAGCGGGGCGGATGCTGGCTGAAACGCTCGGTGGCGGTGACGTCGCTGTACGCCAACTGCTGTCCCTTCTTCAGCGGGGGCAGCAGGCCGGCCTCGTCCTCGCGGCCCTCGATGTCCTCGTCCTGCGAGTCGCGGTAGACGCGGAGGAAACCGTCGAACTTGACCACCTCGCCGGTGGCGGTGAAAGTCTCGGCACTGTTGCCGAGGGCGATGGTGACGGTGGTCTTCTCCAGCTCGGCGTCGGCCATCTGCGAGGCGATGGTGCGCTTCCATATCAGTTCATACAGACGCTTCTCCTGGTGGGTGCCGTCTATCTTGGGTGCCTGCATGTTGGTGGGGCGGATGGCCTCGTGCGCCTCTTGCGCGCCCTTGGTCCGGGTGGCGAAGTGGCGGGTGCAAATGTAGCGTTCGCCCATCATCGTCCCGATGGCCTCGCGGCTGCTCTGCAGGGCGAAGTCGGAGAGGTTGACGGAGTCGGTACGCATATAGGTAATCATACCGGATTCATACAGCCGCTGCGCCACCATCATGGTCTGCGCCACGGTGAAGCCCAGCTTGCGGGCCGCCTCCTGTTGCAGGGTGGAGGTGGTGAAGGGGGCCGACGGGCTCTTGCGCAGGGGCTTCGTGGTGATGTCGCTGATGCTGAACGTGGCCGACTTGCACAGCTCCAGGAACTTGCGGGCCTCGGCCTTCGTCTTGAAGCGGCGGGCCAGCTCGGCCTTCAGTTCGACGGGCTTGCCGTCCGCATCGGGCACCAGGAAGACGGCGGTGACGCGGTAGGCGGCTTCGGTCTTGAAGGCGTTGATTTCGCGCTCGCGCTCCACGATGAGGCGCACGGCCACGGACTGCACGCGCCCGGCGGAGAGGGCGGGCTTGACTTTGCGCCACAGGACGGGCGACAGCTCGAAGCCCACGATGCGGTCCAGCACGCGGCGGGCCTGCTGCGCGTCCACCAGGTTGAGGTCGATGTCGCGCGGATGCTCGATGGCCCGCAGGATGGCGTTCTTGGTGATTTCATGGAACACGATTCGCTTGGTGTGCTCCGGGTTCAGGCCCAACACCTCATACAGGTGCCAGGCGATGGCTTCTCCCTCGCGGTCCTCATCGGATGCCAGCCAGACGGTGTCCGCCTTGGCGGCCTCGTCCTTCAGTTGGCTGACCAGGGCGCGCTTGTCCGCGGGGATTTCATATTCGGGCTTGAAGTCGTGGGTGATGTCGATGCTGAACGCCTTCTTCTTCAGGTCGCGGATATGCCCGTAACTGGACAGCACTTTATAGTCCTTTCCGAGGAACTTCTCGATGGTTTTCGCTTTTGCCGGAGACTCGACAATGACAAGGTTCTTCTGCATAGGTTTTTCCTTTGTTGGTGGCTCGTGCCACGGTTTTCGCGGCAAATGTAGGAAAAAAAGCCGCTTCCCACCTTATAATAAGGAAAGTTTTAGCAAAAAAAGTTGGGCACTGCTCCTTGGTCAACAAGCCATCAAAGATTCCATGCTTATACCGTTTGCCCCAAAAGCTGTGCCGGAACAGGAGATACAATTTCCCGTTCTGCTTGGTTCTCTTCCGCCGAATGCCTACATTTGCGGAACAGTTATACAGAAAGACCTTCCATGGACATCTGGGACAAAATGAAACGCTCCGCCGTCATGGCTAGAATCAAATGCAAGAACACGAAGCCGGAGCTTATCGTGCTCCGGAAGTACCGGGTGGCGATATTTGTGCACGGGTGCTTCTGGCACGGGCATGAGGTGGACGGGCATATTCCACATTCCAACACCGCGTTCTAGGCAAAGAAGATAAGCCGGAACAAAGAACGGGACGAACGCAACAAGAAACGTCTACAGGAAATAGGTTGGATATGGAAAGGACGATTCTAGTCAGGAAAGCAGGAAATGACGCGGCATACGTTCTTGCTTCTCTTTCACCAAGCGAATGAACCCGGCAAGGTCTTGCAGCTTGTCCCTCCATTCTGGCGGAAAGCTGGTGACATACTTGTGCGGAACTACCAACGTCAGGTGCGAATCGGCCATTTCTTTCAGCTGGTTGCGCGAGATGCCTTGTTGCAGGGTAAAAAGGAACTTCTCCTCCACGCGGTCGGCTTCGGTCAGAACCTGCCGCCAACGATCCTTACAAGTGGTCTTGGCGCCAAGTACGGTCAAGTCGTCGGCAGGAAAGAGCAAGTTGTGATAACATTCTCCGTTCGGGAAAAGGAAGTCGGGCTTCTTGTTGTCTTCCGTCACAGCCT
The DNA here is from genome assembly GCA_019116285.1 of Candidatus Bacteroides merdigallinarum. Taxonomy (GTDB): domain Bacteria; phylum Bacteroidota; class Bacteroidia; order Bacteroidales; family Bacteroidaceae; genus Bacteroides; species Bacteroides merdigallinarum. Next base: position 60,733 of record DXBX01000063.1, read on the forward strand.
GTTCTTCGAATATCAGCCCGTTGCCGGTGAAGATGTCCGCCAGGTGGTGTTCCAGCGACTTGCCGGCGCGGGACTTGCGACGATTGAGAACCTCGTTAGCAGCCTGTACGAAGGCGTCTACCGTACCAAATGGCCGGGAAACGAGGTCACCATACACTTTCTCCTCCATATACTTGAACAGGCGGAACTCCGTGTCTATCCATCCAAGGAGAATATCATCCGGGCAGGTCATCAAGGTGTGCGCAGACAGGTTGCCGACTTTATTGTAACACTCGCGTGCACCAGCTGCCATCTGCCTTGTTTCCGGGAAACCGCTGAAGCGGGCGGTGAACTCCTCGAAAAGCTGCAAAAGCCGTTCTTCCGGCTTTATGCTTCCGGCCACGTCTATCAGACGGTTAATCTCGTCTGGCGACAAGTTGAAACTGGCTAGGAAGCCGTCTATGTCATCGTCTGTACCGAGCACATACCCCGCATAATCCTCCTCGCTGAATTTGGCTATGACCAGCAAGTCGCCCACGTTGTCATCTTGCAGGAAAGGGAAGTTGCGTCCGAAACGGGTAATGCGGTATTCATTGCGCGTCTTTTGGCCATAATATTTCATACAACTCTCCGTGACAAAATCGTCCTGCCAACGGATACGGACGGTTTTTTCCTTGTTCTCGCCCTTGCGCCCAGGCTGGTCAAAGAGCAAAGTGGATGCATACTTGGGCACATAGAAACCTGCCTGATGGCTTCCGGTCGTACCTGCATCATTGCCTGTGATAAAACGGCACCACGCTGCTTGGGATTGTCGGACGCTTTGGATGGCTGCACTCAATAATTCACTCATAACCGTCAAGTGTTTGGATAATTTGCTTGGCAACAGCTGTTATAAGCGGCACCACTACCGAATTTCCGCATTGACGGTAGGCCTGCACGTCGGACACCTTGTCCAAGATGTAATTGTCCGGATAGCCCATAAGGCGGGCACATTCGCGCGGCGTCAGCTTGCGGGGATTCCTGCCTTCCTGCGGAATTAGGATTTCCGAACCGTCCTTATAGTAACGTGCGCTCAGCGTGCGAGTAATGCCGTCAAGGTCGGCCATACCGAAACCGAAACCGTTTCCCTTGGCCTTATGCTTCTCGGCATATCCTTGCAGATAGTTCCACAGTTTGTCGGACAGGGTGTATTTCTCGACCGGAGCATCCTCCAGGATGTTGCGCAGTCTGGGTTGAATCCCGGTAGGAGCGGGAAACTCAAAGTGCTCCTCCCCTTGATAACGTCTTTTGTCAAAACCCACTATCATAATGCGCTCGCGATGCTGGGGCACGTAGTCCTTTCCGTCCATCACCTGGTAATGGATGGAGTATTCCAGCTCTTCCAGCGTAGAACGGATGACGCGGAAGGTGTTGCCCTTGTCGTGCGCCACGAGGTTCTTCACGTTCTCAAGGAAAAAGGCCTTCGGGCGGTGGCGGCTGATGATGTCGGCCACGTCAAAGAACAGCGTGCCCTGGGTCTTGTCCCTGAACCCGGTTTCCCTGCCGAGGCTCTTCTTCTTGGAAACGCCGGCTATCGAAAAAGGCTGGCAAGGGAAGCCTGCGCAGAGCACGTCGAACTGCTCCGGGATATACCGCTTCGTCTCTTCCTTGGTGATGTCCCCGAAAGGCATTTCGCCGAAATTGGCCAAGTACGTTTTCTGCGCAAAAGGGTTCCACTCGGACGAAAACACGCATTTCCCGCCCTGTGCCCGCATCGCGAGGCGGAAACCGCCCATTCCCGCAAAGAGGTCGATGAAGGTGAATTTGTAATCTATTGGGTCAGGAAACGGCACCTTGAAGAAATCGCCGAACAGTCCGGCCTGCAAGGGTTCACTTAGCACTTGATCGGAGATGTATGCTTGGGGGAATTTGTATTCGAGATATTCTTTCAGATATTGCTTTGCTTCCAGCCGGGTGAAATCGCGTATCATGTCCTGCCCGTGCAAACAATGGGTGATGACGGCCAATTGGTTGTCGTAGGACTTGGGACCGTAGAAATAGACCTGTACCTTCTCCCCGGAAATATCTTTAACAGAAATCTTTTCCGGAAAGTTGGATAGTCTGATATCGGACAAAGCGATGCTCATAAATTTTTGTTCGTGATTAATGCTGCAAAGATAAGACATTTTCTGCAAATTCGGCAATTTGGCGCGGATTTGTTCGGCAATTTGGCATGAAATCGTTCGGCAATTTGGCGCGGATTTGTCCGGCAATTTGGCGGCAACGGGCACAGGCACGCCCGCCCTCGGGCGGAGGTACGCCCAAGCACGGGCAGGGGTACCCCCGGACACAAGCGGAGGTACCCCTGCCCACGAGCGGCAATCATGCCGTGTCAGAAACGGAACGTCACCCCGCCCCAGAAGTTTATCCCCTGCGTGGGATAGTACCAGTCATAGCGGTAGTCCTTGTCCAGCAGGTTGTCCAGGCGGGCGTAGACACCAACGCCGCGGAAGAGGTCGTAGGTGGCACCGGCGTAGAGGTTGCAGACGGGGTCGGCATGCTCGCCCTGGATTTCCGCCCGGCTGACGTGGCGATAGCCCACCTCGACGCGCAGGGGCGTGATGGGGTGCAACTCCACTTTGAAGTCTCCCTCGAAGGCGGGTTTGAAGGCCAGGACACCGGCAAGGTCTCCCCCGTCCTTGGCCGACCAGTCGCGGTAGGTGCCGCGGGCGCTGAAGGTGACGATGTCGCGGTAGCTGTAGCCCAGCTCGGCACCGGCGTAGATGTTGTCCGTGTCCCAGACTCCCAGGGACAAAGCTTCGGGAATGGCCCCCCAAGGAACGAGGGCGAAATAGGTGTCATCCTCCAGGCTCTGATATCCCCCGAAGATGTGCAGGCTGAAGCCGGAGCGCGTGCCCACACGGACTCCCACGGCAGCATTGACCCGCTCATAGGTGGCATCCAGCTGCCCGGCGGGCGAGGCGTAGGGATTGAGGGCCTCCAGGCGGCGGAAGTCGTTCAAGAGGCGGCCGCCCTTGGCCTGCGCGTAGAGCACGACGCGGGCGGGGAAGGCATACTGCACCCGCACGTCGGGCGACACGCGGAACTCCTTGCCGAAGCCGAAGGAGGGATCGACGTTTGCCCCGGCACGGAGCGTCCAGCCGTTGGCCTCGTAAGCATAGTAGGGCGTCAGGGAGAGGGCGGTGTAATTGTCATACAGATTGTCCTTGTAGAGCAGGTTGTCCATGCGCAGGGCCACGCCCACACGCTGCCCGCCGCCCAGGCTTCCCCAAGCCTCGGCCTCGGTGCGGACGGCCACTTCCTGCGCGTCCGTCATGTCCGGGTCCAGCGCACGCTGGTAGAGCAAGAGGTTGGTCTCGGCACGGAACTGCACGGGCAGGGCTTCGTCCGTGGAGGTCAGCCCCAGGTGGACGTCGCCGGAGGTGAATTTCTGCTTGCCCGGCGCGAGTTCCGGCAGGCGGTTGAAGTTGCGCAGGCCGAAGTGCCCCGCCAGGTTCAGGTCGAGGCGGTCGAAACGGTGGGTGTAGTCCAGGGCGGCACGGGTGCGGTAGTCGTAGGCAGCCCATTTGCCATACTCCTCGCCCACGTCCAGCTTGCCGTCCATGCCCTGCACGCCCACGGTCACGCCGAGGCGGTCGCGGCCGGAGAGGCGGAAGAGGTAATCGGCATAGGCGTCGAGGTTGCCCAGGTTGCCGTAGCCCAGGCGGACATAGCCGGGCGTGCCCTTGGGCAGGGCTTCGCGGGCGGCGAAGGACGGGAGGGTGTCGGCGGGCACTTGCATGGCGGCCGCGGGGGCGGTGTCATATTCCACGTTCTTGGGGGTGACCTTCGGCTCCTCCACGCGGGGCAGGACGTTCACCTTGGCGGCGTCCTGGATGAGGGGGGCGTATTCCTGCTCCACCACGACGGTGCGGGTCAAGGCGGTGTCGGGTTGCTGGGTCTGTGCCGCCAGTCCCATGGGAAGGAAGAGGGCGGCGAGGGAAAGATATCCGAGTTTCATTGTCATAGCTTGATTATTTCAGTTTTTCCAAACGTTCTTCTATCATCGGGCGTATGTCGTCGTCCTCCTGGTAGTTCTGCTGCAGGCTGAGGAGGTACTGACGGGCGTCGAGCTTCTTGTCCTGCGCGGCGTAGACGTCGGACAGGAGGATGAAGGTGCGGGCCAGCCAATAGGCGTGCGGGGTGCTTTGGTCAATGTAGTCCAAGGCTTCCTGCTCGGCGGCGGCATAATCGGCGGTGTCATAGAGGTGCTGGGCCAGGAGATACTTGGCCTCGGCTCCCTGCAGGGTACGGGTGTCCGCGGCCAACGAGCGGAGGTCGGCCACGGCGGCGGTCCAGTCTTCCTGGGCGATGCAGGCCTTGGCGCGGTCGTAGAGGGCCTCGGTGCGCAATTCCGGCGTCAGGTTGCTCTCGGCCAGGAGGGCGGTGGCGGCGGAGACAGTCCCTGCGTGGTCCTGCAAGAGCCAGGAGCAGCGCAGGGCACCCGTCTGTCCCAGCCGGCGGCGTTCGGACGTGGTGGCCTTGGCCTGCAACTGGAGGTAGTCGGCGCGGGCCTTGTCATACTGCTTGCGGTTGAAGAGCACCTCGCCGCGCATCAGCAATGCCTCCTCGGTATAGGGGCTGTCGGGATACTCCAGCAGCTTGCCCGCGTGGAGCAGGATGGCGTCCTCGTCGCCCTGCTGGCGGGCGATGGTGCAGAGGTTATAGTGCGCGCTCAGGCTGAAGGCTCCCTCTGGATAGCTTTGCAGGTAGCGGCCCAGGCTCTCCTTGGCGGGGGCGACGTCGCCCTTCATGAAGACACGCTCGGCGGCGGCGTAGCTCAGGGAGTCCTGCTCGCCGGCCTCGATGCGGATGCCGCCGGGCAGCTGCTCCACCAGGCGGGCGTAGTCGTCCACGCGGTCGGCCTCGACGTAGATGGACTTCAGGTCGTGCAGGGCCAGGCGGGCCTCCTCGCTGCCGGGATAGCGGGTGACGACGTAGGTGTAGGCCTCGATGGCGCGGTCGTAGTCATTGTCCTGGTAATAGAGCAAGCCAATCTCTGCGGCGGCCTTGCGGCTGACCGGGCTCTCGGGATGACCTTGCAGGAGCTGGCGGAAGGTGGCGATGGCCTGCGCGTTCTGCCCGGCCTGCACGTAGGAGCGGCCTTTCTCGTAGAGGGCATCGATGGCGTAGGACGATTCGGGATACTTCTCGGCCAGGCGGTCCAAGAGGGCCACCTTGCCGACATAGTCCTTCTGGAGGCCGGCCACCAACGCCTGCTGGTAGTAGGAATAGTCTCCCGTGGGCTGGCCCATCTTCTCGGCGGTGGCATAATAACGCTTGGCCTCGTCGAAGCGGCGGCCGCGCAGGCAGCAGTCGCCCAGGCGGTTGTAGGCATCGGCCAGGGCGGCACGGTTCTCGCCCGTCTCCAGGCGGACATACTGCGCGAAGCGGTTCTCGGCCTCGGCGTAGGCCTGCCGGTGGAAGGCGATGTAGCCCAGGTTGTAGTTGGCCAGGGCCACCGTCTCATTGCCACGGGAGGAGGTGGAGAAAATGCCCAGGTAGCGTTCAAAGTCGGCGGCGGCTTCCTTCATGCGGCCCAGGCGGTAGTAGGATTCGCCGCGCCAGTAGAGGGCATCGGCCTGCTCCTGCGTCCCGCGGGTGCCGAAGGCATAAGTCGAAACAGGCTCCCAGGCGCGGGTGAAGTAGTCTATGGCCGTGGGGAAGTCAGCATTGGCAAAGGCCTGCGTGCCCAGCTGGAAGAGGATGCGGAGCTTGGCCTTCTGTATCATCGGGTCGGGCTGCTTGATGCGCTCGATGGACCGGAGGGCGGCCTCGTAGCTGCGGGTGCTCATGTAGACGTCCACCAAGTAGCCGCTGACCTTCGGGACGTATTGGGATTCGGGGAACTCGTTGAGGAAGTTCTCGAACACGGTGACGGACTCTCCGAAGGCATCGTAGGCCGTCTCGTGGATGCAGAGGGCGTAGTTGTAGGCGGCCTGCTCCTTGACGGCGCGGTCGGCGTCGGACACGGCGGCCTGCTCGAAAGCCATGCGCGCCTTGTTCTTGTCTCCCAGTTGGAGATAGGCCAGGCCCATGTGGAGGTAGGCGTTCTGCGCCAGGGCATCGTCCGCCAACGTGGCTTCGCCCAAGGCGGCGGGCGCCTCGGAGTAGACGCCGTTGTGGCAATAGGCCAGGCCCAGCATGTAGGCGGCATCGCGGCGCATGCGGCCCTCCGTGCCGTCGCGGTAGGCTTCGAGGGCGGTCATCGCACCGGGCCAGTCGGCGGCGTGGTAGCGGACGGTGCCCAGGACGCGCTGCATCTCGGCGGCACGTTCTTCATCGGGATAGGCGGAGAGGTAGTTCTGCGCCACGATTTCGGCCTTGTCGTATTGCTGCTTGGCCAGGTAAATCTCTGCGATGTAGTAGGGCACGAGGGCTTGGTACTTCCTGTGGCTTTGCAGGCCGAGGAAGCCGGGCAGTGCCTCGTCCAGGCGGCCCTGGGTGTAGCGGATGTAGGATATATAATAGGTGCAGTCGCCTTCGTAGCGCGGCGAGGTGGCACGCAGGGTCTCGAACCACACGGCGGCCTGGGTGAGGTCGCCCGTCTGCAGGTGGGAGACGGCCAGGCGGTAGGTCATGTCGTCGCGCTCGTCCGTGGAGAGCCACTCCAGGCGGGTGCCGGAGAAGGCGTCGAGGGCGGCGGCATAGTCCCCGTCGAAGAAACAGGTGGAGGCGATGAGGGCCTGCACGCGGTTGGCGTGGGGCGTGTCGGGAAACCTTGCGAGGAAGTCGCGCAGGATGTCGGCGGCGCGGGGGGCGCCCAGTTCGTAGGCGGCGCAGGCCAGCATATACTCCGCCTCGGAGCGGCGGGTCAGGGCGTCGGCGGACTTGGGTTCGTCAGCGGCCTGGCGCAGGTAGGCCTGCAAGGGGGAGAGGGAGGCGGCGTAGGCCTTCTGTGCGAACAGAGCCTTGCCTTCCTGGTAAAAGTCTCGCGGAGCGGGCGTCTTGTCGAGACTTTGTGCCCGGCTCGGCGAGGCGGAGACACAGCACAAAGCGGCAAGGCCCAATATGCGGGTAAGGGTTTTCTTCTTCATTGTCAATCTTGGGTTTGTCGGGTGGATAATTCTTGTTCGAGGAACATGCCCAGGCCGCGGCGCACGGAGTCGAGTCCGAAGTCCTCCAGGCGGATGTCCCGCAGGGGGAGGAAGAAGGCGTCGGCGGCATCGTCCATGGCGTGGAAGTGGCCCGTGTCGGCCACGGTGCAGCGGAAGAACATGTCGAGCGTGTGCACCAGGAAGCCGGAATAGAGGTAGAGGTTGGGCAGGGAGAAGAGGTATTGCGCCCGGCTGACGTCCAGGCCGGTCTCTTCCTTCACCTCGCGGATGACGCCTTCCTCGCCGGTCTCGAACATATCGACGAAGCCTCCGGGCAGGTCGAGCGTGCCCTTGGCGGGTTCCTTGCCGCGGCGGCACACCAGCAACTCACCCCGCTCGTTCTGTATGAGGGCGACGGTGGCCGACGAGGGATTGAAGTAGTAGGTGAATCCGCAGTCGGCACAGTGCTTGGACTTGCCGTTGTGCACCTCGAAGCGCGACGAGCCGCACTTGGGGCAAAACTTGAATTGTGCAAGAGGATGTTCCATATCGGTGTCTTATTTATCAAGGTAGTGGGGGCAAAGGTAGGAAACTTTCTGCGATATTGGATAGTTAGCAAAACTTTTTTGTACTTTTGCCGACAAATGACAAAATCCCAAAGGCTGAGATGAAACGAATCCCGCATATTTTCTTCCTCCTCTTTCTCCTCCCCTTCCTCCCTGCCCGGGCCGATACCCCACTGAGGGAATCCCTGCGCCGCCTCATCGCCCCCATGCGGGCCACAGTGGGCATTGCCTTGGTGACGGACGAGGGCGACACGCTGACGCTGAACAACGACGAATCCTATCCCCTGATGAGCGTCGTCAAGCTGCATCAGGCCCTCCACGTGGCCCACTGGCTCAGCGACCGACATCTGGACATGGAGCACGAGGTACGCATTGAGCCATCCGACCTGAAGCCCAACACGTACAGCCCCCTGCGCGACCGACGTCCCGGTGGTGGATATTCGATGCCCGTGGGCGAACTGCTGGCCTATACCCTCCAGCTGAGCGACAACAACGCCTGCGACCTGCTCTTCCGCCTGACGGGCGGCCCCGCTGCCACCGATGCCCACATCCGCCGCCACTGGCACGGCCACCGCTTTGCCATCGCCGCCACGGAGGACGACATGCACCGCGACCTCGCCCGCTGCCACGCTAACCACTCCACCCCGCTGGAAGCGGCCTTGCTCATCCACAGTCTCTTTGCCGACTCCCGGCCCGACTCCTGCCTGCAAACCGTCCGCCAACTGCTGCTGGACTGCCGCACGGGCCTGCAACGCATCCCCGCCGGCATCTCCGACCCGGACGCAGAAGTGGCCCACAAGACGGGCACCAGCGACCGCGACGCCTCGGGACGCTGGATAGGCATCAACGACGTGGCACACATCTGCCTGTCCGATGGACGCAGCTATTCACTGGCCGTGTTCATCAAGGATTCGGCCGAAGAGATGGAGGAGAACGAGCGGATTATCGCCCGGGTGTCGGCACTGGTGTATGCGGCTTTACACGAAGATACCTCCGAGCCGACACCAACATACCCCTAAGCACGGGCGCAGATACCCCTAAGCACGGGCGCAGATACCCCTAAGCACAAGCCCCCTCTCCCACCCCGGCTGACCACTTTTTCAGCATCCCGATGCAGTATATCCCACTCCTCTGCATTTATGAAATCGAAACAACGATTCACTGGCACCTCCAAGGTGCGATTAATGCATTGTGATTAAGGATAATATAGAGGACTTGACAAGAAATGATGAATATGATGAAAAAGAAGCCATTAGTCAGCGTCATTGTGCCCAACTACAATTACGCCCGTTTCCTCCGGCAACGCATCGGCTCCATCCTGCTGCAAAGCTACACGGACTACGAACTCATCCTGCTGGACGACGCCTCGGCCGACGAGAGTCGCGACATTCTGGAATCCTACCGGGACAACCCGCATGTTTCCCACATCGTCTACAACGACGAGAACTCGGGCAGCCCCTTCACCCAATGGCAGAAAGGGCTGGCACTGGCACGCGGCAAGTACGTCTGGATTGCGGAGAGCGACGACTATGCAGACGCCTCCTTTCTGGCGGAAACGGTGGGTATGCTGGAGCGGCACCCGCAGGCCGTGGTCTGCTTCACCGGCAGCCGGCGCATCGACCCGCAGGGAAACACCCTCGCCCGCGACAGCGACTACTGGACGCGGAAGCCTTCCCTCTACCGGCAGGGCTACCGCGTGTTGGACGGGAATGACTACATCCTGCACAACCTGTACTGGCGCGCCTACATCTATAATGCCAGCGGGGCCCTGTTCCGGCGGGCCGCGCTGCAGAAGGCGGACGTCTCACAATGCATCGCCATGCGCTGCAGCGGCGACTGGCTGTTCTGGGCCGAGCTGGCGAAACAGGGGCAGATCATTGAGGTCTACAAGAAGCTCAACTATTTCCGTTACCACGCCATCAGCGCCTCAACGCAGGGAGTCCGCAACGGCACAGCAATGAAAGAAGATTTCCGGGTGGTGAAGGACCTGGAGGAAGCCTTCCCGCAAATCGGGTCCTACCGGCGCACGCTGCGGCGGGGCATCTTCTACAAACGCATCCGGCGGATGGACGCTTCGCCCGCCGTGAAACAAGAGCTGTTTGACGCGCTGAACCAGACCCTGGGCGGAGGAAAGAAGGATTTCCTGCTGGAGAGGGCCAACCGCTATGTCGGCTTCCTCTGTCCCTTCCTACTGACGTATCAACGCGACCGCCTGTAAGCCATGGTGAAGAAAGCCTCCCTCGCCATCATCCTGCCGGCCTATAAAGGGCGCTTCCTGTCCGAGACGCTGGACTCTGTCGCGGCGCAGACATGCCGGGACTTTGTCCTGTACATCGGCGACGATGCCAGCCCCGATGCCTTGCAGGAGATTGTCCGGCCTTATGAGTCACGACTCCCACTGGTCTACCACCGCTTCGACCGGAATCTCGGGCGGACGGACCTGGCCGGGCATTGGGAGCGTTGTATCGCGCTCTCCGACGAGCCACTGGTCTGGCTCTTTTCCGACGATGACCTGATGCCGCCCGACGGGGTGGCCCGCGTGCTGGAAGCCGCCCGGACACGGGGAATGAAGCGCGGGCTGTTCCGCTTCCCGCTGGAAGTCATCCACGGGGACGGGACAGTGAAGTTCCACGCTGCCCCACTGCCTTCCCGGCCCGTCCGGGGATACGACCTGCTGCTGGACAAGCTGGGCGGGCGGGTCCACTCCGCCGCCGTGGAATATGTGTTCAGCCGGGACGTTTGGCAGGACGCGGGCGGATTCGTCCACTTCCCCATGGCCTGGTGTGCGGACGATGCTACATGGGCCGCCTTTGCCGACCAGGCAGGCGGCCTGGTCTCCCTGCCCGGCCTGCCGGTGCGCTGGCGCAACGCGGAGGAAGCAAACATCAGCAACTCCACCGCCTACGACGCAGAGAAGCTGCGGGCCACCTGCCTGTTCCTGCAATGGATAGGCCAACGCTATGCAGCACACCGCGGCGAACGGGAACTGCGCCGGGCGGTCCGCCGCTACCTCACCATCATCCTGCGCCACTCTGTGCGGGGCAACTTCAGCCTGGCGCAACTGTGCCACGTGGCACGTGCCGCCGGGGAACTGGATTCGCTCGCCGGACTTTCCATCCTGTATCATCACCTGTTTAAAATCAAAAAACTCGTATGAAACATATTCTCCTCATAACCCCTTACGTCCCGTATCCGCTGAACAGTGGCGGAAACCAAGCATTTTATAATATGGTGGACTACCTCCGTACGCGGATGTCCGTATCCATCCTGCTCTATCCGAGGCACGCAGGCGAAAAGCGCCATGCCGACACCCTGAAACAGCTATGGCCGGACGTGACCTTCTACCTCTACCAGCCGAAACCGGAAGAACCGGACCGCTTCGTGCGCCACCCGCTCTACCTGAAATGGCTGCTGAAGGCACAGGCGTCCATCGGACGGAAAATACGTCGGCAACGGAAGAAAACGCGCCTCAATCCACAGACAGAGGAGATGGACCTGGTGCGGGCCAAATCCACCTTGCCCAACTCCCTGTTCGGCGGAATAGAAAGCAGCTACGCGGACTACGTCGCCCGGGTATCGCGCCAGGGATTCGACATCGTGCAGGTGGAGTTCTACGAACTGATTTCGCTGGTCTATGTCCTGCCGGAGGATGTGCAGACCGTCTTCGTACACCACGAGCCGCGCTTTGTCCACAACGCCAATGAGATGCAACTCTTCCGGGAGGTGACGCCGATGGACCGCCTGCAGTTCGGCGTGGCCCGGGACTATGAACGGAGCGCGTTGTCGCACTACAAGCACCTCATCGCACTGACGGAGGTGGACCGCCAGGTCCTGACTGACTTCCTCGGACACGGGGAGCACATCCACGTCTCCCCGGCCATGGTCAAACGCCCGGAGCAACCGGGATCCTTCCAACCGGCGGTCCACCACCGGCTGACCTTCGTGGGCAGCGAGGACCATTGTCCCAACCTGGATGCCGTCAACTGGTTCTGCCACGACATCATCCCGCTGCTGCGGGAGAAAGGTTTCCGCTTCACCCTCCAGGTCATCGGCAACTGGCGGAGCCAGTATGTGCACGACCTGTGCAAGGCCTGTCCGGAACTGGAGCTGACAGGCTTCGTGGACGACCTCCACACCTTCCTGCAAGGCAGCATCGCGCTGGTGCCCATCCGCATCGGGGCGGGCATGCGCATGAAAATCATGGATGCCGTCTCGGCGGGCGTGCCCTTCGTCACCACCTCCAAGGGCGTGGAGGGCCTGGACTTCCGCGACGGCGAGGAGTGCCTGATAGCCGACACGGCGACCGGCTTTGCCGAGGCGGTTGTGCGGCTGTCCGACGACCCGGCCCTGCAGGAGTGCCTGAGCAAACAGGCGGACGGGCGTCTGCGCCAACTGTACGACCCCGACCAGGTGCTGGCCACGCGACTATCCATCTACAACACCCTCTGAGAAGACAGCGAAGCAGACGTGGCCGGTCAACTTTACGCAGCCATCCGCGTCCGCGTCGTTTTTTTTTCGTACCTTTGCCGCCGTTATTTCAACAGATCACTTATGCTGAAACAATTTTTCTCCCTGCTGGGCCGCTACATCCGGCCTTACCGGAAATATTTGACTTGGGCCGTCATCCTGAACTTCGTGTCGCAGTGGCTCAACGTGTTCTCTTTCGCCGCCATCATCCCCATCCTGAACATCCTGTTCAAGATAGACAAGAAAGCCTACGAGTACCAAGAATGGGACTGGAGCCACATCGACAAGGACGTGCTCATCAACAACGCCTCGTGGTGGATCAACAATTTCATCACCGAGCACGGTGCCTTCCTGACACTGGTCATGCTGGGCGGACTGCTTATCTTCATGACAATGCTGAAGACGGCGGGCTACTTCGCCTCGTCGGCCGTCATGGTGCCGCTGCGCACGGGTATAGTGCGCGACATCCGTGTCGAGGTCTACAACAAAGTGCTGCGGCTGCCCCTCAGCTTCTTCTCGGAAGAGCGCAAGGGAGACATCATCGCCCGCATGAGCGCGGACGTCACGGCGGTGGAAAACTCGCTGACCAGCTCCATCGACATGCTGTTGCGCAACCCCATCGCCCTCATCATCTACTTCTCCACGCTGTTCACCATCAGCTGGCAGATGACGCTGTTCGTCATCGTCGTCCTGCCCTTCGCAGGCTGGGTGATGGGAGTGGTCAGCCGCAAGCTGAAGCGGCAGTCGTCCACCGCGCAGGCACAGTGGGGCGACATCATGTCGCAACTGGACGAAACGCTGGGCGGCCTGCGCATCATCAAGGCGTTCCTGGCCGAGGGGAAGATGTCGAAGCGCTTCACCAAGACCAATGACGACTACCGCAAGGCCATGAACGAGATGGTCATCCGCCAAAGCTCGGCGCACCCCATGAGCGAGTTCCTGGGCACGTGTGTCATCGTCATCGTCCTGTGGTTCGGCGGCTCGCTCATCCTCAACACGGACTACGCGCCGATAGACGCCGCCACGTTCATCTTCTACATGGTCATCCTCTACAGCATCATCAACCCCCTGAAGGAGTTCGCCAAGGCGTTCTACAACGTGCCCATGGGCCTGGCCAGCATGGACCGCATCGACATGATCCTGAAAGCGGAGAACCCCATCAAGGAGCCCGCCGCCCCCCTGCCCCTGACAAGCTTTGAAGACAAGATAGAGTTCCGCAACGTCGGCTTCAGCTACGTCGAGGGACGACCCGTGCTGAAGCACATTGACCTCACCGTACCCAAGGGCAAGACCATCGCCCTGGTAGGACAGTCGGGATCGGGTAAGTCCACGCTGGTGGACCTCGTGCCGCGCTACCACGACATCAGCGAAGGCCAGCTGCTCATCGACGGCAAGGATGTGAAGGACGTCTCCATCCACAGCCTGCGCGCCCTCATCGGCAACGTCAACCAGGAGGCCATCCTCTTCAACGACACCTTCTACAACAACATCACCTTCGGCGTGGAGAACGCCACCATGGAGCAGGTCATCGAAGCGGCCAAGATTGCCAACGCCCACGACTTCATCATGGAAACGGAGCAGGGCTACGACACGATGATAGGCGACCGCGGCGGACGCCTGTCCGGCGGACAGCGCCAGCGTGTCAGCATCGCCCGCGCCATCCTGAAGAACCCGCCCATCCTCATCCTGGACGAAGCCACCTCGGCCCTTGACACGGAGAGCGAACGCCTGGTGCAGGAAGCCCTGGAGCGCCTGATGAAGTCGCGCACCACCATCGCCATCGCCCACCGCCTGAGCACTATCCGCAACGCGGACGAAATCTACGTCATGCACGAAGGCGAAATCGTGGAACGCGGCACGCACGAAGAGCTGATTGCACAAAACGGGTATTACAAGAGACTGAATGACATGCAGAGCCTGTAAATAAGGACTCTGGGATAGAGACTGTGTTAAAATCATGTTAAAACGCAGTCCTCTGCATACTTTGGCTATATCTATTTGCTAATTTTAAGGCAAGAAAAGCCGATCTTGGCCAGTGGAAAGCAGTTTAATACTGCGAGGGAGCCATTTGTCCCTCCATTTTGCACAATAGGCCTCCCGGCAAGTATTGTTAAACCTTTAAATGATATCGCAAATCATGAAGTCAAAGTATGCATTGACATTATTCCTGCTGATTGCCGTGGCATTGGCAGGATTCGCAGCCGAGCCGTTACAGTATGAAATCGTAGGCGCCGGCAGCGGTACACAAGGAACTTACCTGGTTAAGGTGTACGTCGTGAGCAAGAAAAACAAGCCCGACCTGGAACTGTTGAAGAAATGCGCCGTGCATGGTGTCTTGTTCAAAGGATTCACCGTTGCCAACTCGCGGGTGACCCAAAAGCCGCTGGCAGGCAGTGCGCTGGCCGAACAACAGAACACGGATTTCTTCGAACCGTTCTTTGCCGACGGCGGTGCGTATGCCAGCTACGTCAGCATGGTCACTGCCCAATATGACGTGGTCAAGATGAAGAAGAAGCAATACCGCATAGGTGCCACTTTCTCTGTATCCAAGGACCAACTGCGCAAAGACCTGGAAAAGGCCGGCGTACTGAAAGGGCTCGGTGCCGGTTTCTAAGCACCCCTCCCCTCCACTTTCTTATATCATGCACAAACTAAACGAATCTCACTTATGAAAAGCAAAATCTATCTGATGGCCGGCCTTATGGCCTTGGGCGGCCTCATGGGAGCCTGCAAGTCCCCCTCCACCGCCGCGTTCTATACTTTCGAGACGGAATGTGTGACCGATGTCGGCGACGGCAGCGTCGTGGTGCGCGCCTGGGGACAAGGCTCGTCACGTGCCGATGCCGTCGAACAGGCCAAACGCCAAGCCGTGCGCGACATCATCTTCAAGGGGTTGCAGAAAGGCAGCTGCCAATGGAAACCCCTGCTCTTCGAAGTCAACGCCGAAGAAAAACACCGGGAATACTTCAACCGCTTCTTTGCCAAGGACGGGGCCTACGCGGACTTCGTCAAGATGGATGCCACCAAATCCGGCTCTGGCGTTAAGGCGGAAAGCAAAACCCGCGACTCTTACGGACTGGTCGTGCGGGTGCTGCGTGCCGACCTGGAACAACGGCTGATTGAAGACCAAATCCTAATCAAATAACACCCCCTAACAAAATACTATCGCTATGAATGGAATGAAAAGCTTGATAGTCCTGTGCCTCCTGCTACTCTGCGGAAGCCTGAACCTGAATGCCCAAGCCAAGAAGCCCACCATCATGGTCATCCCGGCCGATGTATGGTGTGCCAACAACGGCTACATGCAGTCCTACGAGACGCAAGGCGTGAAAACCGACGTGCCCGACTACAAAGCCGCCCTGCAAAACGACATGGACCTGGTGAACGTCATCACCAAAATCGGTGAACTGATGGCCGAACGGGGATTCCCCCTGAAGGACCTCTCCTCCACCATACGCTCCATGGAGCAATCTTCGGCCGAAAACGAAATGCTGACCAGCTCCACCTCGGGCGCCATGCTGGCCGAAACGCCTTACGAGAAAGTGGTGAACCGCGCCAAGGCAGACATCCTGGTGGAAGTGACGTGGAAAATCAACGAGACCGGACCCAGACGTTCCGTCACCTACACCCTGCGCGGACTGGATGCCTACACCAACAAGCAGGTGGCTGCCGCCACCGGCACAGGCGACCCCTCGCTGGCTGCCGAGACGCCCGTCCTGCTGGAAGAAGCCGTCCTGAACAACATGGACAACTTCACCTCGCAACTCCAAGCCCACTTTGACGACCTGATGACCAACGGCCGCGAAGTGGCGCTCGAAATCCTGGTGTTCGACAACGGTTCGGGCGTGAACCTGGAGACCGAATTCGACGGCGAAATGCTGACCGACATCATCGACAACTGGATGTACGACAATACCCAGGAACACCGTTACAACCTGTCCGACGCCACAGAAAACCGCATGGTGCTGGAGCAAGTGCGCATTCCCCTCTACACCGATCGGGGCAGACCCATGGACACCCGCGCCTTTGCCAACAACCTGCGCCGCTTCCTGCGTGCCGAACCCTACAAGGTGACCTGCAAACTGCTGACCAAGGGCCTGGGCAAGGCCATTCTGGTCGTAGGAGAAAACTAACCCCTTAACAAACAGAAAGCTATGAAAAGATTCCTCTTTATCAGCTTGTTGTCCTGCCTGCTGGGCGGGATAACCTATGCGCAAGACTGCGACATACATCTGATGGCCATCGAGGCCAACACGGACGAGAAGATGCCTGAGGCTGCCGGCGAATACCTCTTCAACCGGCTATGCACGGCGGTCACCGGCGACGGCATCAGCGCCACGGGCCAGTATGCCCAGTTCTTCATCGCCGCCAAAGCACTCCCCGTGTACGAACAAGTAGTGCCGGGCGCACCAGTAAAGACCGCCATGACCCTCTCGCTCAACCTCTACATCGGCGACTATTGGGGTGAAAAAGTGTTCGACCGCATGGCCATCGAAGTGCGCGGCGTGGGCGAAAGCCGCGAACGCGCCTACCTCAACGCGTTCCGCTCGTTGAACAAGAACAACCAACAAATAGCCGACTTCCTGCGGAAGGGCAAACAACGCATCATCGCCTACTATGACGCCGAATACAACAACATCATCCGCGAAGCACAACGCGAAAGCGCATTGCGCAACTACGAGCGCGCCCTGTTCCTGCTGGGTGCCGTGCCCGTGTGCTGCAACGGTTATGAGGCCGTGGCCGATGAACTGGTGAAGACCTACCACGCCTATATCGACTACAACTGCGACCGCCTGCTGATGCAAGCCCGCAACGCCTGGGCCGTCAGCCCCGACCAGAAAGGAGCGGCAGAAGCGGCCCGCATCCTGAACCAGTTGGAACCCGATGCCGCCTGCTATGGCGAAGCCCTGGACCTCTACAAGGAAATCAAGGCCAAGATGAAGGACGACTGGAACTTTGAGATGCGCGAGAAATACAAAGACGAAATAGCCATCCGCAAGCAGACCATCGATGCCGCAAGGGC
Organism: Candidatus Bacteroides merdigallinarum; assembly: GCA_019116285.1. Classification (GTDB taxonomy): domain Bacteria; phylum Bacteroidota; class Bacteroidia; order Bacteroidales; family Bacteroidaceae; genus Bacteroides; species Bacteroides merdigallinarum. The sequence continues at coordinate 77,844 of DXBX01000063.1, forward strand.
CGTGGGCGTGGCTTTCGGCGAAGGACAACAACCGCAAACCACCAACCTCATGTGGATGAGATAAGCAACAAAGAAAAAGACGAATCAGTATGAAGAAAATATTCCAACTGCTGCTGGTTGCCGGAGCATTGAGCCTCAGCACCAGCCTGTATGCCCAGAACCTCTATCCGGCAGCCAACGACAAAGGCAAGTTCGGCTACGTGGACGAAAACGGGAAGAAAGTCATCTCCTACAGCTACAAAGAGGCTTATCCCTTTGAAGAAGGCATGGCCAAAGTCCGCAAGGGCGACAAATACGGCTTCATCAACCCCAAGGGCAAAGCCATAGGCAAAATCAAGTACACCGTCATCCTGCCTTTCACCGGTTCTTACTGCCGCGTAGCCGTGGGCGGCAGCTACAAAGACGGCATCCTGAAAGGCGAGAAATGGGGCTTCCTCAACAAACGCGGCGAGGAAATCCTGCCCCCGGAATACGACGAAATCGGTGAGTTCGAAGATGGCGTGGCCTTCATCCGCAAGGGCGACAAATACGGGATCATCAACGAGAACATCGACATCATGCTGGAGCCCAAGCAGGCGGCCGTGGGAACTTTCGACCGCTTTGGCTACTGCTGGTTTGCCGCGTCGGGCAAGGTGAACAAGAAGACCGGCAAGTTGGAGAAAGGCAAATACGGCCTGCTCGACCGCGATGGCAGAATCGTCATCGAGCCCAAATACGCCCTCATCGGCTACTTCTACAAGAGCCGCACCAAGGGGACGAAAAAACTCCACGAATATGATGCCGCCGGCTCGGCCGTATTCAACCGCTACTCCCTGGAGAAGCCGCTGAGCCGGCTGTACAACCCGGAAAACTTCCTGAAATGCGCCCTCTCTGCCTGCAAGACCGAAGACGCAGCAGACTCCACCAGAACCGGCTTCAAGATGCTGGACATACTGACAGACAGCACGTACTTCATCTTCAGCAAGTCCGGCAACCGCTATGGCCTGATGGACACCCAAGGTGACATCCTCATCGAAGAAAAGAAATTCGACATTATCAACTGCCCGTCGGACGGCATCTCGCTCGTGGGCAAAGTGCGCCGCAAACAGACCCATTACGGCTTCTACAATCTGGAGAGCGGCTACCTGAAGGAGTTTGAAGACGACGTGAACCTCTACTCCTACAAGGACGGCCTGGGCAAGGTGGAAAACAAGAACGACTTCAGCACCTACTTCGTGAACAAGTCCGGCAACCGCGTGACAGACACCTATGGCTTCGCCACACACTTCGACGGCGGACGCTGCATCGTCCAAGATAGAACCTCCGGGAAATGGGGCGTCATCGACACCCAAGGCAAGGCCCTCCTGCCGCTGGAATATGACGACATCCACCAAGAATACCGCGAAGGCGCACTGGGTGTCTGCAAGGCCGGCAACTGGGGATTTGTCGACATGGACGGCAAGTCCATCATCCCCATGGCCTACAACAAGGTGACTTACTACCAGAACGGCTGGGCCGGTGCCATGGACAAAGACGGGAAATGGGGTATGATAGACAAAAACAACCAGACCGTCGTCTCCTTCAATTGGGAAGACATCCTGCCGTCCACCGTGCCCCAGCCGGAATTGCTCTGGGTCAAGAAAGCAGGCACATGGCAATGCTACAACTGCACGAAAAGAGACATAGCCTTCCAAGGCGGGTTTGAACGGGCCTGGAACTTCGAGGACGGGCAAGCCGTCGTCCAAGAAAACGGGCTGTTTGGCGTGGTCGACACCCAGGGAGACATCATCGTACCCTGCCGACTCAACAACTACTTCAAGGTGAAGGACGTGCTGGGCTACATGAAGCAGACAGGACAGAAGAAGCTGGCCGAAATCGACGTCTACCGCCTGAACCTGCGGGGTGATGAGACGGTCAACTCCTTCGAAATCACCAGCAAGATTCCTGATGAAATGTGGGACTATTAATCTAGCGCTTGATATTATTCCGACTAATTACTAACAGCAGAACGAAACATGAAAAAGATACTTTTGGCTTTGACCATTGTCCTTGCCCCCCTGGCAGAGGCGGCAGCACAGCAAGACTCGGCCATGAACTACCGCAGGAGCTCGCTTTACAGCCTCCTGGTGAAACATAACGACCAGAAATTCGCGCAAGAAATCAGCGATGTGTTCCTCAGCATACCCACTCCGGACAAATACAACAACCACGACCTGTCCGTCAAGGTGGTGAACATGGACGAGAAGCTGAAGGACACGGACCTGATAGAAAACTTCATCGAAACCAACGGCATCGCCTCGCGCATGGTGGCCCGGTGGTTCAACCGCGACCCCTTCACCGGCGTATGCAATACGGACACGGTCCGCGCACGCGGCTTGTATGACGCCAGCGAGTTCGACAAGGAACTGGCCGCCCGCAGCCAACGCGGCCTCGCCATGCTGGAAGATGCGGGCGAAGACCTCATCCCCAACACCTTCCTCATCGTGAACGACATCCGCTACATCGACCGCGCAAAGACGGGCATCGCCATCGGGGCAGCCATGCGCATACTGGGTGCCGTGGCAGGAGCCGCCACCGGGGTCAACAGCTACACCGACTGGGGCAACACCATGGGCAGCATGATGGAGACGCTGAAAGGCTTCAAGGTGAATGTCAACACCTACCTCTACCAGCTCGTCTGGGACGAGGAAACGGCCATGACCTTCTACCGCGACTACTACGCCTCCCAGCCCGACCCCGCCAAGAAGCAAGCCTTCGAAGCCAATCGTGGCAAGTTCCGCCTGACCTACATCGGCAGCCAGAAAAGCAGCGGTAAGGACGTGTCCTTCATCGGCGTCAACCTGGACGAACCCACCCAGATGATCCGCAAAGCCTGCCAGCGCGCCATCGACGAGAATATCGCCTCGCTGCAAAAGAACTTCGACGTGTTCAAGGTCAAGACTCCCCTCATCAACACCGAACCCATCTGCGCACAGATAGGCATGAAGGAAGGCATCACGAAAGATTCGCGCTTCGAAGTGCTGGAGATGGTGATGAAAGACGACAAGATAATATACAAGAAGGTGGGCGAAGTCAAGCCCATCGAAGGGATGATTTGGGACAACCGCTACATGGCAAAAGAAGAAGGTGCACCCGGCTCCGAGCTGAAGTACACCACCTTCAAGCGGGTCAGCGGAAACGATTTCTATCCCGGGATGCTGATACGCGAAATCAAATAGGAATTTAGCGGGGCGATGCCCTCGCAATTGACAATTGACAATTGACAATTAACAATTGACAATGCGGTGCAAACCGGAATCGTCTCATTGTATCTGCTAATTGTCAATTGTCAATTATCAATTGTCAATTGTGCGCAA
>DXBX01000064.1 GCA_019116285.1 Candidatus Bacteroides merdigallinarum
GGTGGAGGTCATGATGACGGAGAAGTCATACGTGGCTCCGGCCGTGATGGCTACGCCCGTGTTGATGAGCATCTGTGCCTGCCAGCGCTCGGAGGTGGCGGTGGGCAGGGTCATCGTGTAGGTGCCGTCGACGTACGAGTACGACGGATTGGCCACTTGCGACCATCCCGGGGCATAGTAGAAGGACGGCTCGCTGAAGGTGACACCCTTGAACAGGTTGAAGTCGCTCTCGGGGTCGAAGCCGCCGAAGCCGTTCATCTGGGTTTTCTCGATGACGAAATCCTTGATGACGGAGCCATCGCTGATGCCTTCGGCATTGCGTACCTTGCATTCTACGCTGTATGTACCGGCTTTACGGTAGAAGCGCGTGAAGCTGTACTCTGTGGAATAAGCTCCATCAATGATCCACACCGGGGTGACACCGGGTGCGGAAGTGAATTCGAAGGTGGCGTTGTTGGTGGCCTGGTCGACGGTCACCGTAAAGTTGTCGGCATAGTCTGATGCCTGGGGGACATTGCCACTGGCCCCCGTGTATTCCTCGGGCGAGCAGGCGGCCAGCCCGATGCCGGCTGCCAAGATGGCCATGTATTTGAATATACTTTTCATATCAGTCTTGTGTGAATAAGGTTACTTAATAATTGTTCTGTACCAGCGCGGGGTCAGAGTCCAGTTCGGCCTGTGCGATGGGGATGTATTTTTTGCTCGGTGTCCAGCTGTTGGTGCGGTAGCCGTATTGGTCGGGTACGAGTGCCGTGCTGGCCTTGTTCTCGGCTCCGGCCTCGGCGATGCCCTCGGCACGTACCAGGTCGAAGTAGCGCTTGCCTTCACCCACGAACTCCAGGCGGCGTTCGGTCAGCACGTCGTTCACCGTCACGCGGCCCAGGTCGGCCAGTCCGGCACGTTCGCGCACTTTGTTGATCCAGCCCAAGGCTTCGCCCGTGGCGCTGCCTCCGGTGCGGAGCGACAGCTCGGCGGCATTCAGCAACGTCTCGGCATAGCGGTAGTAGCGGTAGTTATTGTTGTAGTTCAAGTTCTGGTCGAACGGAGCCGACTGGTTGTTCTTGTTATACGGACGGTACTTGTTCAGCCAGATGCGTGTGTCCTGGTAGCGGGCGGTGTAGGTCACTTCGGGCTTGTCGCGCAGATCCCAGAAGGTGGCTTCGCGACGCTTGTCCTCCTCGCTGAACAGAGCCACTGTCTCTTCACGTACGGGCAGGAATCCCCAGCCGTCGGGACTGGTCCAGTCCGGGTCGCCGCTGATGGTGTTGGGCGAGATCAGCGTGGGGAGCACCGTGCCGCCCACGGCCAGCGGGCTGCTCCACCCGCGTTCGGAGTTGGCTTGCTCGTAGTTGATTTCCCAGATAGACTCGATGCACCATTCGCCTTCCGTCTCCCAGATGTCGGCATACTCCGGATTAAGGTCGTAGTCGCTGCTGGAGATGATAGCGCGCATATATTCCAATGCCTTGGTGAAGCGGCTGTCATCATTCTGATAGAGCACCATTTCGGCGTATATCATATAGGCCATGGCCTGCGTGACGCGGCCCAACTGTCCTTTGTCGTCATTGCCCTGATCGTCCTTATAATATTTCATGGGCAGGACATTGGACTCAATAACGGCTTCCAGCTCTGTGATGAGGTTGTCGTACACCTCGTCGGCCGAAAGCTGCGGAGCGGTGTAAGGCGGCTCGTTCAGGTTCTGCAGGTAGAAGGGTACGTTGCCGAAGTAGTGCCACAACATATTATAATAGAATACGCGGAGCAGACGTGCCTGCATCTCGTAGAGGGCATGGTTCTCCTCGGTCACGTCTACGGCCCAGTCCAGGTATTGCAACAAGTCGTTGCAACGTTTGATGCCGGAATAGTCCACCGTCCAAAGTGAACTGAGCGTGTTGTTGGCGTTGGCTTCGTAGTTGGACAGCATGTGCCAGTTCTGCATGTCGGCAGGGTTGGAGCCGCCCACCCAGAAGTTATCGCCCATGATTTCACCGTCGATGTTCAGTGCGTTGTACTGGTTCAAGCCCCAGTCGGCCCAGTGGATGGGGTCGTAGGCGGCGATGAGGGCCTCTTGTATGTGCTCGTCTGTCGTATAGTAATCTTCCAGCGGTTCGCCCGTGGGGTTCTCCACTTCCAGGAAGCTGTCTTTGCAACCGGTGGTGAACAACGTGGTCGCAGCCAGCAGGCTGATGGTCAATATCTTGTTTGTCTTCATAATGTTCATACAGTATTTTAGAGGTTTAGAATGAAATGTTGGCACCGATGGTGAAAGTACGGGCCTGCGGATAGACACCGCGGTCTACGCCCAGCGAAGTGGCACCGCTGGAGATTTCCGGGTCGAAGCCCCAGTACTTGGTCCATGTAGCCAGGTTCTCGGCTTGGAAGTAGATGCGGAGGCGTTCGATGCAGACCTTGCGGGTCAGGTTTTGCGGCAGGGTGTAGCCCAGCGTGATATTCTTCAAGCGGAAATAAGAACCGTCGCACACGTAGAGGTCAGATACCTGCCAGTTGGTGTCATCACCCAAGGCCAGACGCGGGTATTTGTTGGAAGTGCCTTCGCCCGTCCAGCGGCCCAGCATCCACGAAGGATAGTTGCCCGAAGTCACGTCCGAACGGAATGTGCCGTCGAAGACCTCGTTGCCGGCCACGCCTTGGAAGAAGATGTTGAAGTCGAAGCCTTTCCAGTCGGCATTCAGGTTCAGACCGTAGGTCCAGTCAGGCGTGCCGTTACCGATGTTGGTGCGGTCATCGGCCGTAATCTGTCCGTCGCCGTTCACGTCCACAAAGCGTACATCGCCCGGCACGGCATCCGGCATGATGAGGCCGCCGTCCTTGTTGGTATAGGCTTGCACTTCGGCCACGTTCTGGAATACACCGGCCGTCTTATAACCGAAGAAGTAGGGGAAAGGCTGTCCGTTAGATCCGCGCGTACCGCCACCGGAGAGGCCTTGGATACCGTCGAGGTCGATATAGCCCGTGTCGTTACCCAGGTTCTTCAGGGTGTTCTTCAAGTACGTGGCGTTACCCTTGACGGAGAAGTGTGCATCGGCAATGTTCCACTTGTAGCCCAGTTCAAATTCTACACCCTTGTTCTCCATGTCGCCGACGTTGCCGAGTGGTTTCGTTTCGCCCACATAGCTGGGGATAGGCATCTCGATAATCATGCCGTTGGTCTTCTTGATGTAGTAGTCGATGCTGGCGGTCAATGCGCCGTTGAAGAAGCCCAGGTCGATACCTATGTCGGTCTGTTCGCTCTCCTCCCATTTCAGGTCGGGGTTGGACAGTCGGGAAGCCTTGGAACCGTTCCACTTGATGGCATCCTTGCCGAAGAGGACGTTGTTGCCCATGGCAGTCAAAGAAGTGTAGCCAAAGTCGGCGATGTTGTCGTTACCGTTCTTACCCCAGCTGAAGCGGATCTTCAGGTTGGACAGCCAGTCGCGTGTGCCCTCCATGAAGGCTTCGTTCATCACGTTCCATCCGGCAGAGAAGGAGGGGAAGATACCATATTTATTATTGGGACCGAATCGGCTGGAACCGTCGCGGCGTACTGTGGCCTGCACCATGTAGCGTTCGTCGTAGTTGTAGCTCAGTCGGCCGAACATTGAGGCCATGGTATGCTCTACGAAGGGTGCGCCGTAGACGCTGAACTGTGCCGTGCCGTCCACGACATTACCCGTAGCGTAGTCGATAGAGGGTTTCAGCGGGTTCACCAGGTTCCAACGGCTGCCGCCCAGCTGGTCTCCCTTGTATTTCAGGGCAGACTGACCCAGCACGACGCCGATGGTGTGCTTGCCGAAGGTCTTGTCGTAGGTCAGCGTGTTCTCAATCTGCCACGTCATGTTCTTCTGGCGATTGGCCGTGGCGCTGGTGTGCGAGGCGTTGTTGTTGCCGGAGAGATAAAATTTGCTGACCGTAGCGGCATCGTAGCCCCAGAAGGACATGTCGGCACTGTAGCTGAAGTGGTATTTCAGGTTGTCCCACAGTTGCAGGTCGATGCTGAACTTGGGCACAAACTTATGCGAGTAATTCTTCTGTGGGTTCAGGGTCATCATGGCCAGCGGGTTGTTCATCTCATTGTACGAGCCGAAGTAGCCGGGCACGGTGTAGATGTTGCCGTTCGGGTCGCGGGGCAGCTCATACAATACCTTGCTGGAATTGTTGGGGTCGGCCGTCTCGTAATAGTTGACCAGTTCGTCGGCTGCTGCGCCCGATACTGTGATAGGAAGGATGGGCGACAGGTAGAGGGCCGAACCCAGGATGGAGCCAAACTCGGAGTTCTCAGAAACGCCCGTGGAGTGGGTGCGCATGTAGGCTACATTGACACTCAGATCCAACTTGTTGAGGAAGGAGCGTTCTTTCGAGGCGTCTATCAGATTATAAGAGGTGTTCGAGCGGAGCGTCAGACGATCGTAGTTGGACTGGCCGTAGTTACCGCCGACGATACCTTCCTGCGAGTAGTAGCCCAGGGAGAGGTAGTAGTTCACCTTCTCCGTGGCACCGCTGATGGTCACGTCGTGGTTCACCACCGGTGCACCGTCGTTGAACACGGCATCCTGCCAGTCCGTGCCGAAGCCGGTCACGGGGTTGCCGTTGATGTCCGTCAGGTTATAGGGGTCGGCATACAAGGGAGCCTGGCCGCCATTCATGTACTTCTCGTTCTGCAGGATGGCATAATCTGTGGCGCAGGTTACGTCACGACGTTTCCAGGCACTTTGCCAGCCGTAAGAGAAGTTGTAGTTGATGCTGGTCTTGCCCAGCTTGCCTTTCTTGGTCGTCACCAGGATGACACCGTTGGCGGCACGCGCACCGTAGATGGCACCGGAAGCGGCGTCTTTCAGCACCTCGATGGACTCGATGTCGTTGGGGTTCACAAAATCCAGACCGCCGCTGATGGGCATGCCGTCCACGATGTACAGCGGGTCGCTGTTGTTGATGGTACCGATACCGCGGATACGTACGCGGGGACTGGCACCCGGCTGACCGGAAGCCGAGGTGACATCCACGCCGGCAGCCAGACCTTTCAAGGCGTTATCCATGCGGACAGGGGCTTTGTTTTCCAGGTCGTCTGCGGAAACCTTGGCGATAGAGGCTGTCACAACGCTCTTCTTTTGGACACCGTAGCCCACTACGACTACTTCTTCCAGCGTTTCCGTGTCTTCATCCAACACAACATTTAGAGTCGTTTTTCCGTTTACGGCCACTTCTTGGGTCTTAAAACCAATGTAGGTGAAAGTCAACACCGCATCGGAAGGAACGGAAATCGTAAAGTTACCGTCAAGATCGGTAATCACACCTTTGGTAGTACCTTTTACTACCACGTTCACACCGGGCAGCGGGAAATCATCCGACCCGCTCACCACTGTACCTTTTACCTGTATATCTTGGGCGTATACAGAAGCCAAGGTAAGGCTTAGCAAGAATAAAACTGACAACAGCTTTTTCATAAGTTTAACTGTATTAAGATTAACGATTCACTAATTGCCCTCAAAGAGCATCGCAAATGTAGGCAGAATTGATTTAGGTCAATGAAAAAATACAATTCGCAACTACGTCAAAAAGATTATTCATATACGTCAAGTGTACTTCGATATTAAGTAAGTATTTGTAAATTAGTACATAAGATGTACTTCGCAAGATACGCCAAATATATGTTATAGAACATAAAAGTGAATTTATACGTCCTTTCCTGAATTTTAGAGGCTGTTAATGGGGGAAGGTGAAGGGGCGGGCGGGTATGTGCGTCAATACCGACGAATACCTGCATCGGTATCGACGAATACCTGCACCGGTATCGACGAACGGGAGCAGCGGTATGGCTGTTTCTGTCCGGAGGAATGGAGATTACAGTCGGTTGTTCAGGTAGTCCGTCAGGCTGTCCTCTCGCTCCAAACCCAGCTTTTTGCGGAGGCGGTAGCGCATGGTTTCTACGCCACGGACCGAGATATTCAGCAGGGGGGCAATCTCTTTGGTGGAGAGGTTCATCTTCAGGTAGGCACACATCATGCGCTCGTTGTTCGACAGGTCGGGATGGCGTTCGTGAAGCCGCTTCATGAAATTGTTGTGCAACAGGTCAAACTGTTCCTCAATGCGTTTCAAGACTTCGTCGCTTTGGATGTTCGAATCTATTTTTCCATTGAGCGTGATTAGTTGTCGCTTGGTTTCGCGGGCGTTTTCGCCTTTCAGTGTGGCGGCCACTTTCATGATTTCGGCCTTGATTTCGTTCAGCATCTCGTTTTTGCGGGTGAAGTTGATCATCAAATTGGCCATTTCCTGGCTTTTATGTTGCAGATCGTGCTCCAGCTTTTCTTTTTCCAGCTGTATGATTTGTTTTTCACGCTTCTCTTTTTCGGCTTCATACACTTGTTCCATCTTCTGCATTTCCAAGTCCTTTTCTACCACGGCCTGTTTCTGCTTGCGGCTCATGCGGATGGTGTCCCAGCGGATAAGCCCCCATACCAAGGCGATCAGCATGAATAGGTAGCCAATGTAGGCCGGCCAGGAGCGATACCAGGGCGGAAGAATCTCGAATGATACCGCATCTGTCGTGGAAGTGCCGTCTGGGAAAAGAGTCCGGAGTTCGAAGGTGTAGGTGCCTTCATGCAGGTTGCTGTATTCTTTTGTCTCTATATCGCTGGGAGTAGACCAGTTCCCATTATTCAGTCGGTATTGGAACTGCACCTCATTGTTCTGTAGGAAGAACGGGACGAAATATTCAAAGCGTACGGAATTATGGGTGTAATGGATGGCCGGTGCTTCTTTGTGGACTAAGAAATTGGCCTTGTAGACCAATGAGTCTTTCGGATAGGAGAGGTACATGCTCTTGACTCCCGAGGGAAGTCCTGATACAGGTTTCTGCATTCCGGTGGGGAGGTTGAAGAGGGCAAAGCCTTCCTCGTTGGGCAGTATCATCAGGGAGTCGGATAGGGGAATGAGGGATTCTTGATCGGGCGACAATCCTGGCAAAGGAGTCTGAATCAGGTATATGTGTTTGTCGGTGACGTGACCGGCGGTGTCCAAGTCGGAGATATAGATGCCATAAGGGCTTAAGGCAATCAGGCGATTGCCCTGTTCTGTGATATATCGGTAGGGGATAGAGCCGTTCAGTAGGCTGTCCATTTCGAGGCAAGGTTCCATACGGTCGGTGGATGGGTTGTGCCGGTAGACACCGGCTGGTGTCGGGAAGTAGATTTTGCCTTTTACTTTGCTCACATAGACTTGCCGTTTGGCGGGAAATCCGTCTTGGGGATAGTATTCTTTGATGGAAAGGGCGTTCGTCAGGTCTTCGCTCAGTTCGATACGTGCGATATGGTCCGTAGCGTAAAGCCACAGAATACGGGCGGTTTCCTGTTCGAACATGCGTGCCGATTGGCTGAGGTTTTCTATCTTGCAGATTTTGTGCCACTCTGTCCCGGTCTTCTTTAGCAGGTAGATACCGTTGTAGGTTCCGACATACATTAGGTCCGGGTGTCCCATAACCTGTTGGCAGGTCCATGTGCCGGATATATCAGTGATGCGGGTTAAGGAAGTGTCATCTACCCGGAAAATGCCACGGTCGTGCAGGCAGAACAGTTCTCCGTCGATGTGGCATAAGTTCCAGACTTGTCCGCTCGATCCGGCCACATCGTGGATTTCCGGCAATCCTTTGTCCCGTTGGGTAGGCCATTGGGTGTAGATTAAGCCACGATTGGTCCCCAGATAAAGACGGTTTCCCTTGACGGCTGCCGTGTATCCGGTGCCGTGATTGGGGCGGGAATACAGATTGGTGAAGGGGGAAGCCAGGCAGACATAGGACATGCCGTTGTCCAGGCCTGCCCATAGATTGCCCGTTTCGTCGAAGGCTACGGAGAGGACGGTGTTGTTTTGGAGGCCGTTGTTTTCGTTGAAGAAGGTCAGTTCCTTGGTGGTGCAGTCTATCAGCATGATGCCGTTGTGGACGGTGCCCAAGGCGATGCGGTTTCCTTTTCGGGTGATGCAGAAGACTTCATTGCGGCGCATGAAGTCTTCTGCACCGGTAAGGAAAGGTTCCAGGCTGTGTCCATTATAATAGAATAGTCCGTGAAAGGCTGTGGCTATCAATACGCCTTGCTCGTAGGGGACAACGCCCCGGATACGTTTGGAGGTCAGCGGCTCGGCACCATTCAAAGGAAACAATTCGTTACCCACCAGTAGGCGGATGCCTTTGTCCGTGCCCAGGTAAAGTACTCCGTTCACCAGGTCCGAGCAGTCTATCTTGCATCCCGTGTTGATAAGTGTGTATTCTCCGTTCAGCAGTTTTAGGATCTTCTCATCTCCTAGGAAGTAGAGTATATTATCTACCTCATGCACTCCCCACACATTGCCAAGGTAGTGCATAGGCGCTTCCAATGTATCCGATAGGCTGTGGTAATCAAGTTCGCCTGCAGGATTGGGCTGGAAGTAGCCGATTTCATTGACGCCGCCTACATAAATCCGTTTGTGGTTGGTGGAGGGAAAGACGGAGCGTACATCCAAAGAGTTGTCCAAGGAAAAGACTTGCCAGTTATCTCCGTCAAACTGGAGTAGCCCGTTCTTGTTGGCGAAGTAGGTCCAATGGTTTTCATAGGGAGCAATCTGCCACGTTTGGGCTCCGTTCCCGTATTGCTTCTTGTTGAAGTTGATAATGAAGCTACTCCAGCCGATACTTGCTTTGAGCCCGGTTGGAATGGATAACAAGATAAGCAATAACAAGGATAGTCGGAAAGAGGCGTATTTCGTCATGGGGTATAGGGATTTGTTATGTGGGTTAATAAAAAAGAGAGCTACATCGCTGCAGCTCTCTCTTCTGTGGTGTCACCAGGAATCGAACCGGGGACACAAGGATTTTCAGTCCTTTGCTCTACCAACTGAGCTAATGCTCCATATCCATGTGTAATTTTAGTGATACATACACAATGCCCAGAGCCGGAATCGAACCAGCGACACGAGGATTTTCCAAAAAACGGAGATGGTGGGATTTGAACCCACGCACCGGGAATACCGATCTGCC
>DXBX01000065.1 GCA_019116285.1 Candidatus Bacteroides merdigallinarum
GACATCGAGCAGGCCAGCCTGGAGATACGCCGCCACCGCAAGAGCCGCGGCATCCTGCCCGTGGTGAAGCAGATAGACACCCTCGCTGCCGAATATCCCGCGCAGACCAACTACCTCTACCTGACATACAGCGGCACGGACAACGACGTGCATTATCTGGGCGACCATAAGAGCATCGTGGTGCTGGGCTCGGGTGCCTACCGCATCGGCTCCTCTGTGGAGTTTGACTGGTGCGGCGTGCAGGCGTTGAACACCATCCGCAAGGAGGGCTACCGCAGCGTGATGATCAACTACAACCCGGAGACCGTATCGACCGACTACGACATGTGCGACCGCCTCTATTTCGATGAACTGACCTTCGAGCGGGTGATGGATATCCTCGAACTGGAGAACCCGCACGGGGTCATCGTCTCCACGGGCGGACAAATCCCCAACAACCTCGCCATGCGCCTTGATGCCCAGCGCGTGCCCATCCTCGGCACCAGTGCCAAGAGCATCGACAATGCCGAAGACCGCGACAAGTTCTCTGCCATGCTGGACCGCATCGGCGTGGACCAACCGGAGTGGAGCGCGCTGACTTCGATGGAGGACATCAACGCCTTTGTGGCGAAGGTAGGCTTCCCCGTGTTGGTGCGTCCCAGCTATGTCTTGTCCGGTGCAGCGATGAACGTCTGCTCCAACCAGGAGGAACTGGAGCGTTTCCTCCAGTTGGCCGCCAACGTCAGCCAGAAGCATCCCGTGGTAGTGAGCCAGTTCATCGAGCACGCCAAGGAGGTGGAGATGGATGCCGTGGCAAAGGACGGCGAAATCATTGCCTACGCCATCAGCGAACACATCGAATTTGCCGGCGTGCATTCGGGCGACGCCACCATCCAGTTCCCCCCGCAGAAGCTGTACGTGGAGACCGTGCGCCGCATCAAGCGCATCAGCCGTGAGATAGCCCGCGAGCTGAACATCTCCGGCCCGTTCAACATCCAGTTCCTGGCTAGGGACAACGACATCAAGGTCATTGAGTGCAACCTCCGCGCCTCGCGTTCCTTCCCCTTCGTGAGCAAGGTGCTGAAGATTAACCTCATCGAACTGGCCACCCAGGTGATGCTGGGCCTCCCCGTAGAGAAGCCGGACAAGAACCTGTTCGACCTGGACTACGTGGGCATCAAGGCCAGTCAGTTCTCCTTCAACCGTTTGCAGAAGGCCGACCCCGTCCTGGGCGTGGATATGGCCTCCACGGGCGAGGTAGGTTGCCTAGGCGATGACACCAACTGCGCCATCCTCAAGGCGATGCTCTCCGTGGGCCAGCGCATCCCGGAGAAGAGCGTCCTCCTCTCCACGGGCGGCACGAAGCAGAAGGTGGAGATGCTCCAGGCGGCCCGCCAGCTCCAGAAGAAGGGCTATAAGCTCTATGCTACGGGCGGTTCGTCCAAGTTCCTCACGGAGAATGGCGTGGAGAATACCCGCGTCTATTGGCCGAGCGAGGAGGGTCAGCCTCAGGCGTTGGATATGCTGCACCGCAAGGAAATAGATATGGTGGTGAACATCCCCAAGAACCTCACGTCGGGCGAATTGAGCAACGGCTACAAGATACGCCGCGCCGCCATCGACCTGAACATACCCTTGATTACCAACGCACGCCTCGCCAGTGCCTTCATCAATGCTTTCTGCACGATGTCGGTGGACGACCTGCAAATCAAGTCGTGGGCGGAGTACAAGTAAATGGAGAATTGAGAATGGAGAATGGAGAATTGAGAATTGAAAATTAAAAATGATAAATGAAAAACGGGGCTTCCTGATGATAAAAGGAGGCCTCGTTTTTTTGTATTCCTCTGAATTTCCGTATTTTTGCAGGGATTAAATCAACCCCAGCAAACTATGGCCAAACAAGAAATCACCTGCGAGGATATCCTGAAAGAGCTGAAAGCCAAGCACTATGCACCCATCTACTACCTGATGGGCGAAGAACCTTATTATATTGATGTCATAGCCGACTACATCGCCGAGCACGTCCTGACCGAGATGGAGAAGGAGTTCAATCAAACCATCGTCTACGGTGCGGATGTGGACATTGCCACCATCATCAACGCCGCCAAACGCTATCCGATGATGTCCGAACACCAGGTGGTCATTGTCAAGGAGGCGCAGGCACTCCGCGGATTGGAAGAACTCTCGTACTATCTCCAGAAGCCCCAGCCGTCCACCATCCTGGTGTTTTGCCACAAGCACGGCGTGCTGGACAGACGCAAGAAGCTGGCCGCCGAGATAGAGAAGAAAGGCGTCCTCTTTGAATCCAAGAAGCTGAAAGAGGGCCAACTCCCGGCATTCATAAATACTTATATGAAACGCCGTGGCATCGACCTGGAGCCCAAGGCCACCTCGATGCTGGCCGATTTCGTGGGCACCGACCTGAGCCGCCTGACCGGAGAGATGGAAAAGCTCATCATCACCCTTCCAAAAAATCAGACACGAATCACTCCCGAACAGATAGAGCGAAACATCGGCATCAGCAAGGACTACAACAACTTCGAGCTCCGCGCCGCCCTCATCGAAAAAGATGTGCTGAAGGCCAACCGCATCGTGAAATATTTTGAAGAAAATCCGAAAACCAATCCCATTCAAATGACTTTATCCTTACTTTTCGGCTTCTTCTCCAACCTGATGTTAGCCTATTATGCGCCCGAAAAGTCAGAGCAAGGCATCGCATCTTTCTTAAGTTTGAAGAGTCCTTGGCAAGCCCGCGAGTATATGAATGCGATGCGGCGGTATAGCGGCGTGAAGACGATGCACATCATTCACGAGATCCGATACGCTGATGCCGCTTCGAAAGGCGTGCGCAACTCATCGGCCACCGATGGAGACATCCTCCGCGAGCTTGTATTCAAGATCCTGCACTGAATTTTCTGCACAAAATACCTTTCTTTTTAAAACGCCTGAGAATCGCGTAATCCGGAGCCAAGTAAGACTCAACCGGAAATAGACGATTCTCAGGCGTTATCATTTCAAGCACTCAACTGATGGCTTCCCGAAAGATCAACTGACGGCTTCCCGAGTGGTCAACTGACGGCTGGGGGTAGTGCTCAACTGACGGCTCGGACAGTGCTCAGTTGATCACTTCTATAGCCCATTTAAGTTCGCAAGCGTTCAACTCAGCAGGTGACAAAGCTTCCTATCACAAGCTCGAAGACTCCTTAGGAAGAATATCCCGCACGAAACAATCTCATACTAAAAATCCTTGTAGCCTTTTCTTACTCATCGACTACAACACAAGCTTGCGAAATGAAAGAAGATAAGTCCCAAACTTCCCCGTTATTTCTTTCTCTGAATTTCATTTGTTATATTTTAGCATTTATATTTGTAAGTGTAAGAAATACAAATGTAAAGCAAATACATAAGAAAAGTAATTATACAAGTGTGATTAACAGATGTAACCTCAGAGAATCAATGAGATACGTATGTAAACAGCCGTATATTTACCACAAATACAACCTTGTTTAATCATCTATCCTTCAGATTTCTATCCAATTTATATCAAGATAAGAATGATATATTGCTGAACAAATAGCGATACAATTGTAAAATAGCCGATTAATACCTATAACAATATATTATTTATATCAGATTATCAATATATTATACGTATTTGATAAAGTAAACATTACATCTATTCATACCTGAATTACAACTATCCTTTATATCTGTAATAATAAAACAATACATTTGTTTAGATGTAATTGTATGGATGTAATTTGCAAATGTAAATGATAAATTATACCTTTGTAATCTCTTAGCAAATAACATTTGTAGATGTAAATAGGCTTTATGGAAGAGATAAAAGACAGATTCAAGATGATTATGGATCGGGAGAAGCTCACGGCCGGAGCCTTTGCCGAAAGCATTGGCGCTTCCCAAGCCACCATCTCCCACATTTTGAGCGGGAGAAACAAACCCAGTGTAGAATTGGTGCTGCGCGTACATCAACGCTATGGAGACATCAATTTGGAGTGGCTGCTTGCCGGAAAAGGTACGATGAGCAACGACTCCAATGAGCCCACTCCTGCATTCACCGAGCCCGATAAGGACTACCCTTTATTCGCCGAGAATGCGATAAATCCGTCCGGGACACCGATGGATGCGGAAAATCGCAAGGAAATGCCATTAGAAATAGGTCAAAACGCCCCTAAAGAGGTTGTAAGACAAGAAATTATATACAAAGAAAGGCCTCCACGGAAAATCACCGAAATACGTATTTTCTTCGATGACAATACGTATGAGACCTTCAAACCTTCAAATTGAGCAGGCAAAGCCGGCAGATTCAGCAAAATTGGCGTATCTTTGCCCCGAAAACCGATTAATGTGTGTTATATATGAAGAAATACATCTTAGACTTGGCGGTGACCGAAAACATCCGGTTGCACGACCACTATGTATTGCTGAAGCTGACTTCGCCGGAAGCACTTCCCGAAATGCGACCCGGTCAGTTTGCGGAAATCCGTGTGGACGGGTCGCCCACCACCTTCCTGCGCCGGCCCATTTCCATCAACTACGTAGACAGGGAGAAGAACGAGGTATGGTTCCTCATACAGCTCGTAGGAGACGGTACGAGGCGCCTGGGCGAGGCAAAATCTGGCGACCTGATCAACGTAGTGCTTCCTCTGGGAAATGGCTTCACAATGCCTTGCAAAGCCTCAGACAATGTGCTGCTGATAGGCGGAGGCGTAGGCACAGCACCGATGCTCTACCTGGGTGAACAGCTAGCTCAAAGCGGCAGTCACCCCACTTTCTTGCTGGGCGCGCGCAGTGTCGAAGACCTGCTTCAGCTGGAGCAATTCGCCCAATATGGCGAGGTGTATGTCACCACCGAAGACGGCAGCCAAGGCGAGCGCGGATACGTCACACAGCACTCTATTTTGACTCGGAAGAATTTCGAAAAGATTTACACGTGCGGTCCTAAACCTATGATGATGGCGGTGGCAAAATATGCCAAAAGCAAAGGCGTGGAGTGTGAAGTATCCTTGGAAAACAAGATGGCGTGTGGCGTAGGAGCGTGTCTGTGTTGCGTGGAAAACACCACCGAAGGCCATTTGTGTGTATGTAAAGAAGGTCCTGTATTCAATATAAACAAGTTGTTATGGCAGATTTAAGTGTAAACATAGGTGAATTACAAATGAAAAACCCCGTGATGACCGCATCCGGGACATTTGGATATGGCGAAGAATTCTCTGAC